>DWYI01000066.1 GCA_019118765.1 Candidatus Allofournierella merdavium | reverse complement strand
GGCCCGTTCACGGGCGGCAAGTAACAATCCCACGCAGCTGGCAGACCGTATTACGCGTTCTACGCGTGGCGAAGAACATAGGGCTATGCCCGCATGTGAAAAACCACCGGCTTGGCCGGTGGATGTTTATTTATACAGCAGATGGCGGAAAGCGGTGTGAATCTCTGCAGCGCATGGGCGGGGCAGGCCGTGAATCTATCTGATTCTTTCCGCTTTTTTTAACGCTTTCCCATATTGGTTCCTTACGCCGCTTTCCGTTTCTTTTTCGCACAAATCGCAGATTTGTTCAAACAGAGGTCCCTTTGCGTATTACGGGAGTATCACGATGCGGGATAAAGCATAAGCGCTTGCCCATCGGGTCACCGTTCCGTCATCATTCGCGTTTTGCAACAAAGCGGCTATGGCGTGATCAAGCTTCGCCGGAAAAGCAGCCGCAAGATTTCCAACGATTCTGGAAGCTTCCCTTTTGCAGGAAGGATCAGAAGACAAAATATATCTTTCTGACAGATTCAGATAATCTTCTTCCAAGGAAAATTCTTTGGAACGGCTAACTTCTTCAATGGCTTCCAGCAAAAGGGCAATCTTTTTTTCGGGCAAAATGAACAGGCCGCAGAAACTGCGGAAAAATCGAAACTCCTGTTGAGGATGCCTTCAACGATGGCATTCCTCTTTTCCAAGCGCTTAATGGATTTGTCGTCGATGATTTGTTGGATTGTCATAGCTGTTTTCTCCTGTAAATCAAAATGCACAGACCCGGGCTCACCTTCGTTGAATGTCTTTTTTGGTGAGGCGATCACCATCTTCATCGCTGATTGGGTAAAACGCAGCTGCGCCGAGAAATTCTATTCTATCAATACCAGGAATGGCAGGGAGGGAGAACAGTCGTCAAATACCATGGCGCTGTGTATGTTTGAGTCGCAACACATGTTCAGTCCTTCCTGATTGCTGAAAAAGCTTGCAACGACCATCCCCGGAAAACCAAGATCAGAAACCAAGAGCATAGAGAATAAAATATCTTTTCTATATCCCAAAGCAATGAAAGGCCGCGGGTTTTGCCGTGGCCTTGTGCGTTAGTAAAAAGCTGATTCTCCAAGTCTCTTTCACGAACGCATGGCAAACCAGGGGGACTTTCCTGGAAAGTTTTGTGACGTCCGCGTTGACGCCTGCTTCAGCTTTTTCCCTGCAAAAAGCAGGTCCCGCACCGGCCCCACAGCCGGGTGCCCAGGTTTTCCTTCCGGATGTCTGGGACCCGCCGAAACACGGGCGCGCCCCGAATGCAGGCGCCCAAAAAATAGAGGGCGCCGCATCTGCGGCAGCGCACATAGTGGCAAACGGTATAATGCTGCTCGGCATCCAGCACCGCATCGGTATCCTCCAGCGGGCAGTCACCGGCGAACAGTTCCATGCGGCCTTGCCGCTCCAGTTCCATGAGTTTGCGAAGAATTTGGTCATATTGGCGGTAGGAACCGTTGAGAGACTCTTTCGTCTGCGCCGCCAGCGGGCCGCAGAAGGGGCAGACGGTATTCTCCTTTTCCATCAGTATCCCTCTTTTCTTTATAATCTCCTGGTCCATATTCATGGGATCATGACCCGCGTAAAATGTCAGCCTGACATTTTACGGCGTTGAAACGGCTTACAGCGCTCGCTGCATGACAACAGCCGTGTATCCCTCTTTCGGGACCTCTCTTCCTGTTTTATGAAATTTATTTTTCCGCCAAAAGTGTTCGCTCTGAGGGTTACCCTTGGCAATGGCCAACTGGATAAATTCGACCCCCAGATCCTTCAAACACATTGCGCATTCCCGGATGATTTCAGATCCGATCCCCCTGTGCTGATGGCCTTGATTCATCATAAACAGCCCTATCCATGCGGTGTTTTTAGCCGGATAAGAAAAGATCAGATCCATAATGGCGATCAGCTCGTTTTCGCAAAAATAGCCCACATAAAACTTGTCGCAGGCGCTTTTGCCGGGCGGCAGCGCACGCATGTCTTCCATGATGCCCTCCCTGGTTGCATGCGGAGGGCAGTATTCATAAAACAGAGGATTTCCGATGGAAAGTTCGTAAACGGAATCCGCATCCTGTGCCGTCAGCCTCCTGACCTGATACGTTGAAGACAGACCTCTGACATCCATTTACAATACCTTTCATGTGATTTGTTATTACAGCGTAAACCAATGACCACCACGGCCGGGGACACGGCCGCACATCGCCCGGGAAGATGATCAGCGATTGCCGGAGGCGTATTCCCCCATGTTGATATCCAGGACCGCCCGGGGCGGCTGGATCAAAGCGTCCTCATACCGGCAGACCCATTGGATCTCCTGACTCATCTGCCCATCCGCCACGCCGTCGATGGTCTCCCCGTCCTGAATGGGATTGTCGTACTCCAGAATATACGACGCCACGTTGTAGGCGTGGTTGACGACCCAGTTGGGATTCATGCCGCGGAAGTGGTACTGGAGGTCGGGCAAACACAGCGTGCTCATGCCCACCGTGTCGATGATCTTATCCTCGGTCCCCTGAATGTTGAAAAAGCGCACATTGACGCCAAACCGGATGAAGCGGTCCGGCCCCTCGATCTGGTGTGAGCGCACATCTTCTGCCAGCAGCAGCTTGCCGCAGTTCTGGAAGAAGAACGCCTCACAGCCGGGGTACAGCTCGGCCAGCGCCTCCACAAAGTCGGCGTCCAGGTTGGCCCGTTCCAATGCCGGAAGGGCGCCGGCCAGCATGTCGGTGGCCACCACCTGATACTTGCACTCCCGGAGGATGCGTTCCCGGTCCTTTTGGCAGTCCCACATCTGGCTCACCAGAAAAGCGTCAAAGCCTTTTCCCTTGAATTCGTTGCAGCCCATCACCATCAGCTGTACCGGGGCCTTGCCCTCCTTAAACTCCGCGATATGTTCCAGGGCGGTAAAGCCCGCCATCTTTGTGTCGCAGTGAAAACATTCCACCGCGCCGATATGCCGCTGCATCACGGCGGTCATGCTTTCCTTGTCCGGCATGGGCACCGGCTCTTTGAACAACATCTGAATGAGAAAGGGGCCGCCGGGCCGGGGGACTTGTTTGTCGTCCGGGTTTTGCTGAAAAATCCTATCGCTCATCGTTTGTTCTCTCCTTGTCCTTTTCAGTCTGCTGCCTCTGTATAGCGCCTGTGCCACTCGTTCCAGAAGGCAATGTAGCCGTTTCGCGCAAACTCGTCCTTCGGGATATGCTTGGGTCGGCAGGAACGATAGAAGGCCTCCACCTTGTCGGCGAAGCGGATCACCTCGACCTTGTAGTCAGCGAACGGCACCCATGTTTCCTCGCCGGAGGGGAGAGTCAACCTCACCCCATCGCCCTCGTGGACCACAGACCAGTCCAGACCGTTGTCGCAGCCCAAAATCGTGACCTCGGACAGATTCTTGTTGGCGATCAGGAAGTGACCGCAGCACGGAACCATCTGAATATCTTCTTTCGACATGATCTTATCCTCGGTCAGGGTTTTCAGAAGATACAGCGCGGTGGCGCTGACGGTCCCGTCGTACTCCATCACGGTTTTGCCGATCTGCACGGTAACATGGCCATGGAGGCAGAGGTCCTCGGGATCGTCCTGCGGGCCGCAGATCCAGGTGAACCCGTCGGCGCGAATGGAGAAATTCTTCAAATCGACCACCTTCTTTTCCTTTGGGCCGGGAACATTCCGGGCAGGATCCTGTCAGAAATCCAGCAGGATGGGCACCTGCTGTTCCTCGGCGAACCGCATCGCCTGCCAGAACAGGGAGAAGGCGAATTTGGCAAGCGACTGGGTGTCGTATTCGGTGTGCTCCTGTATGCTGGCCGTGTCAATTTTTCCGTCCGGCCCGTACACGCCGTCTGTGGGGTAGCCCTCGGTCTCGCCCCAGCGCAGGATGGTATCTTCATCGGCCTGCCACGCCAGCCGGTTCAGTTTCTCCAGCTCCTTCCGCAGCCCGCCCGCCGTGCCGATGACGGCGGTGCCGTCGGTGGGCAGAGGCGCCTGGAACAAAAAGGCGTCCGGCAGCGGCAGCCACCAGGTGGCCCCGCGGAAGAGCGACCACACCTGCTCCTTGTCCGCCGCCAGGCGGGCGATCAGGGGATGCTCGGCAAAGTCCCAGCCCTTTTTCACGGTGGGGGGCACCGGCTCGCCATATGTATGGCAGGCGGCCACCAGCAGCATGGCGCCAAAAGCGTCCCAGTCCGGCTTGTCGGTGTAGTAGGGCTTTTCGTTGTCCTCCGTCCAGGGAGCATAGGGCTGCTCCTTGTTCTGGCGGATGGCATCCAGCAGGGAATCCCGCCAGCGTTCCACAGCACCCTGGATGTTGCGGATCTCCTCGGTGGTGAGTTCCTCTTCCGCCACAGGGCTTCCATCCGGGGCGAGCTTTTGGAAGGAGTAGCCGTTTGCCTCCGCCCACTGCTGCACGGCGGTCTTCCAGTTGTGGGAATAATACCGGGTCAATGTTCCCGCATAAAGATCAAGTCCCATGATGATGCCTCCTTTGGCGGTTTTTGTTCGCTCGGATAAAAGCCTTGATTTTTTCTGTGACCGGGTGCGGAAAAAGGCGGAAAGTCAAAAATAGGATCTCTGCCGTTGCATATCGGTGACCAGATCGGCGTTTCCGTCCTCTTTCATACGCCGGAGCAGCACGGGAATGTTGTTTTTGTCCTCCATGACCGCCTGGAGCTCTGCTTCGGTGATGCCCACAAGCTGAATGAACTCCGTTTTGCCGTATACCGACATCTGCGGTTCCGCCTCCGTGTCGT
The DNA here is from genome assembly GCA_019118765.1 of Candidatus Allofournierella merdavium. Classification (GTDB taxonomy): domain Bacteria; phylum Bacillota; class Clostridia; order Oscillospirales; family Ruminococcaceae; genus Allofournierella_A; species Allofournierella_A merdavium. The sequence goes on along the minus strand of DWYI01000066.1, from coordinate 29,203 downwards.
TAACCAGCAAAAGCGCGGTGATGAGGGAATCCGACCCGATGTGCAGGGAGCTCCCGTTTCCTTGAATGAACTGGTTTGACTGGAAAAAACGCCCCGTTTTATAGGTGTACCGCGCCAGGTTGGACAGCATATCAATGGCCCACATGCAGTTCGACGTGTCTTTTTCCTTTAACTTGATGGTCATCTCATAGCCCCAGCCGTTCCATTCGCCGCCGAAAGCCTCTTCATCCCCATAAAGCACGGTCATCCCGTAGGTGACCAGGTGCTTATAGCCTTTCGGAGAACTGTATACGGAAAAGCCGTCCAGATATTCATCGCCGCCAAGGGCCGCCCTGGATGTCAGCAGCGTTCCGAAATGATCGGGATCCTGCCCCGGATACAGCGTTTCAAAAGCGTCATCGATGGCCTGCCAGCCAGGCGAATAGGTTTCATCCTCTTTGATGCGCATTAGGAATTCTTCCTTTGTCATCGTATCAGCCTCCTTTTCGAATGGGAAAAAGCGCCCTGCGATGCACTGTCATGCAGGCAGGCCGACGCAAGGCGCGAAAAGGCCGCGCCGAAAGAACCACATCCTCTTGCCGATGGGGTCTCTTCTGCAGCGGGCATCTTTTTTCATATTGCAAAGCAGCGGATGGGGAAACTCCGGTTTTTGTGCGCATGGTTCTGCTCCGACAGGTTCATGTTCTTTTGCGGACCGGGGGCTGGATTCGAAGTAAATTATACCATAGATAAGAGCGTGTTTGGCGTGTTTTTGTGTGAAAGACCGGGATATTCATATTTGTTTTACGAATGGGACGGGGAGCCGGACTCGAACGGGCTCAGACCGCTCCGCGGCGCGGGGTGGCAGGACATACGCCATATTTCGGCAGGGTTGCCAATGCGCCGTTCCTTGTGGGATACTTCTGCCCATAAAAAGATAAACGATCCCTGTCGGATTTGGCGCGGCCGTTCCGTTTTAGCCGATGAGGCCGCCTCCTGTGCCGGGCCGTTTTGTGCGGCCTGCGTTTTTGCGACGTATTTTGCGCCCGGGCAGAAAATTTTTGCCGCAGGATGAAATATTGCCGTGCGCTCGTTCGCTTTTCTTTTGAAGGGAATAGCTTTTTTCCTGCGGGAACGGGCATCTGCCCGGCGGCAGGCCCCGCCGTCCGGCGGGGCCTGCCAAAAACACCTGCCGGCGAGTCGCCCCGCCGCCGGTCCCATCCCTTTTTCTATCATGACATCGCTGTGCGAGAAAGGAACTCCCATGTCTCACATTTCCCCCTTTAAACGCATCCTCAGCCTGCTGCTGGTCTGGGGCATGCTGTGCGGCCTGATGGCCTTCCCATCCGTGCAGGCGGCCGGCGGAACGCCGGATGCCGACGGATCGCTCTACAGCCAGCTTTCCGACACCAACAAAGAGGCGTATGACGCCATTTCCCGGCAGGTGGAGGAGCTGGCGAAAAACAGCACCGACCCCTCCGCCGTCTCCTTCACCCCCACCCAGGGGTCGCCCGACGGCGCCGCCATCTTCGCCTTTTTCCGGGATCACCCGGAGTATTTCTGGGTGGACTCCTCCAAGCTGGCATGGACCGCGTCCGACGACAACGTGTACAGTCTGTGCACCGCGGTGACGGGCGAATCCTTCTTCTTCGAGGGCTTTGACGCGGCCACCCTGCCCGGGGTGCGCCAAAGCTTTGATGCGAAGGTACAGGAGATCATCGGGGGGATGCCTTCCGGCGGGGACGTGGTGGCCCAGCTGCGCTACCTGAACAACTGGATGGCCCAGCACAACGTGTACAATCCCCTGGGCATAGGCGCCAGCAACTACTCCCGGTGCGCCGCCAGCGGCATTTTGAGCAACAACGACCCGAACACCGCCCCGGTGTGCTACGGCTACGCCACCGCCTTCAAGGTACTGCTGGACGCGGCGGGCATCCCCAACGCCTACATTGAGGGCTGGGCCTACAACCAGAACAACTGGCCCAACGGCGAGCAGCACGCCTGGAACTATGTGCAGCTGGACAATGCGTGGTACGCCATCGACCCCACCTGGGATGACCCGAAGCTTACCGCGGGTCCACTATTTCCTGGTGGGCAGCGAGACGGAGACCGAGACCTCCCTGAGCACGAAGGAGAAGTTCGGGCAGAACCACGACGCCAGCGCCGCGAAGTCGCCGGCATCGCAGTATTCGCTGACCTATCCCACCCTGTCCCGGACGGCCTCCGATCGGGTGGTCACCACCGGGTTTGAGCTGATCCAGGGCGGGACTTCCACGAAATATGACACCCTGGAGGAGGCGCTCCGCAACGCCGGCTCCGGCAGCACCGTCAAACTGTGGCAGACGGCCACCATCACCGGTGCGCTCACCATCCCGGACGGCGTCACGCTGGATCTGAACGGGCAGAAAGCGTCCGGCGCCCCCAGTTTGAACGCTGTGGCGGTCTCGGGCGATGTTTCGCCCCTGTTCACCATCGAAGCGGACTCCCAGGCCTCCATCGTCAACTCCGGTTCCTTCACCTCGATCACCACCACAGACCCAGGGGCGTGCATCCAGAACGACGGCACGCTGAACCTGGGCACCAACCTGAAAATCGCCAGAGGGAAGTATATGATGGGCGACGATCCCCTCTCCAGCCCCATCGGAGGAAACGCGCCGGAGTACACCTCCAACGCCTATGCCTCGCTGAGCGCCGCTTCACCTCATTTGCTGTTTGTCTATCAGGTGATGCATCCCACCGCCTCCGGTTCGGGTTCCTACCAGGCCAGCGCGGGGGACACGGTGCAGAACCTGATCGACCAGTGCGCGGGCAGCATCCCCGCGCCCACCATTGAGTACTACATGCCCACCGGGACAAACGGCAAGGTGCCGTCGGAAACTGTCGGGACGCTCAGCTGGAGCGTGGGCCGCTCGCCCAACGACGGCAACCGCATCCAGCCCACTGACCCGCTGGAGAACGGGGAGTATCTCTTTGTGGCCACGGCCTTCGGCTATCCGGTCACCTACGCCGTCCAGGTGAGCGGGGTGCCCGACCCGGCACAGCGGTACACCGTCACCGTCCAGGGCGGCAGCGGCGCCAGCGGCGGCGGTACCTACGCCGAAAACGACCCGGTCACGGTGACCGCCGGCACCAAAGAGGGCTATATCTTCCAAAGCTGGACGGCGCAGGGGCTCACCCTTGCCGACGCCACGAAACCCGAGATCAGCTTTGCCATGCCGGCGAACGACGTCACCCTCACCGCCAACTTTGAGCGGGACTATACCATCCGCGTCACCGGCGCCGCGCTGGCGCCCAAGACCTACGACGGCAGCGCCGCCGCCACCGTGACCAGTGTGGACTTCGGCGGCCTGCTGGAGGGCGAGCAGCTGAACCTGGGCACCGACTACACCGCCACCGCCGTTTTTGACAGCGCCAATGCGGGCACGGGCAAGACCGCCACCGTCACGGTGACGCTGACGGGCGGCAGCTACGTCTTTGCCGGCGGCTCAAAGACCGCCAGCTACACGCTGAGCGGCCAGAGCATCGGCAAAGCGGCCTATACCGGCGTGATCGCTCTTTCCGGCCAGGTGCGGGCCAACGCCTCCGGGCAGGTGGAACTGCCCCAGCCGCCGACCGGGGCCTCGTTCGGTGTGCCGGCCAGCGCCGCGGGCAGCGAAGCTGTCACGGGGCTGAGGATCGCCGGCAACACCCTGTTTTATGAGGGCGGCAGCGGCATCGTGAAGGATCGGACCTACACCGTCACCGTGCCGGTGAGCGGAGGCGTCAACTACAACGACTACAATCTCACCGTGACCCTTACTGGCTCGGATAAGCAGGCGCTTGCCATCGCCGGCGTCACCGCGCAGAACGGCAGCTACAACGGCGCGGCCCAGGCGGGCTACACCGGAAAGCCCGCCGCCGCGGGTTATGACGGCGCATTCACCGTCACCTACAGCACCCCCGACGGCCGGGCGCCCGTCAACGCCGGGACCTACACCGTGATCTTTGCCATCCCGGACAACGATCCCCGGTATGTGGGCCGCATCGCGCTGGAGTTCACCATCGCCAAGGCACCCCTGACCGTGGCGGCGCCCCGTCTGTCCGCTTATGCGGGGGACAGCGCCCCCGCCCTGGCCCTGGCCTACACCGGCCTGGTGGCCGGTGAGAGCGTGACGCCCTCGGCGGCTCCCGTCTTTACCGTCGCCAAAGCGGACGGCACCGGCATCGCCCTGGCGGACGCCATGAAGACCGCCGGCACCTACACGATCACCTGGAGCAACGCGGACAGCACCACCTTTGCCGGCGCGGGCAACTACCAGCTGACCAAGAATGCCGCCGGCACCCTGACCGTCTCCGCGCGGCCCGGCTCCGGCGATGCCCCCGCGGCAATGCCCGCGCCCACCCCTGTGCCCCCCGCGCCCACGGCCACCCCCAGGCCCGCGGCCACGGCCCGGCCGGCCGCCACCCCCAAGCCCACCGCCACGCCGGCTCCCGCTCCCGCAGGCCCCACCCAGGTGGAGGCGTCCCTGAAGGATGGCACCGCCGTGGTGGCCCTGAGCCAGGAGCAGTTTGCCCGGATCGTTGACCAGGCGGCAGAGCGTGCCAAGAAAGGCCAGGCGGCCCCCGCCGTGGAACTGGAAGTCACCGCCGCCCAGGGGGCCCGGGCCCTGCAGGTGACCCTGCCCGGGGCCGCCCTGGACACGCTGGCCCAGCAGGAGAAAGCCACCCTGACCATCGCCTCTCCGGTGGCCCGGGTCGCCTTTGACAGCCAGGCCCTCGGGGCCGTTGCCCAGCAGGCCGAGGGCGATCTGGTGCTGGTGGTCAGCCCCGTCGAAGCCGCCGCGCTGAACGAGGCCCAGACGGCCGCGGCCGGCGCGTTCCCCGTGGTGGAACTGACCCTTCAGTGCAATGGTGCCGTGATCTCCGACTTCCGGCAGGGCAATGCCACCATCACCATTCCGCACACCCTGGCCCAGGGCCAGCAGGCGGAGGGGGTCGTGGTGTGGTACCTGGACGAGGAGGGCGGCACCACCGCCTGCCAGACCAGCTATGACGAGGCCGCCGGCGAGGTGACTTTCGTTACCCCGCATTTTTCCAGGTACGTCATCGGCTATGACGAGACCCGGCTGCCCAGCCAGCCGGCGGTCCAGCAGCCCGAGCAGCCCCAGCAGGACGACACATCCCGGCAAAGCGGTTCTTTGCCGGTGCTGCCCATCCTGGGCGGGGTGCTCCTGGTGGTGCCGTCGGTGATCTTTGGACTGTGGCGCTTTTTCCGGAATCGGTACGAGGAGTAAGCCCGTCCCTTCCATAAGGCCCCGCCGGCGCAGGCGCCGGGGGGCTTCGGCGGATGCCGGCAGGCCCTGCCGCCGGTTTCGCTGATCGCTTTTCCCGGCACCCATACCACCAAGGCCCGGTCGCACAAGACCGGGCCTTTTTTTGTCATTTTTTCGGGAAAAGCGTATACTCGTATCCGTGAGTGATCGGCGGACGACCTTGTGTTTTGCCGCGGAAAGGATACAGGTATGATCGGATTGGGGACTATTATCAATGTGGCGGCCATCGTTGCGGGCGGCCTGATCGGCCTGGCTTTCAGCCGGGCGATCAGCGCCAGATACCAGGAAACGCTGATGCAGGCCATCGGTGTCTGTGTGATCTTCGTGGGGATCAGCGGCGCGGTGCAGGAGATGATGACGGTGACCTCCGGCGGCCTGAAGAGCGGCGGGACGATGATGATGGTGATCAGCTATGCCGTCGGCTCCCTGCTGGGCGAGTGGATCGATCTGGAACATCGGATCGAGCAGTTCGGCAAGTGGCTGAAGGAAAAGACGGGAAACGCCGGCGAAAAACGCTTTGTGGACGGATTCGTGACCGCCTCCCTGACCGTGAGCATCGGCGCCATGGCCGTTGTCGGCGCCATTCAGGACGGCATCTCCGGCGACTATTCCACCCTGGCGCTCAAGGCGGTGCTGGACATGGTGATCATCTGTGTCATGAGCGCGTCCCTGGGCAAGGGGTGCGTGTTCGCGGCCATCCCCGTGGGTGTTCTGCAGGGGACGGTCACCCTGCTCGCCAGGGCCGTTCAGCCGGTGATGACCGAGGCCGCGCTCTCCAACCTGTCCCTGACCGGGTCGATCCTGATCTTCTGTGTGGGCGTCAATCTGCTGTGTGAGAGGAAACTGAAAGTCGCGAATATGCTGCCGTCCATTGTCATCGCGGTGCTCTGCGCCTTTGCGGGCGTGTGACCCGCAAAGGCGGCCTCCGGCCCGGGGACTTTTGCATCGCCGGCTTGGCACACACCCCGGCGCAACCGATCGTTTACGGGATAGTTGATGGACAAAAACATCCCCCTTTTTTTATAATGGAGTCAGGAAAAGGGGGCGGGTGCGATGACCATCGGAGAAAAAATCAAGGAGCTGCGAAAGGAAAGGGGCCTGACGCAGGAGGTCGTTGCGTCTGCCCTTGCCGTAAGCAGGCAGGCGGTGGCCAAGTGGGAAAGCGGCCGGAGCGTTCCCAGCACGGACAACCTTCTGAAGCTTTCGGGGATGTTTGGGGTCCCGCTGGAGGAATTGGTGGACGCAAAACAGCGCGAGATGCCGGCGCTGGAAGAATACGCGCGCAGAAAACTGGAAGAGGAACGGACCCGCGGGGAAATGAGAAAGAGGGCGTTCCAGAAGGGGAAAGAGCTTGCCGTCACCGCGGCGGCCTACGCGGCGGTGTATGCCGTGTGCCGGTTCCTCTTTTACATGGCGGGCGTCAAAAACTGTGTGTGGCATTGGATGCAGGCCTGGCATGTTCTGCCGGTCACCTGCGCCCTCACGGCGGCGGCGGTCCTTCTGGACAGGAAAATCACCGGCGTCTGCCTGTTTCTCGGCACGGTCGCGGCCATAGCCGTGGCCAATGTTGCGGGAGTGTCGGCCATGCAGCGCTCCCCCGTCGGATACAACAACGGGTGGGTGTTTTACCTGGCGACCGTGTACACGATCGCCGCTGTGGGATGGCTCGTGGAACGCAAGGCCGCGGGTGGGCGGCCCGGGCCCCGGCGGGGATGGCGCAGGGCGGTAAGCGCGGCCTTGGCCGTGTTCGTGTGCCTTCTCGTTTTGGGCAGCACATTCCTGGCCGTCCGGCACATCCAATACGGGATGGGCGCGGAAGAGGGCTATACAGCGGGCTTTGCCGCGGGCGCGGCGGACGCGCAGGCCGGAAAACCGATGAATTCAAATCGTTCCGCCGGGCGCTTTCCCGCACAATATGAATTTGGCACCGCCGCGTTCAAGGGGTACGCGGTGCACTGGTCGTCGGGCTACAAAAGCGGTTACGGAGCTTCCGCGGACTGATGCCGCTGTGCGGTGAACGGGAGAGCATTCGCCCGTGACGAAGAAAAGCGACGCAGAGCGCCGCGGGGCGGCAACGGGAGCGGATGCCCGGAACAAGTGGTTACTTTGCGATAAAACCCCGGCGAAAATTCGGCGAAGCGACGAAATCCGGCGCCGCACGCCCCGGGTGCCGGCGTTCCTCTTGACAAGACAGACCGAACAGGGTATATTGACTTTTGCTGGATACTACACAAATATGACGCACAGCTGAAAGGAGGCGGGCAGAATGACCAACAAGGGGTTCACCAATCACACGGTTTCGCTGAGCCGACGGGAAGAACTGTCCGCACCCCCTCTCTGCCTGTTGTGACGGGCAGACGTTCGTGCGATGCATTCCACGCTTCCGGCTTTGCGCCGGAGGTTTTTTTGTTTGTAAAAGGAGGGGAATCGTTTGAAGCGATCGAAACGGGCGCTGATCTGGCGTTTTTTGCGGCCGTATCTCTGGATCTTTGCGCTCACGCTGGCGTTTTCGGTGGGGAACACCGCGCTCGGCCTGCTCACGCCGCAGGTGGTGCGGGTGGCGGTGGACTCCATCCTGGGCGGGGAACCCTTCCCCGCCGCGGTGCAGGCGCTGGCGCCGGGGCCGCTCCTCGCGGCCGACCCCATGACGCAGCTGCTGGCGGCGGCGGGCATCGTGCTCGTGGTGGCGGTGCTCTCGGGCCTGTGCACCTACGGCAGCCGCATGGGCACGGCAAACGGCTCCGAGAACTTTGTCAAGTCGCTGCGGGACGAGCTGTTCCGGCACATCCAGCGGCTGCCCTATGCGTGGCATGTGCGCCACAGCACCGGGGAGATCATCCAGCGCTGCACCTCGGACGTGGAGGTGGTGCGCAACTTTGTGACCAATCAGCTGCTGGAGGTGTTCCGCATCGCCCTGCTGGTGGCCTTTTCGCTGGCGGTGATGCTGTCGATGAACGGCGGGATGACCCTGATCGCCGCCGGCTTTTTGCCGGTGATCCTGCTGTATTCGGCCTTTTTCTACTCCCGCATCGCCCGGCGGTTTCTCACGGCGGACGAGGCGGAGGGCGAGCTCTCCGCGCTGGTGCAGGAAAACCTTGCCGGCGTGCGGGTGGTGCGGGCCTTCGGCCGGGAAGCGTTCGAGGTGGAGCGCTTTGACAAAAAGAACGAGCGGTTCGCGTCGCTGTGGATCCGCCTCGGGCGGCTGCTGAGCGCCTACTGGGGCGTGGGCGATCTCATCACCGGCCTGCAGATCCTCACGGTCATCTCGGTGGGCGTGCTGCAGGCGGTGGACGGGGCGATCACCCTGGGGGAATTTCTGGCCTTCGTGTCCTACAACCAGTCGCTCGTGTGGCCGGTGCGCAGCCTGGGCCGGATCCTCTCGGAGATGAGCAAGGCGGGGGTTTCCATCGAGCGCCTGGCCTATATCCTTGACGCTGAGCCGGAGCGGGAGCCGGAAAACGCCCTGACGCCGCCCATGGACCGGGACATCGTTTTCCACCATGTGTCGTTTGCCTACGGCGGGCAGCCGGTGCTGCGGGACGTGAGTTTCACCATCCCTGCCGGCAAGACCTTCGCGGTGCTGGGGGCGACGGGCAGCGGCAAATCCACCATGATGCACCTGCTGGACCGCCTCTACGATCTCCCGCCGGAGGGCGGGCGCATCACCATCGGCGGCGTGGACATCGCCCGGATCAGCCGCCCGTACCTGCGGCGGAACATCGGCATCGTGCTGCAGGAGCCGTTCCTGTTCTCCCGCAGCATCCGGGAGAACATTGCCGCCGTGCGCCCCGGCGCGACCATGGAGGAGGTGCGCCGCCACGCGGGCACGGCCCATGTGGACGACGCCATCCTCTCCTTTGCCCAGGGGTACGACACCATCGTGGGTGAGCGGGGCGTGACCCTCTCGGGCGGGCAGAAGCAGCGGGTGGCCATCGCCCGCACCCTGATGGGGGACGCGCCCGTCCTGATCTTTGACGACTCCCTCTCCGCCGTGGACGCCGAGACCGACGCGGCCATCCGGGCGTCGCTGCACCGGGCCAAGGGCACCGCCACGGTGATCCTCATCTCCCACCGCATCACCACGCTCATGCAGGCCGACCTGATCCTTGTGCTGCAGGAGGGGCGGGTGGCGGAGATCGGCAGCCATGAGCAGCTGATGGAGCGGCACGGCCTTTACCGCGAAATTTACGACCTGCAGATGACCGGGGAGGACCGGGATCTGCTGTTCGCCCCGGAAGGAGGGGAAAGCCATGGGGTATGACGAGCAGGACTATACAAAGTCCTTTGACATCCGCTCGTGGAAAAAACTGCTGCCGTTTCTGCGGCCCTACCGCGGCCTGGTGGCCGCGGTGATCGCGCTGAACGTGGTGTGCGCGGCCATCGACATCGCCCTGCCCCTGTTCCAGCGGTACGCCATCGACGAGTTCATCAAGACGGGGGACGTGTCCGGCCTGCCGGGCTTCGCCCTCTTCTACGGCTGCGTCATCGGCCTGCAGGCGCTGGCGGTCATCCTGTTCACCCGCCGCTCGATGCGCATTGAGATGCAGCTGGGCCGCGACATGAAGCGCGCGTGTTTCGTGCATCTGCAGACCCTCTCGCTGTCGTACTACAATGTCACGCCGGTGGGCTATCTGCTCTCCCGCATCATGAGCGACACCAATCGCATCGCCAGCATGGTGGCGTGGAACGCCTTCGACATCCTGTGGGCCGTCTTCTACGTTCTGGGGGTGTTCGTGATCATGTTCCTCCTGCACCCGGGGCTCGCGGCGGCGGTGGTGCTCATCGTGCCGGTGATGTCCCTGCTGACGGTGTGGTTCCAGGACAGGATCCTGCGCTGGAACCGCCGGGTGCGCAAGATGAACTCCCGCATCACAAGCGCCTACAACGAGGGCATCATGGGGGCGCGCACCTCCAAAACGCTGGTCATCGAGGCGCAGAACGACCGCGACTTTCAGGCGGTCACCCAGGATATGCGCCTGTCGTCGGTGCGGGCGGCGCGGCTCTCGGCCGTCTACATCCCGCTGGTGATGTTTTTCAGCTCGCTGACAACGGCCATCGTCCTCGCCCGGGGCGGCGCGCTGGCCCTGGAACATCTGCTGCTGATCGGGACGCTGTCGGCGTTCACATCCTACGCGGTGGGCATCTTCGAACCCATCCAGCAGATCGCCCGCAACATCGCCGATCTCCTCTCGCTGCAGGCCAACATCGAGCGGGTGATGGGCCTGCTGGAGCAGCAGCCGCTCATCACCGACACGCCCGCGGTGATCGAGAAATACGGCACGGTCTTCCTGCCCCGGCGGGAGAACTGGGAGCCCATCCGCGGGGACATCGAGTTCCGGGACGTCTCCTTTCGCTACCCCGACGGCGGCGAGGACGTCCTTTCCCACTTCAACCTGAAGATCCCCGCCGGGTCCACCATCGCCATCGTGGGCGAGACGGGGGCGGGCAAGAGCACGCTGGTCAACCTGGCCTGCCGCTTCTTTGAACCCACCTCCGGCCAGGTGCTCATCGACGGCAGGGATTACCGCGAGCGCAGCCAGCTGTGGCTGCACAGCAGCATCGGCTATGTGCTGCAAAGCCCGCACCTGTTCTCCGGCACGGTGATGGAGAACATCCGCTACGGCCGTCTGGACGCCACCGACGAAGAGGTCATGGCGGCGGCCAGGGCCGTCTCGGCGGATCAGGTGGCCATGAAGCTGGAAAAGGGTTACCAGAGCGATGTGGGCGAGGGGGGCGACCGCCTCTCCACCGGCGAAAAGCAGCTGATCTCCTTTGCCCGCGCGGTGCTGGCCGACCCCCGCATCTTTGTGCTGGACGAGGCCACCAGTTCCATCGACACCCGGACGGAGCGCCTCATCCAGGACGCGACGGAGGTGCTTCTCAAGGGGCGCACCTCCTTCCTGATCGCCCACCGCCTGTCCACCATCCGCCGCGCCGACCTCATCCTGGTGGTGCGGGACGGCGCGATCGTGGAACAGGGCACCCACGACGAATTAATCCGCAAAAAGGGGTATTACCGCGACCTGTACCGCAGGCAGTTTGAACAGGAGCGGATGCAGCGTATGTGATCGCGGGCCGGGCGGCGCCCATGTCCGGAAACAACAAAAAGCCGCAGGGAAACCTGCGGCTTTTCTCTCTCTTCGCGCCCCGGTCAGGCGTGCGCCGACACGCTTCCGGCGCACGCCGGCGCGGCCGGCGCCTCGGCGGGGGCCGCCGGGGCGGACGTCTCCGGACGCGGCGTGTCCCCGGCTTTCAGCAGTGTTCCCCGGCGCTTGGGGTCGTCGTTCGGCTTTTGCATCAGGGTCGCCATCGCGTATTGCAGCGGGTCACGGGCCTTCAGATAGCGGCGGTCCTTCATCGGCACCCGGTCTCCCGCCCGGATGCGGGCGGCGATCCGGGCGCACAGCCGCCGCACCCGCGCCTGTTCGGACAAAAACTCGCTCATCGACTGGATGGAGGATTTTTCCTCTTTCTGTTTGGGCCGCAGCAGTTCCAGCAGGGCCTTCTTCTCCGGGTCGAGGACCGGGCCGGAGGACCACTCCAGCCGGTCCGTGACCCGCGCCGCCGGGCCCTTCTGCGGCGGCGCCTTCGCGGCCATGGCCTGTTTGCTGCGCTTTGCGGCGCTGACGACCCGCCCGCCGTTTGTGACAGTCAATGACATGATGAATGCTCCTTTCCCACGCCTTTTGCCGGTCGGGCATCGCCGCCGGCGCGGCGGGCGGCGATGCGGTATCTGTTTTATATATCGTCTGCTTCGGGCAGATGGATAACCGTGCTGTGGGCCGAAAAGGGCCGCGCCGCCCCGTACAGGCGCTTTTCGGGGCCCGGAGCCCCGCCGGCGGGGAGGGAAAAGCTGCCAAAAGTAAAGTTGACAACTCAACTTTTTGCCGCTATACTGTAAAAGTTGAATTTACAATTTATTAAAATCGGGAGGGGCTGTCCTATGGTGGAGCGGTTCGAGCGGTTCAGCGCGGCGATCGCCGAGATCTCGCGCTGCTGGCACAGGCTGGCCGGCGAGGAGATGAAGGCCTATGGCCTGAAAGGCGCGCACGCCACCTATCTCACCGCCATCTACCGCAGCCCGCAGGGGATCACGGTCCCCGAGTTGTGCGAGCTGTGCATGAAGGATAAGTCCGACGCGTCCCGGATGCTGGCCATCCTGGAGGAAAAGGGCCTGGTGTACAAGGAGGGCAAGCACAAGAGCGGCTATGGCGGGGTGATCCGCCTGACGCAGGAGGGGAGGCAGGCGGCGGAGCAGGTGTGCCGGCGGGCCAGCCGCGCGGTGGAACTGGCCGGCCGGGATCTGACCGACGAGACGCGGCAGGTTTTTTACGGCGCGCTGGATTCCATCATCCGGAACCTCCGGGTGCTCGCCGAGGAGGGCATCCCCGAATAAACGGTTCCAAGGAGAAAACCCGCTGTGAGGGTGGAACCGGGTAGCATGAAAAAGGCCCAAGGCGCCTTTTTCGCGCCGGCGCGGGGCCACGCGCCGGAGGCGCCCGGGGAAAGGGCCGGTTTCACCTGCTCGCCGGCGGGATAAAAAGGAGAGAGCAGAATGAACGAACGCTATGAAGCCCTGTTCACGCCCTGGAAGATCGGCAATGTGGAGATCAAAAACCGCATCGTGCTGTGCCCCATGGGGGGCACCTCCCTCTTCGGCTGGATGGAGCCCAACCACTTTGACAGGGAGGCGGCCAACTTCTTTCTGGAGCGGGCGAGGAACAACGTGGGCCTCATCATCCCCGGCATCGCCCCCATCCGGGACACCCTGGGCGGGCGCTGGCTCTACCGGAACCGGAAGATGTTCCGCCAGCTGAAGGACTACATGGAGGAGATCCACGCCACCGGCGCGAAGCTGTTCGTGCAGCTCACCGCCGGCATGGGCCGGGCCTGGGGCATCTCCGACGAGGTGCTGCCCATCCATAAAAACCCGGTTCTGAAGGTGCTGGCCAAGCCCATCCTGGACACCGACTACCAGCTGGCCAGCCCCAGCCCGCTGCCCTCCCGCTGGGCGGAGGGGGTCACCTGCCCCCAGATGACCGTGGCTCAGATCCAGGAGATCGTGGCGGCCTTTGCCAAAACGGCGGTCCTCTGCAAGGAGGCCGGGGTGGACGGCGTGGAGGTGCATGCGGTGCACGAGGGCTACCTGCTGGACCAGTTCGCCCTGAAGTACACCAACCACCGCACCGACGGCTACGGCGGCAGCTTTGAAAACCGCTACCGCTTCGCGGTGGACATCCTCAAGGCCATCAAGGCGGCCTGCGGGGCGGACTATCCCGTCTCCCTGCGCTACAGCGCCATCTCCAAGGTGAAGGATTTCTGCTACGGCGCGCTGCCCGGCGAGGAGTACGCCGAGATCGGCCGGGACAGGGAGGAGAGCCTGCGGGCCGCCCGCTATCTGCAGGACGCGGGCTACGATATGCTGGACGCCGACAACGGCACCTACGACTCCTGGTACTGGTCCCACCCGCCCATGTACATGCCGCTGAACTGCAACCTGGAGGACGTGGCCGCCATCCGAAAGGTGGTGGACATCCCGGTGGTGTGCGCCGGCCGCATGGAGCCGGACACGGCTGCCCGGGCCATCCAGGAGGGCCGCATCGACGCCATGGGCGTGGCCCGGCAGTTCCTGGCGGACGGGGAATGGGTCACCAAACTCCTGGAAGACCGGCTGGAGGAAATGCGCCCCTGCATCTGCTGCCACAACGGGTGCTTCAACCTCTCCCACTTCAAGGGCCACGCCAACGCCCAGACCCTGCCGGACACCCGGGGCATGGCCCGCTGCGCGTTGGACCCCCGCACCATGCAGTCCCGCAAATACCGCATCGAGCCCGCCGCCCGCCCCAAAGCCGTCGCGGTGATCGGCGGCGGCATCGGCGGCATGGAGGCCGCCCTGGTCTGCGCAAAGCGGGGCCACAGCGTTACCCTCTATGAAAAGAGCGGGAAGCTGGGCGGCGTGTTCAATGCCGCCGCCGCCCCCTCCTTCAAGGAGAAGGACCGGCAGCTGCTGGCCTGGTACGCCCGGGAGGTGGCCAACTGCCCCGGCCTCACCGTCCGGCTCAACACCGAAGTGAAGGATATCGCCGCCCTGAACGCCGACGAGGTGGTGGTGGCCACCGGCGCGGTGCCGGTGAAGCTGCCGGTGCCCGGCGCGGACAAGGCGGTGGAGGCGGTGGACTACCTGCTGGGCCGCAGGGCCGTGGGGCAGAAGGTGGTGATCGTGGGCGGCGGCCTCACCGGCTGCGAGATCGCCTATGATCTCTATCTCCAGGGCAAGGAGCCGGTGATCGTGGAGCAGAAGAACGACCTGATCGCCGTGGCCGGGGTGTGCCTTGCCAACGCCAGCTATCTGCGGGACTTCTTCCGCACCAACAAGGTGCCGGTGCATCTGGAGAGCGCCGTGGCCGAAATTCGGGAAAACGGCGTGACCATCACCGGAAAAGACGGCCAAAAGCAGGACATCTGGGCGGATTCCGTCATCCTGTCAGTGGGCTACCGCCCGGCGCCGCTGGCGGCCGGGGGCCGGCATGTGCACCTGGTGGGCGACGCCGCCAGGGTGGGCAACCTGCGCACCGTGATCTGGCGGGCCTGGGATGTGGCCATGAAGCTGTGAGGGAGGCGGAAAAATGAAACTGACACAGGAACAGCAGGCCCTGCTGAACGGGGCAAAGGGCGCGGCCATGGCCAAGGTGATGAAGACCCTGGTCATGTACGGCGAAATTTTCGGCGCGGAAAAGCTGGTGCCCGTCACCAGCCGCTACAACCATCTGGTCACCTCCTTCGGCCTCAAGGCCCTGGGCCCGGTCTACGACCTGATGGACCAGCTGATCGCGGCGGGGGTGGTGTCCGGCCAGAAGTTCTCGGCGGACCCCCGGCCCCTGGACCCCAAGGTGCCCGCGAACTTTTTGCAGAATCTGGTCTTCAAGAAGTTCATGTACAGCCGGCAGGACTTCTACGAGGGCCAGCTGAAGGCCCTGGGCCTGAAGGACGAGGACGCCTTCAGCTGCGCCTGCTATCTGGACGAACAGGGTAACCGCCCCGAAAAGGGGCAGGTGCTCAGCTGGGCCGAGTCCTCGGCGGTGGTCTACGCAAACTCGGTGCTGGGGGCCCGGTGCAACCGCAACTCCGGCATCATGGACCTGATGGGCTCCATCGCGGGCTTCGTGCCCTATTTCGGCCTGCTCACCGACGAGGGCCGCAAGGCCACCTGGGTGGTGAAGGTGGAGACCGCCCAAAAGCCCGAGGCGCAGCTGCTGGGCTCCGCCATCGGCATGAAGGTGATGGAGGACGTGCCCTATGTGGTGGGGCTGGACCGCTGGCTGGGCAATGAACTGGACGACGAAGCCTGCGCCTATCTGAAGGACTTCGGTGCGGCCACCGCCTCCAACGGCGCGGTGGGCCTCTACCACATCGACGGCCTCACCCCCGAGGCCAAAGAGCAGGGCAGGGCCCTCATCGCCCCCGGCGCGAAGGAGTACGTCATCGACGACGCGGAACTGCGGCGGGTGAGGGAGGGCTATCCGCTGGTGTGGAAAAACCCCGCCGCCAAGCCGAAGCTGTGCTTTGTGGGCTGCCCCCATCTGAGCCTGCGGCAGCTGAAGGACTGGACGGCGGCGCTGGAAGAGGGGCTGGGAGCCGCCGGCCGCAAAAAACTGGCGGTGCCCACCGTGTTCACCACCGCCCCCGGCGTGAAGGCGGCCTTTGAGGCCACGGAGTACGGCCGTCGGCTGGCGGCCACCGGGGCCGTCCTCTCCTGCATCTGCCCGCTGATGTACATGAACAACCCCCTGTGCGCGCCCATGCCGGTGATCACCTGCTCCAACAAGCTGCGCACCTACACCACCGCCCGCTACTACACCGAGGCGGAAATTCTGGAGATCATCACGAAAGGAGAGGGCCGCAAATGAAGGAATTCCACGGACGCGTGGTCGCCCCCGGCTGTGTGAGCGCACCCGCCCTTGTCTCCCATGGGGGGCTGAACACCCTGGCCTCCTTCCAGAAGGCGCTGCAGTTCGGCGACAAGGCCGCCACCTGCGGCGACCAGAACAACCCCGACCTCTACGGCAAGCCCATGGCGGGCAAGGCCCTGTGCCTGCCCCGCACCATCGGCTCCACCACCGGCGGGCTGGTGCTCTACTGCGCCTGCTCCATGGGCCGGCAGCCGGCGTGCCTTTTGTTCTCCGAGCCCATCGACTCGCTGGCCGCCGCCGGCTCGGTGCTGGCCGCCGTCTGGCTGGACAACGCCCAAATGCCGGTCATCGACTGCCTGGGCGAGGCGTTTTTGAACTTTGTGCAAGACGGCATGACCGTCACCGTGAAGGAGAACGGCCTGGTCTGCGTGGACGAGGCGAACGGCTGAGCCGCCGCGGCGAACAAGGAAAAACGGAGGGCCGCCCCAAAGGGGCGGCCCTCCGTTTTTGGTCTTTGTCGCTGGACGCGGCGCCTTGTGGGCCCAGGCGCCGCGGGAAGGTGCGGGGAAAATGCGGGGGATCAGCGGACCAGTTTCTTGAACTCGTCGGCGACGAACTGGACCTTGGGCCCGATGATGACCTGCACGCTGGTCTTGCCCGGACGGACAACACCGGCGGCGCCGGAGGCCTTGATCTTCTTTTCGTCCACCAGCAGGCGGTCCTTCACTTCCAGGCGCAGACGGGTGATGCAGTTGTCCACGCTGGTCACGTTCTCGGCACCGCCCACGCCCTCCAGGATGGCCTTGGCCATGGCGGCGTAGTTGTCGCTGCCCAGTTCGATCTTCATCTCGGCCTCGGCGTCGTCGTCCTCACGGCCGGGGGTCTTCAGGTCCATCACGGTGATGACGACGCGGAAGATCACATAGTACAGCACGAAGAACACCAGGCCGATGGGGATCAGCAGCCAGGGATTCTGGGCGAAGGGAGCCTTGAAGCTCAGCACCCAGTCGATGAAGCCGGCGCTGAACTGGAAGCCCGCGCGGATGGGCAGCGCGGCCACGATGCCCACCGACAGGCCGGTGAGGATGGCGTGGATCACATACAGGACGGGAGCCAGGAACATGAAGGAGAACTCCATGGGCTCGGTGACGCCGGTGAGGAAGGAGCACAGAGACACAGACAGCAGGATACCGGCGGTGATCTTCTTGCGGTTGGTCTTGGCGGTGTGGTACATCGCCAGGGCCGCGCCGGGCAGGCCGAACATCATCACGGGGAAGAAGCCGGCCTGGTACATGCCGGTCACACCCAGCACGCCGCCGTCCACGGTGCCCCAGAACTTGCCGATGTCGTAGATGTTGGCCACGTCGAACCAGAACACGCTGTTCAGGGCGTGGTGCATGCCGATGGGGATGAGCAGGCGGTTCAGGAAGCCGTAGATGCCCGCGCCGATGGCGCCCAGGCCCATGATGCTCTCGCCGACCCACACCAGGAAGCTGTAGATGACGGGCCACAGGAAGTACAGGGGGATGCAGGCGATCAGGGTGAAGATGACGGTCATGATGGGCACGAAGCGGCGACCCGCGAAGAAGCCCAAAAAGTCCGGCATGTTGGTCTTGTAGAACCGGTTGTAGCAGCCGGCGGCGATCAGGCCGCACAGGATGCCGATGAACTGGGTGTTGATCTTGCTGAACGCGGCGGGCACCGCGGCAGCGTCAACGCCCATGATGGAGGCCACCACAGCGGGGCTGAGCATGGTCTGCACGGTCAGCCAGGAGATGATGGCGGCCAGGGCGGAGGTGCCCTCCTGGTCCTTGGACATGCCGATGGCCACGCCCAGGGCGAACAGGATCGCCATGTTGTCGATCAGGATACCGCCGGCCTTGATAAGCAGCATGGCGATCATGCTGTTGGCGCCCCATCCGGAGGGGTCGATCCAGTAACCGATGCCCATCAGCACGCCGCCGATCGGCAGGCAGGCCACAGGCAGCATCAGGGATTTGCCCAGACGTTGCAGAAAACGCATCATAAGTAATATCCTCCTAACACTGTCGTCGAACCGGGGCGTTTTGCCGCCGGTTCAGAATATCAGCAGGGGGCGGCCGGCCCACAGCCGTCCCTCTTTGCCGCGGATCAGAGATTGGCCTTCAAAAACTCGGCCATGGACGCGGCGGCCGCGTCCTCGTCGGGGCCGTCAAAGGTGAGGGTGAGCTCCATGCCCTGTTTGGCGGCCAGCTTCATCACGCCCAGAATGCGCTTGGCGTCCACCGAGGCGCCGTTGACGCCCACCGTCACGGCGCAGGCGTGCCGCGCGGCCTCCTTCACCAGCAGGCCGGCGGGGCGGGCGTGCAGCCCCATCGCGTCGGTGATGACATATTTGATCTCTTTCATGGTTTATACCTCGCTTTCGCAAACTTTCTTGCGCAGTTCCAGCACCCGGCTGGGGGAGACGGAAAGCTCATCGTAGCCCATCCGCAGGAAGGTCTCGGTGAGGGAGATGTCCGCGCCCAGTTCGCCGCAGATGCCCGCCCAGATGCCTTCGGCGTGGGCGTTGTCCACGATGGTCTGCAGCAGCGCCAGCACCGCCGGGTGGTGCGCGTCGTAAAATTCGTCCAGCTTGGCGTTCTGCCGGTCGATGGCCAGGGTGTACTGGGTCAGGTCGTTGGTGCCCACGCTGAAGAACTGCACCTCTTTGGCCAGTTCCCGGCTCATGATGGCGGCGGCGGGGGTCTCGATCATGATGCCCAGTTCCACCTCGCCGAAGGGCACCCCCTCGGCGGCGAGCTCCGCCTGTATCTTGCCGCAGAAGGCCTTGATGCGGCGGACTTCCTCCACCGAGATGATCATGGGGAACATCACGCTCAGCGGGCCGAAGGCGCTGGCCCGGTAGATGGCCCGCATCTGGGGGCGGAAGATGTCCTCCCGGGTCAGGCAGATGCGGATGCCGCGGTAGCCCAGCGCCGGGTTCTCCTCCTTTTCCAGCCCGAAGTAGTCCACCTGTTTATCCGCGCCGATGTCCAGCGTGCGGATGACCAGCGGCCGCCCGGCCAGCTGCTCCACCACGCTGCGGTATCCCTCGAACAGCTCCTCCTCGGTGGGAAAGCTGCTGCGCCCCAGATACATGAACTCGCTGCGCAGCAGGCCCACGCCCTCGGCGTCGCAGTCCAGGGCGGTCTTCACATCCTCCGGGCTGCCGATGTTGGCCAGCAGCTTGATGCGCCGGCCGCCGACCGAGACGGTGGGCACCCCCCGGTAGGCCTCCAGCCGCAGGCGGTAGGCCTGGGCCTCGTCCCGCTTTTGGGTCATGGCCGCCAGGGTCGCCTCGTCCGGCTCCACATAGTAGCGGCCTTCGAAGCCGTCCACGATCATCTGCTTGCCCTCCAGTTCCGGGTCCAGGGCGATCTGCGCCTGCACCAGGGAGGGGATGTTCATGATGCGCGCCAGGATGGCGATGTGGCTGTTGGAGGACCCCTGCCGGGTGATGAAGGCCAGGATCTTGTCCTTGGGCAGCTGCACCGTCTCGCTGGGGGTCAGGTCCTCCGCCACCAGGATGCCGGGCGCGGTCATGGAAAAGCCGCTCTTGCCGCCGCAGAGGATGGTCACGATGCGCTCGGCCATATCCCGGATGTCCACCGCCCGGGCCTGCATATAGGGGTCCTCCAGCGCGGCGAAGGCGGCGCTGAAGGCGTCGCCGGTCTCCCGGGCCGCCTGGGCGGCGCTGGCGCCGCCGGCGATCATGTCCCGCACGCCGTCCAGATAGTCCATGTCGTCCAGCATCATGATCTGCACGTCCAGGATCATGGCCTGTTCCTCGCCGATCTCCCGGCGGGTCTTTTCGAACAGCCCGGTGAGCTGGGCGCGGGCCGTCTCACGGGCGGCGTCGAATTTTTTCTGTTCCGCGGCGGCGTCGCCGCAGGCGCCGGGCAGCTCCCGCTGCTCGCGGCGGTAGACGTAGGCGGGCCCGATGGCCACGCCGGAGAACACCGGCCTGCCGGTTCCCTGTTGCATACTCGTTTTCCCCCCCCGCGCCGGGCGCGCGTTACTGTTTTACCAGGGTCAGCACCACGTCGCCCTCCTTGACCTCGGCGGCCGGATGGGCGTTCACCGCGGCGTAATCGGCGGTGTTGCAGATGACCATGGGGGTGATGGTGTCGAACCCGGCGGCGGCGATGGCCTCCCGGTCGAACTCGATCAGCAGCTGGCCGGCGCTCACATGATCGCCGTTTTTTGCGTGCACGGTGAAGTGCTTGCCCTCCAGCGAGACCGTCTCAAGGCCCACATGGATCAGCACCTCGGCGCCGCAGTCGGCCTTCAGGCTCACCGCGTGGCCGGTGTCGAACATCAGGTCCACCGTGGCGTCGCAGGGGGCCACCACCCGGTCGGAGGCGGGGCGGATGGCCACGCCCTTGCCCAGGATCTCCTCCCCGAAGGTGGGGTCGCTCACCTCGCTCAGCGGCACGGCCTGCCCGGCCACCGGCGCGCCCAGCCCGATCTCGGCGGACTTCTTTGCAAACAGCTTGCCAAAAATACCCATTGTGTGTTTCGTTCCTTTCCGTTGTGCCCTTGGCTGTATCTTCGTTCCCGCATGGGGGATGGCTGTGGGGGCTGCCGGCTCAGACCAGCCGGCAGGTGCGGTGCAGGATGGCCGCCAGATAGGCCTGCTCCTCGGGGGCGAGGGTGTTCCGGGTGCGCCGCTCCAGGCCTTCCACGATCTGCTGCGCGCAGCGGAATTCGTCCGGATAGCACTGCCGCACCGACGCCACGAACCGCTCGTCGCCCCGGGGCGGGATGTCGCCCGCGAAGGCCCGCAGCACCAGGAATTTCAGCTGCACGGTGAACTCGTCGTAGAACCGGCTTTCGGTGTCCAGCCGCAGATGGGGCCAGCCCTCCAGCGTGGTGAGGATGTCGTGGAGGGTCTGGGTGATGCGCAGCGTGTCGCTGATGGAGTTTTCGTATTCCGCGTTCACCAGATGCAGCGCGATGCTGGCGGCCTCGTCGTCGGGGAAGTGGACGTCCAGCTCCCGCGCCAGCAGTTCCAGCGCGTACTTGCCCACCGTGTACTCCCGGGGATAGAAGGTGCGCACCTCCGCCAGCAGCGTGTTCTGAAAGGTGGTGCCGCTGCGCAGCCGGTCGATGGCAAAGCAGATGTGGTCGGTCAGGGTGAGGTACACACTGGGGCTGAGCTTGCGGCCAAGGTCCTGGGTGGCCCGGTCCACGATCACGCTGCAAAGTTCGATCTGCTGGGCGGGCAGGGTGGAGAACAGGTCGGTCAGGCGGCGGGCGTCGTCCGGCGTTTCCATCCGGAACCGCTTTTCTACCTTGGTGTCGTCCAGTTCGTCCCCGGCCCGCAGCGCAAACCCCAGGCCCCGCCCCATGGCGATCCACTCCCGGCCGTTTTCGTCGCGGCAGGACACAACGTTATTGTTGATGCATTTCAATACCTGCATACAATCGACCTCGCTGGCAGAAACAAAAAAGACCACATTCAAAACCGTTCCATCAATGGAATTTCCATGGAAAAGTTTTGAATATGGTCTTGCCTGCCGAACAGTAACAACCCAACACTTAACACCCTAAGCTTATCAATCGGTTCAAAGATTGTCAACAATTCCGGCAAAAAATACGGTGATTCTGCCAAATGCACAAATACAAACACAATAATTTGTTTGTTTTGCGGATTGAAAATCCCCGAAAAACCGCTACATGTCCTGCAAAATCCGCTTTGCCCGCCGCACCAGGGCGGCGTCGGCGTATTCCCGCAGGTACTCGTCCGCCACCGGCAGGCCCATGGGCACCCCTTCCCGGCGAAAGCGCATGGGGCTGGGCACGGCCCGCTTGGCGGAAAAGTGGAACTGGCGCACGCCGGCGCGGGCGAGCAGGGCCAGGTTGTCCGGCCCCACGCCGCTGCCGGCCAGAATGGCGATGCGGCCGGCGGCGCGCGCCGTCAGCTGCCGCAGCAGTTCCGCGCCCTGAGGGGCTTTGGCCTGCTGGCCGGAGGTGAGGATTGTGTCGAACCCCAGGGCGATCGCGTCTTCCAGCCCCTCAAAGGGGTCGCGGCACAGATCGAAGGCCCGGTGGAGGGTGTGGCACATGCCGGCGGAGGCGGCGACGCAGTCGGCCAGGAAGGGGCCGTCCAGCCTGCCGTCGGGCAAAAGGGCGCCCAGCACCACCCCGTTCGCGCCCAGGGCGCGGCACTGCTCCACCTCCCACAGGGTCGTCTCCTTTTCCGCGGGGGTGAAGCAGAACTCGCCGAAGCGGGGGCGCAAAAGCACGTTCACCGGAATGCTTACCTCCCGCAGCACCTGGCGCACCAGCCCCAGGGAGGGGGAGGTGCCGCCGATCAGAAGGTTGGCGCACAGCTCCAGCCGGTCGGCGCCGCCCTCCTGGGCCGCCAGGGCGGATTCCAGCGAGTCCACACAGATCTCCAGCAGATGTTCCATTTCGCTCTCCTCGTTTCGTGGGAATAGGGCCGCCGGCGGCCCGGTATGGATATTGTACACCATCCTTGGCGCTCTGGCCAGCCCTCTTTTCCGCAAAGGGGAAAAGGGCGGAAGGCGAAAAAACAGCCGCCTCCCCGGCGGGGAGGCGGCTGCGGTTTGGTTTCGCGGCGGGGCGCTCACAGCACCACCATGCCGATGGACAGGATCACGATGTGGACCACCAGCATGGCGGCCAGGGGTTTCCAGATGTATCGCACCCAGGTGGAAAACTCCACGCGGCAGATGGAGATGGCGCCCATCAGGGTGCCGCTGGTGGGGCTGATGCAGTTGATCAGCGCGCAGGAGCCGCTGAGCACACAGACCATGATCTCCGGCACCAGGCCCAGGTTCTGCGCCAGCGGGCCCATGATGGGCATGGACACGGTGGCCAGGCCGGAGGAGGAGGGGATCAGCACCGACAGCAGCAGATACACGATGTAGGACACGCCGGTGAACAGGAGGGACGAGGTGCCCTGCAGCGCGCCGAAGGCCTTTTCCAGAATGTACATGTCCAGCCCGGTGCTGCTCATGATGACCGAGACGCCCCGGGAGACGGCGATCACCAGCGCCACGCCGATCAGATCGCCCGCGCCGCCCAGGAAGGAGTTCACGATCTCCCGCTCCTTCAGGCCGTATACCAGGCCGATCACGATGGCCATCACCAGGAACCAGGCGGTCAGCTCGCTGAAGTACCAGTCGCCCAGGTTGACGCCGGTCAAAAAGCTGGTGTGGTCGAACAGGTGGATGTCGAAGGAGTTCCAGGGGATCATGCCCACGATTATCACCACAAAGGAGATGCCGAAGAGCACCAGCACCACCTTCTGCCGCAGGGTGAAATCGGCGGAGGCGTCCGGCTGTTTGTCGCCGCTGTACTCCTTTTCCACCGAGGCCCACTCGTCCTCGGTCAGAAGGGACGCTTTTCTGTCCGCCTTGACTTTGTTGGCGTAGCGCACCACAAAAACGGCGCCGATGAGGTAGCACACGATCCAGGAGACACAGCCCGCCAGGATGATGATGGTCTGGTTGGACTCGATGCCCACCGAGTTCAGCGCGTCCACGCTGGCGGAGACGCTGAAGGGGTTCACCGTGGCGCCCAGGGTGCCCGCCGTGGAGCCCAGCAGGATGGTGGAGGCGGCGATCAGCGGGTCGAAGCCGGCCGCCACCATGGTGGAGGTGACCAGGGCATAAAAGGCGATGGTCTCCTCAAACATCCCGTAGGTGGTGCCGCCCACGCTGATGAGGAACATCAGGATGGGGATCATCCAGGTCTCCTTGCCGTTCAGCTTCTTCACAACGGCGGTGATGCCGGCGTTCAGCGAGCCGGTCTTCATCACAACGCCCAGAAAGCCGCCCAGCACCAGCACGAACAGGGATACGCCCAGGGCGCTGGCAAAGCCGTCGATGGGGGCCATGACCACGTCGGACACCTTGGCCGGCGTGATGGCCGGGATGAACTGGGTAATGATGGCCACCACGATGGTGAGCAGGATCAGCACCGTGAACGCGGCGGGCATACGAAACTGTGTTTTCCGCTTTTCCACAAAAATTGCTCCTTTCGATCGGTGGAAACTGGTGCCCCTCCGCGAAATGCCGCGGCAAACGCTGCGCATAAACGCGAAAAGGCGGTTGACAGGGCTGAAAATGCTTTGTAGAATATGTTCATGGAATACATTCGATGAGCTGATTCTGTCACTCAATTTTCAAAAAAACAACCCTTTCCGTAAAAAGTTTTTGGCGGAGGAGCAAAGGAAACAGATTCGCAGGGAGGCAGATTCACAATGAATGAACTGTTACAGCGCGCGAAGGAGACGCAGGCGGAACTGGTGGAAAACCGCCGGTGGCTGCACTGCCATGCCGAGGTGGGCTTTGAGCTGCGGCAGACGTGCGCATTTGTGGAGGAAAAACTGAAGGAGATGGGCTATGAACCCCGGCGGATGAGCGGAGCGGGCATCGTGGCCACCGTGGGCAAGCAGGGCGGAAAAACCGTGCTGCTGCGGGCGGATATGGACGCGCTGCCGATGAAAGAGGAGTCCGGCCTGGAGTTCGCGGCCACAGGCGACGCGGCCCACACCTGCGGGCACGATGTGCACACGGCCATGCTGCTGGGGGCGGCCCGGCTGCTGAAGGAGCACGAGGCGGAACTGAACGGCTGCGTGAAGCTGATGTTCCAGCCGGACGAGGAGGGCACCAACCCCCTGGGCTTTTCGGGCAGCCAGGCCATGCTGAAGGACGGCGTTCTGGAAGATCCCCATGTGGACGCGGCGTTCTCCATGCACATCTGGTCCAACACGCCCTATCCCGCGGGCACCTTCTTCTCCCGGCAGGAGGCGCTGATGTCCTCCTGCGACACGGTCACCGTCACGGTCACCGGCAAGGGCACCCACGGCAGCATGCCCCAGGACGGCGTGGACCCCATCAACGCCGGCGTGCATGTGTACCAGGCCTTTGAAAACCTGATCGCCCGGGAAGTGCCGCCCTATGAACAGTGCTCGCTGACCTTCGGCCAGTTCCAGAGCGGTTCCGCGGCCAATGTGCTGCCGGAGACCGCGCTGCTGGTGGGCACCCTGCGCACCGTGTCGGAGGACACCCGCACCCGGCTGAAAAAGCGGATCGAGGCCATCTGCGCCGGCATGGGGCAGGCCTTCGGCGCCCAGATCGGGGTCACCTTCACCCAGGGCATTCCCTGTGTGTACAACGCGCCGGCCCTCACCGAGAGCGTGCTGCGTTATACCCGGGAGCTGACCGGTGAGCCGGTGGCCATCATGAAGACGCCGCTGTCCGGCTCCGACGACTGGAGCGAGATCTCGCAGAAGGTGGATTCCTGCTATCTGCTGCTGTCCAGCGGCACCGCGGAGGAGGGCTATCCGTACTCCCAGCACAACCCGAAGATCCGCTTCAACGAGGACGTGATGTACCGGGGCGCCGCGGCCTATTGCAGCGTGGCGCTGAACTGGCTGCGGGAGAACGGCTGATCCGCCGCGTGCGGCAGCCTGCGGAAAAAACCGCCCGCGGGCCTTTTGGGGGCCCGCAGGCGGTTTTTGTGTTCGCCGTCGGTTGAGAACGGCGGCGGAACTTGTTATAATGAGTTACAACGAGGTGGGGCCCCATGGAAAAGAAACCGACAAAGCGCGCGCTGCAGGCACAGGAGACCAAACGGAAGATCTACCGGTGCGGCGCGGAGTTGTTTCGAAAATACGGCTATCAGAATGTGAGCGTGGAGCAGATCGCCCAGGCCGCCGGGGTGGGCATCGGCACGCTGTATCACTATTACCCCTCCAAGGCCGACCTGTACGGGGAGATGTTCATCCGCGCGGACGACTTCTTTTCCGCCTTTGAGGACGCCGCCGCGCTGCAAAAGCCCCCTGAGGAGGTGCTGATGGAGTACTTCCGCCAGTACGCCCGCCTGAACGAGGGCATGGGGGTGGAGTATGTGCAGCTGCTGGTCTCGCCCCAGAACCGGGAGATCTTTCAGGGCAACCAGAACTTCGAACTGATCCTGGAGCGCCTGCTGGAAGGCTACCAGCGGGCCGGCCGGCTCAGCCGCCGGTACACGCCGGCACAGTGGCGCACCTACCTGATGGTCTGCGCCCGGGGCGTGGTGTTCGACTGGCCCATCCACAACGGGCCGGGGTACGACCTGACCACGCAGATGGATTTTGTGATGGGGCAGGCGCTGCGCCCGCTGCTGGAGGATGCAGAATAAAAACGACGGGCCCCCCGCGCGTATGCGCGGGCGGCCCGTTTGTTTTCGGGCAAACCGCCGGCCGGACAGGGGGGCGGCGGTCATACCTTTTTGATCAGGCGCGGTTTCTGCTTTTCCGGTTCGCCCTGGGAAAGGGCCCGGTCCAGCTTTTCCAGGGCGGCGGTGAACACCGCCAGTTCGTCGTCGCTCAGGCTTTCCAGCTCGCTGAAAAAGCCCTTGAAGGAGGCCTGGTTGATGGCGGCGGCGTGCCGGCGGTAGATCTCGGCCCCCATGTCGGAGGGGCGCAGGATGATGTTCTTTCGGTTGTTTTCCGCCTGGTATTTGTCCACAAGGCCCAGTTCGCACAGCAGCTTGGCGATCTTGGAAAAGGTGCTCTGGGGGATGCCCAGCTGCTCGGAGATACAGTTCATGCAGGAGTCGTCCTCCTGGTGCTCCAGAATGTATTCGAATACCTGCCATTCCTGCGCGGTCAGGGAGATGCCCTCTGTGAGGGGGGCGCGTTTGCTGAAGGTCCGCTGCACAATATTCGTGTGGCGCACCAGCGCGGCCACCAGCGGCCGGTAGCGGCCCATCCATTCCGTACCCAACGTGTGAGACGCCTCCTTTGCGGGGAGTTTCAATTCACTAAGATACTATCACAGAGGCAAACGCCGTGTCAATGCGCGCGGCGGCAGGAACGCCCGCACGAAAAAATATGAGCAGACAAAAAAGCGGGGGAGGGACGCCGCACAGCGTCCCTCCCCCTGTGGTCGGCCGTCACGGCCGTGTCACAGCGCGTCCATATCCCGGCTGGCCACCAGATCCGCCCCGGTGCCCAGCAGGTCCGGCAGGATCACCTGGCCCCGGCGCACCGGCGTGGTCAGCCGCACCTTGGCCACCTCGGCCATGGCGTCCATCAAAAGGCCCTTGGGGATGGCCCGGCTGGTCTTCACCGGAATCCGGGGATACAGCCCGCCCGCCACGCAGACGGTGGTGGTGAGCACCCGGGTGGGGTTGCGCAGTTCGTTCTGGCCGTACTCCGCGCCCTTGGGGCAGGAATTGCCGGTGACCGCCCAGCCGTTTTCCTCGTCCACCTTCAGATGGCAGCCCCTGGGGCAGACGATGCAGATCAGTTCTTTCATGGCGTTACACCTCCTGGATGCGCAGGGTCAGCGGGCCCCGGGCCTGTTTCAAAAGCTGCGGCGGCAGCCCGATCTGCTCCATCTCGCCGGGGGCCATGTGCTCCCGCTTGAAGCGGGCGATGGTCTTGCCGTCGGCGTCGGTGGCAAGGATCTGGGCGTCCTTCGTCACCCGGTTCACCCGGAAGAACACCTGGGCGGGCTTTTCCAGCGCGTCCAGCCGCAGGTGCTGGGGCACGGTGTAACTCACCCCGTCGCCGTTTTGCAGTTCCAGCGCGTCGCCGGCGGCCCGCTTGCCCTGCACATAGGCGGCGGCCGCCGCGCCCGCCCGCTCGCTCTCGGCGGAGACGTAGTCCACCAGGTCGTGCACATGCACCACATTGCCGCAGGCGAAGATGCCCGGCACGCCGGTCTCCATGTTTTCATAGACCACCGCGCCGCTGGTGCGGCGGTCCATGGTGATGCCCGCCTGCCGCGTCAGCTCGTTCTCGGGGATGAGGCCCACGCTCAGCAGCACCGTGTCGCAGTCAAACACCATCTCGGTGCCGGGCACCGGCCGGCGGTCGGGGCCCACCTGGCTCACCGTCACCTGCTCCACCCGCTGATGGCCCTTGATGTCGGTGATGGTGTGGGAGAGATAGAGGGGGATGCCGTAGTCCTCCAGGCACTGCACGATGTTGCGGGTAAGGCCCCCGGAATAGGGCATCAGTTCCACGCAGGCCAGCACCTTGGCGCCCTCCAGGGTCATGCGGCGGGCCATGATGAGGCCGATGTCGCCGGAGCCGAGGATGACCACCCGGCGGCCCACCATGTAGCCCTCCATGTTCAAAAAGCGCTGGGCCGCGCCGGCGGTGAAGATGCCGGCGCACCGCTCGCCGGGGGTGCTGATGGCGCCCCGGGTGCGCTCCCGGCAGCCCATGGCCAGCACCACGGTTTTGGTCTCCAGCACCATGTAGCCGTCGGCGCCGTTGATGGCGTGCACCTGATGGGGCGCGCCGCCTTCGCCGGGCACGATCTGCAGCACCATGGTGTCCAGCCTGGCCTCCACGCCGGTGGCCCGCAGCATGTCAATGTACCGCCCGGCGTACTCCGGGCCGGTGAGTTCCTCCTTGAAGCGCTGCAGCCCGAAACCGTTGTGGATGCACTGGTTCAGGATGCCGCCCAGTTCCCGGTCCCGCTCCAGCACGAGGATGTGCTTTACCCCCTCGTCCCAGGCTTTGCAGGCGGCCGCCAGGCCGGCGGGGCCGCCGCCCACCACGATCAGATCATACATTTCCGTTCCCTCCCGTCTTGGTCTTGCCCGTCAGGATGTAGCTGCCCGCCTGCTCCAGCAGGACGTCGGCCTGGTCCAGACCCAGTTCCCGGGCGATGATCTCCTGTACCCGCGGGCCGCAGAAGCCGCCCTGGCAGCGGCCCATGCCGGCGTTGCACCGCCGCTTGACCCCGTTGATGGTGCGGGGCGGGATGGGGCTCCGGAGGGCGGCCAGGATCTCCCCCTCGGTGATGGTCTCGCAGCGGCAGATGACCCGGCCGTAGCTGGGGTCCCGCTGGATGAGGGCGGCCTTCTCCTCTGAGGACAGGTCCCGGAAGACCAGGTGCTCCCGATGGTCGTCGAAGTCCGCCTTTTCCTTCAGCCCGCAGCCGGCGTTGGCCAGGAGCTCCAGCAGGTAGGCCCCGATGGCCGGGGCGCTGGAGAGGCCGGGAG
>DWYI01000065.1 GCA_019118765.1 Candidatus Allofournierella merdavium | reverse complement strand
CCATCCTGGTCGTGTCCGCTGCCGACGGCCCCATGCCCCAGACCCGTGAGCACATCCTGCTGAGCCGCCAGGTGGGCGTGCCCTACATCGTTGTGTTCATGAACAAGGTGGACCAGGTGGACGATCCCGAGCTGCTGGATCTGGTCGAGATGGAGATCCGCGACCTGCTGACCGAGTACGACTTCCCCGGCGACGACACCCCCATCATCAAGGGTTCCGCCCTGGCCGTGCTGGAGAGCACCTCCACCGATATCAACGCCCCCGAGTACAAGTGCATCCTGGACCTGATGGACGCGGTGGACAACTACATCCCCACCCCCGACCGCAAGGCTGACCTGCCCTTCCTGATGCCTGTTGAGGACGTGTTCACCATCACCGGCCGCGGCACCGTGGCTACCGGTCGTGTGGAGCGCGGCATGATCAAGGTCGGCGAGGAAGTTGAGATCGTCGGTCTGAAGGAAGAGAAGATGAAGACCACCGTTACCGGTCTGGAGATGTTCCGCAAGCTGCTGGACGACGCCGAGGCCGGCGACAACATCGGCGCTCTGCTCCGTGGTGTGCAGCGCACCGACATCGAGCGTGGTCAGGTTCTGGCGAAGCCCGGCACCATCCATCCTCACACCAAGTTCCAGGGCCAGGTCTACGTCCTGAAGAAGGACGAGGGCGGCCGTCATACCCCCTTCTTCAACAACTATCGTCCTCAGTTCTACTTCCGCACCACCGACGTGACCGGCGTCATCACCCTGCCCGAGGGCACCGAGATGTGCATGCCTGGCGATAACGTCACCATGGATGTTGAGCTGATCACCTCCATCGCCATGGACGAAGGCCTGCGTTTCGCTATCCGTGAGGGTGGCCGCACCGTGGGTTCCGGCGTTGTTTCCAAGATCTACGAGTAATCGAAAGAGCTTGTGAGGCTTTCAAAGGCCCCCTGCCGCAAGGCAGGGGGCCTTTTCGCGCGCTGTATTCCTTGCCGCGGCGCGTGCGTCATGGTTCGCCGCGGCCCCGCGGGCAGCGGCGGCGGGGCCGGCTCTTTGCTTGGCCCGGTGGGATAAAAAGGTCTTTCCTGGCGTTTTTTGCCATGGAGCCGCGCCCGAAAACTTGCCGCACATGGGTTTTAACCGCCTCGGCGCGGGCCATACTGCCCTTAGAAAAAAGCAAAGGGAGCAGTGAAGCGCAGTATGCAATATCGTTTCAAGGGCTTTTCCCGCCAGGGGGCCAAGATGCTGAATCAGGCGCTGGCGATCGCGGGGGATATGGGGCAGACACAGGCGGGCACAGGGCACATCCTGCTGGCCATCCTCCGGGGGGACTCTTCGCCCGCCGCCCGGTTTTTGCAGGCGCGGCGGATCGCCGAACCGCAGGTGATGCAGCGTCTGGCCGCACTGGGAGGAATGAACGAGTGCAGTCACCTCTCGCCGCGGGACTTTCTGCCCGAGGCCTGCAAGGCGCTGGACTTTGCCGTGATGGGCGCGCATGCCGCCCGCATGAAGGAGGCGCAGCCGGAACATGTGCTGTGCGCCATTTTGGAGGACCCGGGCTGTACCGCGAGCCGCTGGCTGGCGGAGTGGGGCGTGGAACTGGGTGAGGCGGCGCGGGAATGCCGGCAGCTGTCCGGCCAGCTTGTCCTGCCGTTTCAGCCGAGGCTGACCGCGCCGCCCCGCAGCGGCCGCGCCAGCGAAAAATACGGCCGCGATTTGACCCAGATGGCGGCGGAAAGCCGGCTGGACCCGGTGCTCTGCCGGGAGCAGGAACTGGAGCGGATGATGGAGATCCTCTGCCGCCGCCAGAAGAACAACCCCTGCCTTGTGGGCGAGCCGGGCGTGGGCAAAACGGCCCTGGCGGAGGCGCTGGCCCAGGCCATCGCGGCGGGGCGGGTGCCGGCACAACTGCTGCACAAGCGCATCCTGAGCCTGGATATGGCCAGCCTGGTAGCGGGCACCAAGTACCGGGGCGATTTTGAGGAGCGGTTCAAGGCACTGCTGGACGAGATCCACAAAGACCAGAACACCATCCTGTTCATCGACGAGATCCATGTGATCGTGGGCGCCGGCGCGGCAGAGGGGGCCATCGACGCCGCCAGCATCCTGAAACCGCTGCTGGCCCGGGGCGAGATCCAGGTGATCGGCGCCACCACCCAGGAAGAGTATCGCCGGTGCATCCAGAAGGACGCGGCGCTGGAGCGCCGATTCGGCCGGGTGACGGTGGAGGAGCCCGACCCGGACAGCGCCAAGCGCATCCTGGCGGGCCTGGTGCCCCGCTATGAGCGATACCATCAGGTGCGCATTCCGCCGGCGGCGGTGGCGGCGGCGGTGGATCTGTCGGTGCGGTATCTGCCGGGCCGGTATCTGCCGGATAAGGCCATTGACCTGTTGGATGAGGCCGCCGCCGCGCTGCGCATCCGCTGCGAGACGGGGGACGACTGCCGCCGGGAGTTGACCAGTGAGGATGTGGCCCGGGTGGTGGCCCGGGCCAGCGGGGTGCCGGTGCAGCGCATCACCGAAGCCGAGCGGGAAAAGCTGGCCATGCTGGAGCAGCGTCTGGACGAGAGCGTGGTGGGGCAGCCGGACGCGGTGCACACGGTGGCGGGAGCGGTGCGCCGCGCCCGCACCGGCCTGCGGGAGGCGGGCCGGCCGCTGGGCGCCATGCTCTTTCTGGGCCCCACCGGCGTGGGCAAGACCCATCTGGCGCGGATGCTGGCCCGCCAGTGGTTCGGCACCGAAAAGGCGCTGCTGCGCTTTGACATGAGCGAGTATATGGAGGCCCACGCGGCGGCCAAACTCATCGGCGCGCCGCCGGGTTATGTGGGCCACGACGAGGGCGGCCTGCTCACCGAGGCGGTGCGCCGCCGGCCCTACGCGGTGGTGCTGTTCGATGAGATCGAGAAGGCCCACCCGGACGTGCAGAATCTGCTGCTGCAGATCCTGGAGGATGGGCGGCTGACCGACTCCATGGGCCGTGTCGCCAACTTTTGCAACACCATCATCCTGCTCACCTCCAACCTGGGGGCGGAGCACTTGGCGGGGCAGGGGGGATTGGTGGGCTTTGGCGCCACCCCCGAAACGGTGCCTCAGCGCCAGCGCCAGCAGGTGATCGGCGAGGCGAAGAAGTATTTCCGGCCGGAGCTGCTGGGCCGGATGGACGAACTGGTGGTGTTCGGCCCCCTGCTGCGGGAGGACCTGGCCCACATCGCCGAGCGCATGCTGGTGGAACTGGAGCAGCGGGCTCTGGCCCGGGGCTACCACCTGCGCCACAGCGCCGACCTGCCCGCCATGCTGGCCGGCGGCGACCGGCCGGTGTACGGGGCCCGCGACCTGCGCCGGACGGTGAGCAGGGCGGTGGAGCAGGCCCTGGCGGACAGCATCGCCGCCGGTCAGGCCCGCCCGGGCCAGAGTTTTACCGCCTGTGTGCAGGACGGGCGGGTGGTGCTGCGCAGCGAGAGCGACGCCGCCGACCACCGGGCCGAGGCCACTGTGTAAAAAACGACCGCCCGCATGGTTCCCAAAAGGGCCATGCGGGCGGTCGTTCAGGTTCATGGACGGCGCTTTTCGCGCCGCCCGGCTCAAAATTTTTTGCGCAGAAGCGCAAAATGAAAGAAGGCGGTGTAATAAGACAGGGAATACATCACCGGCTTTGCCAGCTTGGTATAACTCACTTCCTCCAGCAGAAGAAGGGCCTCGTGAGGCTGGATGGAGAGCATCCGCCGGGCGGCCGGGTCCCCCAGCACGGCGCACACACGGGCCACGGTGCTGGCCACCGACACGCCGGCCGATTCTTCCAGCAGATCGAACACCGGGCGGCTGAAGTCCAGCCGGTCTGCCAGCGGGGAAGGGAAGAGGGCGGCGGGCAGGTAGTCCACCGACCAGATCACCGGCTGGCGGTCGGCCAGCACCCGTTTTTTGACCATCAGCACCGGCTGCCCCGCTTCCATCCCCAGTCGGCCGGCCAGGGCCTCGTCGGCGAAGATGCGTTCGATGGAAACGTGATCGGCGTGGGGGGCGCGGCCCATGGCGCGGATCATGGCGTTATACTCGAATTTCTGGTCCAGCCGGCCCCGCACCGCCACCACCTGCCGGTTGATGACGGTGCCGATGCCCCGCACCCGCTCCACATAGCCTTCCCGCTCCAGTTCCGCCAGCGCGTCCCGGACGACGGTGCGGCTCACCCCCAGGCCGGCGGCCAGCTCCACCTCGGCGGGCAGCCGCTCTTCGCAGGCGAAACGCCCGTCCCGCAGCTCCTCCAGCAGCCGGGCCGCGATCTGCTGGCTGATCACCGCGCCGCCCAGCGGGCCGTCCTCCGCCCTGCGTGTCTTTGCCATCAAGCGCACCTCCGCCCCGCGCCGGATGGGGCACGGTCAAAAATCATACTTTTCACCTCAGTATATCACATCCGACAAAAAAATGCACCCTTCTTGTGAACGGGGGAAAAGAATGGTATGATGGCGGTATATCCGGGAAGGGGAGGAAAAACGCGATGCGGATACGCCTGTACCGCCCGTCCGACTGCGGGGCGATGGCGGCGCTTTTTTACGACACAGTCCACAAGGTGAACGCGGCCGACTACACGCCGGCCCAGCTGGACGCCTGGGCCGCCGGCCAGGTCGACCTTGCGGCGTGGGATCGCTCCTTTCGGGAACATTACAGCCTTGTGGCCGAGGAAAACGGCGTGCTGCTCGGCTTTGGGGACATCACCCTCAAAGGGTATCTGGACAGGCTCTATGTCCACAGCGGGCACCAGCGGCAGGGGGTGGCCACCGCCCTTTGCGACCGGCTGGAACAGGCGGTGAAAGGCGCCATCACCACCCACGCCTCCATCACGGCGCGCCCCTTTTTTGAAAAGCGGGGCTACGCGGTGGTGCGGCGGCAGCAGGTGGAGCGCCGGGGCGTGCTGCTGACCAACTTTGTGATGGAAAAGCGGCGGTGAGGCCGATGGCGTGGCCGACCGGCGACAGGGCGCACGGCATGGGACAACACAGAAACGAGGCCGGGCGGGAAGGGGGACCTTCCCGCCCGGCCTCACGCCGCTTTCCTTGCCGCAGAGGCGTGCGGACGCACCCCGTCAGCGGTTTTGAATGTACTCGTCGATGGCCTTGGCGGCCTCCTTGCCGGCGCCCATGGCCAGAATGACGGTGGCCGCGCCGGTCACGGCGTCGCCGCCGGCAAACACGCCCGGGCGGCTGGTGGCGCCGGTCTCGTCGGCCACGATGCAGCCGTGGCGGTCGGTGTCGAGCCCCGGCGTGGTGGAGCGGATCAGCGGGTTCGGGCTGGTGCCGATGGCCATGATCACCGTGTCCAGCGGCAGTTCAAAGCGGCTGTTCGGCTTTTCCACCGGGCGGCGGCGGCCGGAAGCGTCCGGCTCGCCCAGCTCCATCTCCACGCAGGCGATGCCCCGCACCCGCTTGTTCTCATCGCCCAGCACCTCCACGGGGTTGGTGAGCAGCTTGAAGACGATGCCCTCCTCCTCAGCGTGTTCCACCTCTTCGCGGCGGGCGGGCAGTTCCTCCATGCTGCGGCGGTAGACGATATACACTTCCTCCGCGCCCAGGCGCTTGGCGCAGCGTGCGGCGTCCATGGCCACGTTGCCGCCGCCCACCACCGCTACCCGGTGGCTGTGCTGGATGGGGGTGTGGCTGTCCGGCCGGTAGGCCTTCATCAGGTTCACCCGCGTCAGGTATTCGTTGGCGGAGTAGACGCCGTTCAGGCTCTCGCCGGGGATGTTCATGAAGCGGGGCAGCCCCGCGCCGGAAGCCACATACACCGCCTCAAAGCCCTCTTCCTCCATCAGTTCGTCTATCGTGAGCACCTTGCCGATGACCATGTTGGTCTCGATGGACACGCCCAGCGCCTTGAGACCGTCGATCTCCTGCTGCACGATGTCCTTGGGCAGGCGGAACTCGGGGATGCCGTAGACCAGCACGCCGCCCGCCAGATGCAGTGCCTCGAACACCGTCACGGCGTAGCCTTTTTTGGCCAGTTCGCCCGCTGCGGTCAGGCCGGAGGGGCCGGAACCCACGATGGCCACCTTGTGCCCGTTGGGCGCGGGCTTTTCCGGCGCCGTGGTGCAATGGGTGCGGTGCCAGTCGGCGGCAAAGCGCTCCAGACGGCCGATGCCCACGCTCTCGCCCTTGATGCCCCGCACACACTTGCCTTCACACTGGTTCTCCTGGGGGCAGACCCGACCGCACACCGCCGGCAGGGCGCTGCTGGCGCTGAGCACGCCATAGGCGCCTTCAAAATCCTCCGCCGCGATCCTTTCGATGAAGGCGGGAATGTCGATGCCCACCGGGCAGCCGGAGACACAGGGCTTGTTCTTGCAGTGCAGGCAGCGCTTGGCCTCGTTCACCGCCATCTCGGGGGTGTAGCCCAGCGCCACCTCGTCAAAGTTCTTGTTGCGCACGTCCGCCGCCTGGCTGGGCATGGGGCAGCGCTTGGGGTCCATATTGCGTTCCATTCAGCGCACCTCCTGTTTCAGCAGATTGCAGCTTTCCTCGCGGGCGTGGGCCTCGAAATCCCGGTACATGCCGCCCCGCTGCAGCGCCTCGTCAAAATCCACCAGATGCCCGTCAAAATCCGGCCCATCCACACAGGCGAATTTGGTCTCGCCGCCCACCGTCAGCCGGCAGCCGCCGCACATCCCGGTGCCGTCGATCATGATGGGGTTCATGGAGACCATGGTCTTGACGCCGTATTTTTTTGTGGTCAGGCTCACGAACTTCATCATCACCAGCGGGCCGATGGCGATCACCTCGTCGTAGCCCTCGCCCGCGGCGATCAGTTCCTCCAGCGGCTTTGTCACCACGCCTTTTTCGCCCCGGCTGCCGTCGTCGGTCATCAGGATGAAGCGGTCGCTCACCGCCCGGAACTCGTCCTCCAGGATGACAAGATCCTTGTTGCGGAAGCCGGCGATGGTGTGCACCTCACAGCCCAGTTCGTGCAGCTTCTTGGCCACCGGATAGGCGATGGCACAGCCCACGCCGCCGCCTACCACGGCCACTTTTTTGAGCCCTTCCAGCTCGGTGGGGCGGCCCAGCGGCCCCACAAAATCGTGCAGCTGATCACCCACGGTCAGGGTGTTCAGCTGCATGGTGCCGGCGCCCACCACCTGAAAGATAATGGTCACCGTGCCGGCGACCGGATCCTGATCGGCGATGGTCAGCGGGATGCGCTCGGAGTCAGCGCAGGCCCGCAGGATGATAAACTGGCCCGGCTGGGCCTTTTTCGCGATCAGCGGCGCTTGTACCACCAACTTTGTCACGGTGGGGTTCAGCTCGCTGCGCTCCAGAATGGTAAACATGGCTTTCCCTCTTTCCTTTGTTGACATTCAATGGGCACTTTCTTCCAGTATAGCGGAAAAGTGCCGCCCGCGCAAGGGCCCGGAGGTGCCGTTAAAAAGAAAACGACGGGCTTTGCGCCCGCCGCCTGTTTTTATGGATTGAGGGAATAGGTGCTCTCCACGTCTCCGTTGTCCAGAATGTGCAGCTGATAGTCCAGCCGGGGATATCGTTCCCCCTCGTATTCCGCCTTCCAGGGCAGTTTCCAGGTCTCCTTCTCCAGAGAAAAACGCAGATAGAAGGTCACACAGCCGGATGGGTCGCTGGGGCTGTTCTCGCTGCCCGGCTGGATGAAATCGGTGTCCAGGGGCAGATTCAGCACCTCCTCGCCCGCCAGCGTGGCGGTCACCCACGCTTTGACCGGCCATTGCAGCGGAAGACCCTGGCGGGAGTAATTCACATCCACGGGGATCTCGTAGTCGCCGGCGTCCTGCCGCACGGTAAAGGTGTCGGAGCCGGCGGTATAGCTGGCGCTTTGCATCAAAAAGGGCAGTTCCCGGATCTGCATCTCGTACTGGCTGGCGAAGACGGGCTCGGTATACAGCTGTTCCACCTTCGTCTCGCCGCCCCGGGTGATGCTCATATTCAGGGTGTAGCTTTCCGCCAGGGGCACCCAGCCCTCGGCAAAGAACGCGTCTC
The DNA here is from genome assembly GCA_019118765.1 of Candidatus Allofournierella merdavium. GTDB lineage: Bacteria > Bacillota > Clostridia > Oscillospirales > Ruminococcaceae > Allofournierella_A > Allofournierella_A merdavium. The sequence goes on along the minus strand of DWYI01000065.1, from coordinate 6,766 downwards.
CGTCGCCCCGTGCGGCGTCCAGCACTGCGCTCTGCCCGTCGCTCAGCACGAAGGTGAAGCGGACGGCGCAATCGTCGGTGATGGTGCTGGGGGTGGCGGAGAGGGACATCAGCACCCGGCTCTCGGCGGGGGAGTATTCCTTTGTCTGGATGTCCCAGCTGGCCGCCAGGCTTTCAGAAGGGACGGATTGCCCCTGGCCCGTGACGGCCGTGTCCAGGCGGCTTTGCAGGGAATTGAGGGAACCGTCCAGCGTGGCGAGGTTCCCCTGCAGCAGGGCCAGCTGACTGCGCAGGCCGGCCAGCTGCCCGCCCTGCCACACGAGCCCCGCCGCCAGCGCCAGCAGGGCCAGAACGGCCGGAATGCCCGCCGCCGCCAGCATCCGGCGCTGCCGCCGGTGCTCCCGCTGTGTCTGCTGCTCCAGCAGAGAGGTGACATCCTCTGTGGTGGCGAAGGAGGTCGAACACGCCTCCTCCGTCTCCTTCGCCGGGGCGTCGCCGCCGTCCGGCGCGGCCTCCTTTGCGTTTTGTTCGCCGGCGAGCAGCGCGTCGATGCTCACCCCCAGTTCCTTTGCAAGCTGGTGCAGGTTGTCCAGCCCCGGCAGGCTGGCGTCCGCCTCCCACTTGCCGATGGCCTGCCGGCTGACCCCCAGCCTGGAGGCCAGCGCCTCCTGGGAGAGGCCGGCGGTTTTGCGCAGCGCCGCGATGCGGTTGCCCAGCGTCATGGCGTTCCCTCCTTTTGTTCTCAGATCGGTTCGGTCTTATTCTATCAGAAAAGAGGGGAACGAGCCACCAACATACTTTTCCATTCCCTGCAACCGGCGGTTGCCCCGCAAAAAAGGCCGCCCCGGCGGGGCGGCCTGTGAAACGATCGGGGATCCGCTTATTTCTGGCGGTTGAAAAGCCGGGGCGCGACAATGGCCAGCACCACCATGGCGATCACGGTGAGGATGGTCTCGGGGATCATGTAGGTGGCGTTGTAGATGGCGCTGTACAGCCAGCACAGGGCGTTTTCGCTCATGCCGGGGATGATGTCCCCCAGGCCGAAGCCTTCCAGCCAGTCCACGGCGGTAAAGTAGTCATACCAGACCACATAGCCGGAGAAGAAGCTGCACAGATAGCGCACGAAGCACATGATGAGGGTGCTCACGCCAATGCCCAGCGCCAGAGGCTTTTTGGGCCAGGCCACCAGGCAGGCCAGACCCAGCAGGGTGAAGGCCAGAATATAGTCCAGGAAGATGCAGCCCACAACGGCGCCGAAGGTCTGGCACCAGGCCAGGTTCTTGATGCCCAGCATCAGCTGGATGAGGCTGTGGACAAAGGCGGTCAGCACGCCCCACTTCAGGCCGTGGCGGTGGCTTGCCAGCAGGATGGGCGCCATGCTCACCAGCGTGACCGAGCCGCCCCGGGGCAGCTCATAGACGGGAATGAAGCCCAGAACGGTGGCCAGGGCCACCATCAGCGCGCATTCCACCAGGATGCGGGTCTTGGAGAAAGTTTTGTTCATACAGGGTCAGCGACCTTTCCGGAAATAGTACATAAAAACAAAACGCCCCCGCGCGAACTCGCACAGGGGCGCTCTTCAAGCGTCCGATCCTCAAACTCCCTACGCCGGCATTACCCGGATCAGGTTCAAGGTGACTCAAAGCTGCATTTCGCTTTGATCTCAGCCGGGTATGGCACCCAGCGCCCCTGTTTTTATGTCCGGGTAAAGTATAGCCCCGGGGGCGGATTTTGTCAAGCCTTGCGCGGAGAAAGGGCCCGCGAAGGGGCGCGGCGGGGCCGGGCGGCCCGGTTCGCCGCTCAGGCGTCCTTTTCCGCGGCGGCCAGTGCCTTTTTGCCCGTCTTGCAGATGTCGGCCAGGCAGCAGCCGGCGCAGTTGGGCTTGCGGGCGTCGCACACCGCCCGCCCGTGGAGCACGAACCGGTGGCACAGGTCGTTGCCCTCCTCGGGGGGGATGATCTTCCACAGGGCCATCTCCACCTTTTTGGGGTCCTTCTCGTCCTTCACCAGGCCGATGCGGTTGCACAGCCGGATGCAGTGGGTGTCGGTGACGATGGCCGGTTTGCCGAACACATCCCCCATGATGAGGTTGGCGCTCTTGCGGCCCACCCCCGGCAGCGAGAGCAGGGCGTCGAAGTCGTCCGGCACCTTGCAGTCGTACTCGTCCCGCAGCTTGCGCATGCACAGGCTGATGTCCCGCGCCTTGGAGCGGCCCAGCCCGCAGGGCTTCACGATGGCTTCGATCTCCCCCGGGGTGGCGGCGGCCAGCTCTGCCACGCCGGGGTATTTGGCGAACAGGTCCTTCACCACCACGTTCACCCGGGCGTCGGTGCACTGGGCCGCCAGCCGCACCTCCACCAGCAGCTGCCAGGCGTGGTCGTAGTCCAGGGTGCACTCCGCCAGCGGATAGGCGGCTTTCAGCCGTTCGATCACTTCCAGTGCAAGGGCTTTCGTGGTCATGTGTTTCCCTCTTTTCCGATGTTTTCCGCCATTATAGCACGAATTCTCACAAAGAGCAAACCGGGCCTTGTGCCTGCGGCCCGGCGGGGGTATAATGGGAATACAGCAACGCTGTCAGGGAAACTGCACATCAAGGAAAGAGGGGGAACTTCATGTACAAGGATATGATCGACACCATTGGCTTTGTGGCCGGGCAGGACCCGGAACTTGCCGCGGCCATGGGGCGGGAACTGACCCGCCAGCGCCAGAACATCGAACTCATCGCCAGCGAGAACATCGTCAGCCCGGCGGTGATGGCCGCCATGGGCACTGTGCTCACCAACAAGTACGCCGAGGGCTATCCTGCCCACCGCTACTACGGCGGCTGCGCCTGCGTGGACGAGGTGGAGAACCTGGCCATCCAGCGAGCCTGCCAGCTGTTCGGCGCGAAGTTCGCCAACGTGCAGCCCCACTCCGGCGCCCAGGCCAACCTGGCGGTCTACTTCGCCCTGCTGGATCTGGGCGACACCATCCTGGGCATGGACCTGGCCGCCGGCGGCCATTTGACCCACGGCAGCCCGGTGAACATGAGCGGCAAGAACTACCACTTCGTGCCCTACGGCGTGGACGAGAACGGCTTTCTGGATTACGACGCCCTGCGTCGGCAGGCGCTGGAGGTGCGCCCTAAGATGATCGTGGCGGGGGCCTCCGCCTACCCCCGGGCCATCCGGTTCGACCTGCTGGCGGACATCGCCAACGAGGCCGGGGCGCTGCTGATGGTGGACATGGCCCACATCGCCGGCCTGGTGGCGGGCGGGGCGCACATGAGCCCCATCCCCTACGCCGACGTGGTGACCACCACCACCCACAAGACCCTGCGCGGGCCCCGGGGCGGCATGATCCTCACCAACAACGAGGAGATCGCCAAGCGGATCAACAAGGCGGTGTTCCCCGGCACCCAGGGCGGCCCGCTGGAGCACATCATCGCCTCCAAGGCGGTCTGCTTCGGCGAGGCGCTCAAACCTGAATTCCAGACCTACGCCCGGAACATCGTGGCCAACGCCAAGGCGCTGGCCGACGGTCTGCTGCGGCGCGGCGTGAAGCTGGTGAGCGGCGGCACCGACAACCACATGATGCTCATCGACCTGTCGGACCTGGAGTGCACCGGCAAGGAGCTGGAGCACAACCTGGACGAGGTGCACATCACCGCCAACAAGAACTCGGTGCCCGGCGAAAAGCGCAGCCCCTTCATCACCAGCGGCCTGCGTGTGGGCACCCCGGCCGTGACCACCCGCGGCTTCGGCCCAGAGGAGATGGACGTGGTCGCCGGCTGCATCGCCGACTGCATCTTTGACTTTGAGAACAAAAAAGCGGATGTGGCGGCCCGGGTAGAGGAACTGGTGCGCCGGTTCCCGCTGTACGAGTAAAACGCTGCTCTCCCGGCGGCCGGGCCTTGGTCCCGGCCGCCGGGGCTGTTTTGAGGAGAAAACGCTATGGCTTACATCGAGTGCAAACTGAAATCCCAGCGGCTGCTCACCACGGTGGGCGTCAAGATCTATCTGCCCTGCGATCTGCCCGTGGAGGTGGGCAACAAGGTGAAGGGGGTGTTCACCCTGCTCCACGGCTTTACCAACAGCGGCGACGACTGGATGCAGATGACCGCCGCCCCCCGCTACGCCGCCGACAACGGCCTGGCGCTGGTGGCGCCGGACTGCGGCAACTCCTTTTACCAGGACATGACCTACGGCGGGGCCTGGGCGGGCTTTGTCACCGAGGAGATGCCGGCGCTGCTGCGGGCGATGTTCCACCTGCCGGCGGAGCGGGAGAAAAACTTCATCGGCGGCCTTTCCATGGGCGGCTACGGGGCGCTGTATCTGGGCCTCAGCCGCCCGGACCTCTACGCCGGGTGCGCCTCCTTTTCCGGCGCGGTGGATGTGGCCATGATGCTGCAAAACTCCCATGTGCCGGGGGTGAAGGAGGTGTTCGCGCCCATCTTCGGGCCGGACCTGCGCCTGCCCGAGGCCAGCGAGATCCGGCAGCTGGCGGCCAAGGTGGCCGCCCTGCCCGCGGAAGAGCAGCCCAAGATCCTGCTCACCAACGGCTTCCAGGACCAGGAGCCCTATTATATCCGGTATCAGAACGACGCGGTGGACGAGAGCCTGCGGGCGCTGCCGCTGGCCCACTATCGCCGTCTCCAGTGGGACGGCGTGCACGAGTGGAATTTCTGGGACCGCAGCCTCGTCCATGCCATCGACGATTTTGTGAATCCCGGATACGCGGCAAAGAAGCTGAACGATTGGGCCGCGCCCGTGACCGAGACGGGAGGTGCCTGTCGTGGGTGAGCCGCTGGCACAACGCCTGCGCCCCACCAGCCTTGGGCAGGTGTGGGGCCAGAAGCATCTGCTGGGGGAGGGGTGCGTGTTCCGCCGCGCCATCGAGAGCGGCACCGTGCCCAACATGATCTTCTATGGCCCGCCGGGGGTGGGCAAGACCACGGTGGCCCGCATCATCGCGGAACGGAGCGGGATGCGGCTGCACAAGCTGAACGGCACCTCCGCCTCCACGGGGGACATCAAGGCCGTGCTGGCGGAGATCGGCACGCTGCAGGGCCAGGGCGGGCTGCTGCTCTACCTGGACGAGATCCAGTATCTCAACAAAAAACAGCAGCAGAGCCTGCTGGAGTGCATCGAGGACGGCACCGTCACCCTCATCGCCTCCACCACCGAAAACCCCTATTTCTACATCTACAGCGCGCTGCTCAGCCGGTGCGCCGTGTTCGAGTTCAAATCCCTCACACCCGCCGACGTGGCGGACGGCCTGCGCAGCGCGGCCGGGCGCCTCTCGGAGATGGACGGCGCGCCGCTGACGGTGGACGAGGAGGCGCTGGACATCCTGGCCCACGGCTGCGGCGGGGATATGCGCAAGGCGCTGGGCTGCCTGGAGCTGGCCGCGGCCGCCGCGCCCGCCGGGGCGGACGGCGCGCGCCGGGTGGACGGGGAGATGGCCCGGCAGGTCACCGGGCGCACCGCCATGCGGTACGACAAAAGCGGCGACGACCACTACGACATCCTCTCAGCCTATCAGAAATCCATGCGCGGCTCCGACCCGGACGCGGCGCTGCACTACCTGGCCCGCCTGCTGGAGGCGGGGGATTTGGTGAGCGCCTGCCGGCGGCTGATGGTCTGCGCCTGTGAGGACGTGGGCCTGGCCTGGCCCCAGATCATCCCCATCGTGAAGGCGGCGGTGGACGCCGCCACCATGCTGGGCCTGCCGGAGGGACGCATCCCCCTGGCGGACGCGGTGATCCTGGTGGCCACCGCCCCCAAGTCCAACAGCGGCGAGGCGGCCATCGACGCCGCCATGGCCGATCTGCAAAAGGGACGCGGCGGCCCCATCCCGCGCCAATTGCAAAACAAACACTTCGACGGGGAGGACGCGGCGGTGAAAGGGCAGCACTACAAATATCCCCACGCCTATCCCGGCGGCTGGGTGGCACAGCAGTATCTGCCCGACGCTTTGGTGGGCGCGCAGTATTACCACTGGGGCGAGAACAAGACCGAGCAGGCCGCCAGAGCCTACTGGCAGCGGGTCAAGGGGCAGCCGGGCGGCGGGGAAGACGCCTCGCGGTGAGGAAAATGCGCCGATGATACTATTGCGGTCTTGTTTCCTCTTGACAAAATATGTGAAAACAATTACTATTATAAAAAATAATATTACCGGCCAGGGCGTATGCCCTGGAAAAGGAAAAAGGAGGTCAGACCCATGCGCTATTCACGCCAGCGGGAGTTGGTGATGCGGCAGGTGCAGAGCCGCTGCGATCACCCCACCGCCGATGAGATCTATACCGCCGTGCGGGACGATTGCCCTGGCCTGAGCCTCGGCACCGTGTACCGGAATCTGAACGGGCTGGTGGAAGCCGGGCGGGTACGCCGGGTGAGCATCCCCGGCCAGGCTGACCGGTTCGACCGCACGCTGGCCGAACACGACCATATGTTCTGCACCCGGTGCGGCCGGGTGGAGGACGTTCAGCTGGACAAGACGCCGCTGGACGCAATGATCGCCGGGCGGCCGGAACTTGCCATCGAGGGGTACGCCCTCACGCTGTACGGAGTGTGCAGCGCCTGCCGTGAGGCAAGCGGTTCCTGAGCCCACAAGAAAACCCGCTGTTCGCCGGGGCGCGAACAGCGGGTTTTTGCGTTGTCTGCTTAAGCGTAAAGGCAACCCCCGGCTCTGCCGGGGAGTGTCAAAAAGCTTTAGCTTCAAGTACCGAGCGAAGCGAGAAAAGAACAGCAACTTTATGGTTGCCCAAAAGTTAATTTGTGGAAAAG
>DWYI01000064.1 GCA_019118765.1 Candidatus Allofournierella merdavium | reverse complement strand
TGATCTCCTACTTCACCAGCGGCACCACCCAGACGCTGCCCATCGTGATCTACAGCATGACCCGCAAGAAGGTCAGCCCGGAGATCAACGCCCTTTCCACGGTGATGTTCCTGGTGATCCTGGCCATCATCCTTTTCTACAATTATCTGGACGGACGCCGGGAGCGGCGCAAGTCCTGATAATACACAATGCCCGAGGGGCGGCCGGGGTGGCCGCGGGGCAAATCATAAGCGGCAAAACGCCGCGAACGGAGGAAATCAATGAAAAAACTGTTCTGCACCCTGCTCGCTGTACTGCTGTGCGCGGGCGCTATGGCCATGCCCGCCGCCGCGGCGGACGAGGAGATGATCGTGGTCAACGACGACATCTCGGTGAGCGCCGACTACGACTGGACCCGGCTTGCCGACCAGGGCATCACCCTGAACGTCTACAACTGGGGCCTGTACATCTCCGACGGCAGCGATGACAGCGTGGACATCCTGTCCGCCTTCACCGACCTGACCGGCATCGAGGTGAACTACACCACCTACGACACCAACGAGAGCCTGTACGCCAAGCTGAAGAGCGGCGGCGCGGACTACGACGTGATCATCCCCAGCGACTACATGATCGGCAAGATGATCAACGAGGGTATGCTGGAGAAACTGGACTTCGACAACATTCCCAACATGGCCAAGATCGGCGCCCAGTACAAGGGCCAGGCCTACGACCCGAACGATGAGTACAGCGTGCCCTACACCTGGGGCGTGGTGGGCCTTGTGTACAACAAGACCATGGTGGAGGAGACCCCCACCAGCTGGGACGCCATGTGGGACGAGCGGTATGAAAATTCCATCCTGATGTTCAACAACAGCCGCGACGCCTTCGCCATCGCCGCCAAGCGCCTGGGCATGAGCATGAACCCCACCACCGTGGAGGAGGTGGAGACCATCGCCGAGGAACTGAAGGCCCAGAAGAGCCTGGTGCAGGCCTATGTGATGGACGAGATCTTTGACAAGATGGAGGGCGGCGAGGCCGCGCTGGCTCCCTACTACGCCGGCGACGCCCTGGTGATGATGGACGAGAACCCCGACCTGGGCTTCGTGATCCCCGAGGAGGGCACCAACTACTTTGTGGACGCCATGTGCATCCCCGCCGGCAGCAAGAACAAGGAAGCCGCGGAGATGTTCATCAACTACATGTGCGAGACCAGCGTGGGCGTGGCCAACTGCGACTACATCGGCTACTCCACCCCCATCACCGAGGTGTGGGAGCAGCTGGACGACGACCTGAAGTACAGCGAGGTGGCCTATCCCAGCGCGGAAGTGCTGGCCAACACCGAGGTGTTCACCGTGCTGCCCGACGAGATCAACGCCGCCATGGACAAGGCCTGGAGCGACATGAAGAGCTACAGCGAGGGCGGCAACGGCTGGGTGATCCCCCTGGTGCTGGTGCTGGCGGTGGCCGTGGTCGTGGTGCTGTTCTGGACCCGCAGCCGTAAAAAGCAGCGCGAGGATTACTAAACCCGGACCCGGTTCATCGACCTCTTTTTTGCAAAGAAAAAGCGCCCCCGCGGCCAATTTGGCCGCGGGGGCGCTTTCTGCGTGTATGGGGATGCTTCGAGGCGCGGGGACCGTCGTGCTCCCGGCGAAGGCGGTGGGCCACAGGGCGCAGGGAGCGATGGCGGGCGAAAGCCTGCGGGGCAGGGGCCGCGCCGGCGTTTTGGACTCCGGCGCGCGGGTCCGAAAGGGGGCACAGGTCCGGGCCAGAGCGGCCCGGGCCGGGCGGACATCTGTCCTGCCCACGGGGTTGATTCGCACCGGTCGCGGGGGCGCAGGCGTGCAGCGGCCCGGTGGGCGGCAGCATCCGCCGCGGGCGGGGCGGCGTTCAACGCCCGCCTCGTTTCAGTTCCTCCAGATAGGCCGCCAGCTCGTCGATGTCCTCTTTGGAGAGGTCCTTTGTCTGGGCCATGGCGGCGATGAGGTTTTTGGCGCTGCCGCCGAACATCCGCTCCAGGGCCGAGCGGCTCTCCACCGGCAGGTAGTCCTCCCGGGCCAGGGCGGCGGCATAAAGATAGCCTTTGCCCTGCTTTTGGCGGGCCACATACCCCTTGGCCTCCAACCGGCCCAGCAGCGCCAGCAGGGTGGTGCTGGCCCAGCGGCGGCGGGCAAGCCTCTGTTCCAGTTCGGCCCGGGTCAGGGAACCGGAGGCGGCCCACAGCTCTTTCATGATGTCCAGTTCCGCGTCGGGCAGACGCTTGATCTCGTTTTCGCTCATTGGTCGTTCACCTCCTGTGATGTGCTGTCTGCCGGGGTGCGCTTGATCCACTGCCAGCTTTCACCGTAGTCCCGAGTGTAGAATACTACGCGGTCATAGCTGTCATCTCCCCAGGCGGTGAAGGCCGCAAAGCCGGGCTGGGCGTCGGCGAAGATATCCGGCTCGTATTCCGGCCCGCCCAGGCCCAGGGCGCTGCACACATGACGGTTTTTCCAGGGAGCGCCGGGCAGGGTGGAGGCCACCTCGTCAAGGTTCAGCAGCTGCCAGGTCTGGCCGCCGTCCACCGTGCGCAGCAGGTTGAACTGGCTGTTTGTGCCGTAATCGCCACCATGGGCGCACAAAAAGCCCACCTTTCCGTTCAGGAACAGGAAGGGCCGGGAGGCGTAGAAGGAAAGCCCTTCGCCGGTGCCGCCCACAAAATCACTGCAATCGCCGCTGTACATCTCCTTCCATGTTTGGCCTCCGTCGGTGGTGCGCAGCAGCACAAAGCCGGGAGCGTAGGTGGTGTGGGGGTCATGGGCGGGGCCATAGTTCCAGCCGCCGTAATAGGCAAGGAAACCAATGTTGGGGTTTACAAACTGGTAGGCGCCGGGCATCACCCGGGCGCTACCGTTCCCCACGCCGTCCGCTTTCAGCGAAGCCCAGTCGTTTTCCTTTGCCATCTCCTCCAGCCAGGCGGAGCAGTCCAGGGTGGTGGAGGTCCAGGTTTCGCCGCCGTCAGAGGTGTTCCACAGGGTCAGACGTTTTTGCGCCTCGCCCTCAAGACCGTACTGTACCACCCCGGCGTACTGCAGGTCGGGGGAGGCAAAGCCAAAGGGGGTGACGGGCGGGAATTCTTCCCCCTCGGGCAGCGGCAGCGGGCCCGCGCCGTTGTAATATCCCACCGGCCAGATCTCCTCGTCGGAGGCGTAGTCCGGCGCGGGGCTGGCGGCAGGTTCGGAGGCAGGGGTGGGGGCCGGCGGTTCACTGCCGCTCTCGGCGGGCGCGGCATTGCAGGCTACCAGCGCCCCCGCCAGGGCGGCTGCCAGGCAGAATACCGCCAGCGCCGCCGCGCCCCGCCGCTTGGGGCTCAGGTCCCACAGGCGGGCAAAGCGGGCCTTTACGTCCTTTTTGGTCAGGGAAAAGCAGGTGGTCAGCGCCGGGGTGCGGCCCCGGTTCACCGCGCGCAGCAGCGCGTCGCAGTAGGCTGCTCGGTGCTGCGTTCCGAGCGCGGCCAGGGCCGCCTCGTCGCAGGCGGTCTCCATGTCCCGCCCGGCCCGCTTGGCCAGCAGCCAGACGGCGGGATTGTACCAGTGGAGCGCCAGCACCAGGCTGAACAGCGCCTTGCGGGCCAGATCCCGCCGTGCCAGGTGGGCCAGTTCGTGGGCCAGCAGGCAGACCCCGTCCGGGCCGGGCTGTGTGCCCTCCGGCACCAGCAGCACCGGACGGAAGAAGCCCGCCGCCATCGCGCCGGTCACGTCGGGGCTGGCCAGCAGCCGGGGCCGCCCTGCCAGCGGCTGCCGGGAGAGGGACACGTCCAGCGCGGCCTGCCAGTCCCCGCCGGCGGGCAGCGCGCGGCGCAGCGTGCGCCGCCGCCAGATAAAGTAGCCGAGCCACTGCCGGCCCGCCACCCCCAGCGCCCCGGCCAGCCAGGCAAGGGCCAACCCGTCCAGCGGGGCCAGGGCCGCCGGCAGGGTGAAGGTGGAAACCACGGGTGTCTCCTCCCCGCCGGACACGGCGGGCGTTTGGAGCCTTCCGCCGGCGTCAGCGGAAGGGCCCGGTTGCCCGCTGCTCTGGCCGGGCTGGACGTTTGGACTGGTGGAGAGCGCCGCCTGACCGCCCTGCGCGGCTTGGCCGGAGGAAGGGACGGCCTGGCCGCCCTCATCCCCCGCGGAAGGGGCGGTCCGCTCCGTTCCGGGCGCGGTGTCCGCCCCGATGGCGGGCGTTTCATCGCGGGAGCCGACGGAGACCAGCAGCGCCGGCGGGGGCGTCAGTGTGACAGGGGCCGGAGCGGCCGCGGGCAAAAGCATCCGCAGGGGCAGCGCCAGCAGCGCCGCCAGCGCCAGCCAGGCCCGGCAGAACCAGCGGGCGCTGTACCGCTTTTGTAAAAGGGGCGCGGCGGCGAGCAGCGCCAGCGCCGCCAGCCCCAGTACGAGCCCCTGGGCGAAATAGAGCAAAAAGAGGGTGCGCACAGGATCACCTCCAAATGTTTGACAGATGTAGAAGGAATATCTATATTCTACATGTGTCAAATGTCGCTGTCAACCCCGTTTGTGGATTTTCGAAAACTGTGGTATAATACCCACCAAACCGTTGTATTCCGCCGCCCGCTTTGCGGGCGGCTTTGGCTTGAAAAGGAGGCGCGGCCCCATGGACCGGAAGGAATTTTACACCGAACAGTTTCGGGTGACCGACTGCGACTGCGACATGAACCGGCGGCTCACCGCCGGCGCATTTTTGCGCATGGCCCAGCAGATCTCCACCGACCAGTGTGTGCGGTTGGGGATGGACGATGCCTTTTACCGGGAAAACCACGCGGTGTTCCTGCTGGCAAAACTGGCGCTGCAGGTGGAGCGGACGCCGCAAAACGGCGAGGTGCTCACCCTCACCACCATGCCGGAGCAGCCCCGGCGGGCGGTGTACAAGCGCGTGACCGAGGCGCGGGACGAAAAGGGCGAGCGGGTGGCCCTGCTGGACAGCCGCTGGGTGCTGGTGGACACCGATACCCGCCACATCCTGCGCCGGGCCCCTGCCGCGTTCGACGCCTTCCCCTTTGCGGAACAGGTGCCGTTTGCCCTGGATGTGTCCATCCGCAAGCCGGAGCAGGAGTGCCCCGCCGGTTCCGTGCAGGCCACCTACAGCCGGTGCGATTCCAACGGCCACATGAACAACACCCGCTATGCCGACGCGGCCGCCGACGCGCTGCCGCTGGAGGTGCTGCAAGGGGGCGAGGTGAAGGGCCTTGTCATCGCCTACCACAACGAATTGCCCGCCGGCCAGTGCGCGCGGCTGACCCGCGGCCAAAACGAGGATGGCAGCTGGTATGTGTCCGGCCAGCGGGAGGACGGCCGGCCCTGCTTTGAGGCGACGTTCACGGTAAAGTGAGCCCGCGGCGGGCAGCCGGCGGCCCAAACCGGCCGCCGGAGAGGGGGATGTGCCCGGGGTTTGTAATTTTTTGAAATTTTTTCAAAAAAATCCCCCGAAAGGGTTGACAAAAGATTTCAAAAAAGTTACAATAAAGTTGCAAGAAAGCAACAGCCTTTTTCATGTGTTGCGGAGCGTTCGCCGTTTTTTCCTCCTCCTGCCGGGCCTGCCGGTCCGGTTTTCAAAAACGGGTGCAACGGGCGTTCCGAAAGTCCTGTGACAAAATCCCCGCCGTCCCTCCGGCGGGGATTTTGTTATCGCCGGGGAGCGTAGTCGTACTTCTGGAGCCGCTTTTGACGTTATGCCCAGATTGCGCAAAAAGCCCGCACAAAGTTTGTGGCAGCCGCATTTTGCAATTTGTGTGCGAATGTGGTACACTTTTTTAAATCCACCCAGAAAACGGAAAATGAAAATTGTGTGACGATAAAGGAGATGCGTTATGGCCTACTATTTCGATCAGCCCAGCCGAACCTTTGGGGAATATCTGCTGGTGCCGGGGTATTCCTCTTCCGCCTGCGTGCCCGAAGCGGTGAGCCTCAAGACCCCGCTGGTGAAGTACCGCAAGGGGCAGGAGGCGTGCCCCATGACCATGAACATTCCCATGATCAGCGCCATCATGCAGTCGGTCTCCGGGCCGGATCTGGCCATCGCCCTGGCAAAACAGGGCGGTGTGTCCTTCATCTACGGCTCCCAGAGCATCGAGAGCGAGGCGGAGATGATCCGCAAGGTGAAAAGCTACAAAAAGGGCTTCGTCACCAGCGACTCCAACCTGAAGCCCTCCGCCACCCTGGCGGATGTGCTGGCCTTGAAGGAAAAGACCGGCCACTCCACCGTGGCTGTGACCGAGGACGGCACCGCCAACGGCAGGCTGCTGGGCATCGTGGCCAGCCGTGATTACCGCGTCAGCCGCATGGATCCCAGCGAGAAGGTGGCCAACTTCATGACCCCGCTGGACAAGCTGGTCATCGCGCCGGACACCACCACCCTGAAAGAGGCCAACGATATCATCTGGGACAACAAGATCAACTCCCTGCCGCTGGTGGACGAGGCCGGCTGCTTGAAGTACATGGTCTTCCGCAAGGACTACGACAGCCACAAGGAGAACGTGAACGAGCTGCTGGACGCCGGCAAGAGCTATGTGGTGGGCGCGGGCATCAACACCCGCGACTACGCCGAGCGGGTGCCCGCCCTGGTGGACGCCGGGGTGGACGTGCTGTGCATCGACTCCTCCGAGGGCTTTACCGAGTGGCAGAGCCGCACCATCGCCTGGATCCGCGAGCGTTACGGCGACAAGGTCAAGGTGGGCGCGGGCAACGTGGTGGACAAGGACGGCTTCCGCTTTTTGGCCGAGGCCGGCGCCGACTTTGTGAAGATCGGCATCGGCGGCGGTTCCATCTGCATCACCCGCGAGACCAAGGGCATCGGCCGCGGCCAGGCCACCGCCGTGATCGAGGTGGCCCAGGCCCGGGACGAGTACTACAAGGAGACCGGCATCTATGTGCCCATCTGCTCCGACGGCGGCATCGTCCACGATTATCACATCACCCTGGCGCTGGCCATGGGCGCGGACTTCGTGATGCTGGGCCGGTACTTCGCCCGCTTCGACGAGAGCCCCACCAACAAGGTGCGCATCAACGGCCAGTACATGAAGGAGTATTGGGGCGAGGGTTCCAACCGCGCCCGCAACTGGCAGCGCTACGATCTGGGCGGCGCGGCCAAGCTGAGTTTTGAGGAGGGCGTGGACAGCTATGTGCCCTATGCCGGCTCCCTGGCCGACGGCGTGACCAGCACCCTGTACAAGGTGCGCAGCACCATGTGCAACTGCGGCGCGTTGAGCATTGAGGAACTGCAGCAGAAGGCCCGTCTCACCGTGGTGTCCTCCACCAGCATTGTGGAGGGCGGCAGCCACGATGTTGTGCTGAAAAACAACACCAACGCCTGAACCGTTCTACAGGAAGGGCCCCGGCCGCTTGGCCGGGGCCCTTCTTTCATAGGCAAAGCGCCCGCGCGCTCTCATTTCGAGAAGCGCGCGGGCGCTTTTTTATTTGTGTTGGGGCCAGATGCGGTAAGCGGGGATCATCAGGGCCAGGCTCAGCGCCGCGCCGGCCAGCACATCCCACACCGAATGCTGCTGGATCACCAGCGTGCCCACGCACACCAGCAGGCAGAACACCAGAAGAGACGCCCGCACCATCCGCCGCCCGGCGAACAGCCGGCTGCGCAGCGCCACGATGGCGATGCCCACCGTGCTGGACACATGGATGGAGGGGCAGACGTTGGTGGGGGTGTCGATGCGGCGCAGCAGCGCCACCGCAAGGCAAAGGAGATTGTCCCGGGGAATGGGGTGGCGCAGCTCCAGGCCGGTGGGCAGCAGGTAGTACAGCGCGAGGCAGATGGTCATGCCCACATACATGATAAAGCACAGCCGCAGATAGTCTGCCTTATCCCTGCACAGATAGAAAAGCAGCATCCCGGGCACCAGCAGATACCAGCAGACATAGGGCACGATGCCCCACTCGCAGAAGGGGATAAGATCGTCCAGCCGGCAGTGTATGATGAACCGCGGTTCCGTCACCCGTTCCAGTGTGAAAAAGCTGATCAGGTATACCACAAAGTAGGCCACCGAGATCCAGATCTCCGGCCGCTGGCGCACAAAGGCGGCAAGGCCGCCTTTTGTCTTGTTCATTGGTCTTCCTCCGTTTGGGCGCCGGGGGCAAAACGCAGCCCCTTCACGCGCAGGTAATAGGTCAGCGCACGGCGCACCGCGGCCTCCGGAAGCTGGAAATATTCCGCCAACTGCCAGGGTTCGGTGTATCCCGCGGACACGGCATCCCGCAGGGTCTCAAAGGGCAGGTACCGCTGGATGGCCCAGCGGTCCGCCTTGTATTCGTGTCGGCTGACCAGGTCGTAAGGGCTGCTCACCCGATGGGTGCAGCCGGTGGCGCAGTGGCCCAGTTCATGAGCCAGCGCGGCCTTGAATTCCTGCAGACTGCCCAGGCAGTCAAAATCCACAAAGATGCCGTAGCGGCCCGCCACCTCGATGGTGGCGGCCCCGGCAAAACCAATCTCGTAGGGATAAATACGCGCGTTCAGGCTCTGCGCGTCGCGATAGAGAACGGATAGATCCATGCTTGATTCCACCCTCCGTGGAAATGAGAGTTCACCGGCCCTCCTTTTCCTGCTGCTGGCGGAAAAAACGGGCCATCTCCAACAATTTCTGCTTGTTCTCCTCGGTGAGGGTCTGGGTCTCATTATACAACGCATAAGTGAAATCGTCCATCCCCATCGAGTCCGAAGCGGGCGTCTCCACCTCCAGCAGGCGATCCACGCTCACACCGAAATAGGCCGCCACCCGGGTGAGAGTCTCCCCGGAAGGCGCGGCGCCTGTCTTCTTCCATTTGGTCACGGTGGCGTTGCTCAGGCCGATCTCGGCGGCGGCACGGCTCAGGCTGATGCCGCGCTGCGTACACAGGGCTTTGTAGACGTCATAGAACACAAAGATCACACCCTTCATTTGTGCAATCTGCCGAAATCTAAAAATAGTTAGAAAATGTCTTGACATTCTAACTTAAGTGAGATATTATGAGGACGAAGCCTAACCGAAGTTAGTAAATCGGCAGAGGAAACAACAGCTTTATAGTACCGCAAATGCTAACCAAAGTCAACACATAACAAAGGAAGGGGGGAGAAAGGCGCTGTCACCGATATCGTATCACAACACGAGCCCGATAAACAGGACTGCAAACCCAAAAGAGACGCCCTGGGCGGTCTGCCCGGTGTGCCGGCGCCCGCTGGGGCCCTTTGACCGGACGGTCTGGGAATGGCGGGCCTGGAAACGGGGCCGCTGCGCGGGCTGTGAAAACTGCGCGCAAGGCCTGCCGGGCGAGGTGCTGTTTTACGAGGTGTGGGAGACGCCGGAGTTGTGGATCTGAAAGGATTGATCCGGGCGGTGCGGGGGCTTTTCCGCCGCCGCGCCGTCCCGAAGCACCAGCCGCCGGCAGACCCCTGCCGCGGCTGCCGCTGGCGGCGGGCGGGGGAGAGCTGTGTGCTGCCCAGCTGTTTCAGGCAAAAGGAGGAGAGGGAATGGACGAGAGCAAAAGACGCACGGTGAGGCGCCGGGGCAAACAGGAGGAGCACACCGCCCGCTCCATCTGCCGGGCGCTGCTGGCCCGCAAGCTGCCCGCCGACGCGGCGGACTTCGGGGTGCTGCAGACGGTGGCGGACGGGCTGGAGCGGGAACAGGGCGGCCAGCCGGACCTGTACCAGCTGATGATGCTGGTGCAGCTGCAGAAGGCGATGGATGGCGACACCCGGGCCGCCACCTTCGTGCGGGACTGCGCGGGGGACAAGCCGGAGGCCGGGGAACCGGGGGCGGGGGGGCTCTCGGACGGGGACCGGGCGCTGCTGCGAAAACTGATGCGCCGGCTGGAGCAGGCGGATGCCGCGCAGGAAGACTGACGGCGCGGCCCAGCTGGCGGCGCTGCGGGCGGCGGAGGCGGAGTATTGCCGCGAGCACCCGGTGTATTTTGTGGAGAACTACTGCCACATCGAGGACAAGGACGCCCCCGACCTGATCGCCCCCTTCACCCTTTGGCCGGGGCAGAAAAAGGCGCTGAAGGCCTTTGCGAGCCACCGGCTGTGCGTGGTGCTGAAGGCGAGGCAGCTGGGCTTCACCTGGCTGGCGCTGGCGGAGGCCGCGCGCCTGCTGGTGCTGTGGCCGGGGCGCACGGTGGTGGGGCTCTCCCGCTCGGAGGAGGAGGCAAAGGAGCTGGTGCGCCGGCTGGGGGTGATGCTGCGGTATATGCCGGAGTTCGCCCAGCCCGCCGCCGCGGCGCCCCCCGGCTGGCGGGGGGCGGTGTTTGAGATCACCGCCCTGCGCGTGACCCTGCGCTTTCCCGACGGGCCGCCGGGGGTGTTCCAGGCGTTCCCCTCGGGGCCCAGCGTGGGGCGCAGCTTCACGGCGGACCTGATCGTCATCGACGAGTGGGCCTTTCAGCAGTTCGCACGGGAGATATGGGCCTCGGCCTTCCCGGTGGTGAACCGCCCGGAGGGCGGACGGGTAATCGGCCTGTCCACCATCAAGCGGGGCACCCTGTTCGAGGAGATCTTCACCGGGCGGGGCAACGGCTTTCACAAGCTGTTCCTGCCCTGGTCGGCGGACCCCCGGCGGGACAAGGCCTGGTATCGCCGCACCCTGGCGGTGCTGGGGCGGGACCGCACCCTGCAGGAGTACCCCGCCAGCGTGGAGGAGGCGCTGACGGTGCCGGGGGGCGCGTTCTTCCCGGAGGTGAGCGAGGCCACACACCGGGCGGGGCCGCTGCCCGAAAAGGCGCGCCGGTATGTGGCCCTGGACTACGGACTGGATATGCTCAGCGCCCACTGGATCGCGGTGGACGAGGGGGGCAGGGCGGTGGTCTACCGGGAGTTCGACGCGCCGGATCTGACCATCGGCCAGGCGGCCCGGGAGGTGCTGCAGCGCTGCAAGGACGAGGAGATCGAACTGGTGCTGGCCCCGCCGGACCTGTGGAACCGCAGCCAGGAGAGCGGCCGCAGCCGGGCCCAGCTGTTCAGTGAGGCGGGCCTTGCCCTCACCCGCAGCAGCCGGGATTTTGCCGCCGGGTGCGCGGCCATGAAGGAGTGGCTGGCCCCGGGAGCGAGCGGCGTGCCCGCCATGACCCTGGGAGAGGTGCCCCGGCTGTGGGAGTGCCTTGCCCGCATCCAGAAGGACGAGCACAACCCCAACGTCTACGCCAAGACCCCCCACGACCTGACCCATGACGTAGACAGTTTGCGCTATTTCTGCGTGTGGTGGAAGGATCCCGCGCCCGCCGCGGAGCAAACACCCCGGGCGGTGTGGGAACCGGACCTCTTTGAGGACTACGAGAACGCCGACGAGGAGGGCAAGGCCTATCTTCTGCGGCGCTACGGCGACCCGTGGAAGTGAGAAGGCGCACGGAAAGGAGGTGATGCGTATGCGCTGCCCGCAGTGCGGCATCGAAATGGCGGTGCAAAGCCGCACCGCCGGCCCCGACGGGGTGCTGCTGCGGCTGGTCTGCCGCAACCGCCGCTGCCCCGCCGCCGGCCGGGTGATGGCGGAAAAACAGACGGCCAATGAACAGCGAAAGGAGGTGAAATGAATGAAGCTGGAGATCAACAACAGGGGCGGCCAGATGGTGAAGGCGCCCAAGGTCTGCCCCGGCAAGAAGCCGGTGAAGGCCAAGGGGGATGACCTGCGCGCCGGCGCCGCCGTCCGCAAGGGCAAACAGTGAAAACAGGGCGCAAGGGAAAGGAGGAGTGCCCATGGAGAGCGAAGAGCGCGCCGCGCCGGCGGAGGACCTGGCCGTCGGGGAGACCGGGGCCGGGGAGAGCCCACGGCAGACGTACACGGAGGAAGCCGGCCCGCAGGCCGGGCAGGAGAACAGCCCGGACATGGAACCGGCGCCGGAGTCCGGCATGCCGGCGCTGGCGGAGTATGCTCTGGAGCAGCAGCTGGCGAGGGGCCGGCGGCTGCTGGAGGCGCAGATGCAGATCATTCAGTCGGTGGACCCGGCGGTGAAGAGCCTGGCGGACCTGCGGGCCCAGCCGGAGTTCAGCCGGTTCGACCGGCTGGTGAAGAGCGGTATGGCCATCAGCGACGCCTACAAGCTGGCCTGCTTTGACCGACTGAGCCGCCAGCAGGCCGCCGCGGCCCGGCAGGCGGCCATCAATGACGCCCGGGCCAAGGAACACCTGGCCCCGGTGGGCGGCGGCCAGGCGGCGGAGGACGGCCTCACCGATGAGATCATCCGCAACTACCGCCAGTACAATCCCCGGTGGACCCGCGCCCAGATCGCGGCCTTCCACCGCAGCTACAAACAAGGAGTGTGAAAGTATGTTTGCGATCTACAAACGGGCCGTGGCCGATGTGGAACCCTTTGAGTATCTGCCCGGCGCGGAGGAACTGACCCCGGGCAGCGCGGCCAAGGTGGCCTCCGGGGTGCTGGCAAAGTGCGCCGCCGCGGACAAGCCGGCCTACATCATCGCCGGCGCCAAGCGGGAGGACGGCAATTACCCGGTCATCCGGGTGCTGCCCACCACCATCTTTGAGGCCCAGGCCTCCGGCGCGGTGGCCGCGGAGAAGCTGGGGACCACCCTGCAGCTGAACGACACCGCCGACGGCGTGACCACCACCGAGGGCGGCCCCTTCACCGTGACCTGGGCCGACGGCGGCACCCTGGTGCGGGGCTACTTTGAACCGGCAGCCGCCTCTGTGTAAGGAAAGGAGAGGGAGAGTATGAGCATTATCTTCAGCCAGGGGTCGGGGGTCGCCGACTCGGTGTTCGGCAAGAGCCAGGCCCCTATCAAGGCCATGATCGAGAGCGGCGTGGAGGCCTTCCAGCAGTTCAGCGCCGTGGACAAGGTGTTCAGCATGGACACCACCAAAAACTACGCCGAGAAGTACACCAGCGAGACGAGCCTGGGCGACTTCGCCGATGTGGGCGAGAACGGCGCCTACCCTAAGATCAGCATGCGGGAGGGCTACTCCAAGGTGATCGAGCCTACCACCTGGAAGTCCAGCTTTGAGATCACGCAGGAGATGGTGGAGGACGCCAAGATCGGCAAGGTGCGCAGCCGTGCCAACATCTTCACCACCAGCTACAACCGCACCCGGGAGAAGTTCGCCGCCAGCCTCATCGCCGGTGGCCTTTCCACCTCGGTGAAGTTCGGCGGCAAGAGCTACTCCACCGCCGCCGCCGACGGCGTGGCCCTCTTTTCCACCGCCCACCCCAGCATCACCAAAAAGAGCCTGGTGCAGTCCAACCGCTTTTCCGGCGCCTTTTCCACCGAGACGCTGGACGCCGTGCAGGAGAAGATGCAGATGTTCTGCGACGACGACGGCAACCTGCTGAACGTGGCCCCGGACACCATCATCATCCCCAATGTGGGCAGCCTCAAGCGGGCGGTGCTGGCCGCCGTGGGCAGCGATCTCGACCCCAACAGCCCCAACAACGCCCTCAACTTCCAGTGCGGGCTGTGGAACGTGATCGTCTGGCCTTATCTGCCCTCGACCCTGGGCGACAAGCCCTATTTCCTGCTGATGGACAGCCAGTTCAAGGACAACTACGAGTGCCTGCCCTGGCTGGACCGGGTGCCCCTGAGCGTGAAGAGCGACATCGACCCCAACACCGACGCCAACGTCATCAAGGGTCGCGCCCGCTTCGGCGCCGGCTTCAACAACTGGCGCTGCATCGCCGTCTGCGGCGAGGGGGTGGAGGGCACTGCCCTCACGGCGTAAGGCCGCCCGCCCAACGGTGCGGCGGGGCGCGAACAGCGCCCCGCCGCTTGCACGGAGGTGAACGATGAAGGACAAAGGACAGGACAGAAAGCGCCGCGCCTTCTGGCAGGCCCGGCTGGACGACGCCCGCCGGCAGTACGCCGAAAAAAGGGCGCGGATGGATCGCCGGGAAGACTGCTATAAGGGCACAAAGCAGATCCCGGCGGCGGGGGGCGGCGCGGCCAAGGCGGCGGGCAACGTGCGCAACGTCGTCTACGAGCTGGTGGAGAGCCAGGTGGACGCCAGCGTGCCCCAACCCAAGGTGACCGCCATCCACCCGGAGGACCGCCCCCTCGCCCGCAAGATCGAGGCGATGCTGCTGGCGCAGATCCGGCAGCTGAACTTCAAGGAGATGAACGATGAGCAGGAGCGCACCGTGCCCATCCAGGGAGGCGATTTCTGGCAGGTGGAGTGGGACCCCGCCGCGGGCTTCCACTGCACCATGGGTGACCTGGCGGTGAGCCTGCGCCACCCCAAGCAGGTCATCCCCCAGCCGGGGGTGTACGAACTGGAGCAGATGGACTACCTCTTTGTGCTGGTGAGCCAGAGCCGCCGGGCGCTGGAGCGCCGTTATGGCGTGCGGCTGCCGGAGGAGAGGGAGAGCGACGTGGCGGCCCGCACGTCGGCGGACGCGGACACGGTGGAGGGCCTGGTGACCCAGAACATTGCCTACTACCGCAACAGCGCGGGCGGTGTGGGCCTGTTCAGCTGGGTGGGGGATGTGACCCTGGAGGACATGGAGGACTACCAGGCCCGCCGCCAGTGGGTGTGTGCCGGGTGCGGCGCGCCGGTGGAACCGCCGAAAAACGGCGAGGCCGCCCGCTGCCCGGTGTGCGGGGCGCGCGGCGCCCGCAGCGTGCCGGTGGAAGAGCAGACCCTGCCCCGGGACGTGACCCTGCCCGGCGGCGAGGTGCTGCCGGCGATGGGCCGGGGACCGGCGCGGCCGGTGGCGAACCCGGACGGCACCCTCCAGCGGGACGAGGCCACCGGCGAGGTGATCCTGATGCCCGGTGAGATGCGGCCCACGGTGCTGCCCGCCTACAGCCCCCGGCGCTATCCGCTGGTGCTGCGGCGCAACGTGCGGCTGTTCGGTCAGCTGCTGGGAGCCAGCGACGTGGATGTGATCGAGGACCAGCAGATCGCCATCAACAAGTACGGCACCAAGATCCAGGAAAAGCTGCTCAAGGGGGGCAGCTATGTCACCCTGCCCCAGGGGGTGAACATCGAGACCACCGACCGGGAGCTGAAGATCATCCGGCTGAAAAACCCGGCGGACAAGGCCCTCATCAGCGTGCTCAACATCCAGCCGGACACCAGCCGCGACCAGCAGATGCTGGAAGTGAATTACAGCTGGGCCAAGAGCACCCTGGGCATCACCGACGCGTTCCAGGGCAAATACGACTCCTCGGCGGTGAGCGGCGTGGCAAAGCAGTTCTCGGCCAACCAGTCGGCGGGGCGGCTGCAGTCCAAGCGGGAGATGAAGAACCAGGCCTATGCCCGCCTCTACCGGCTGATGTTCCAGTTCATGCTGGCCTACTCCGACGAGCCCTATCCCATGATCCTCCACGGGCCGGACGGCGCGGTGGAGTACGCCCACTTCGATCGCTATGAGTTTTTGAAGCGGGACGCGGCGGGGGCGCTCTACTGGAACGACGAGTTCCTCTTTGACGTGGATCCGGCCTCGAATCTCGCCTCCAACCGGGAGAATCTGTGGACCATGATCGACCAGAAGTACCAGGCGGGGGCCTTCGGGCCGATGGGGGAGACGAAAAGCCTCTACCGGCTGTGGACGCTGCTGGCCGAGACCGGCTATCCCCATGCCGAGGCGATGAAGGCGAGCATCCGCGGCGAGATGGAGCAGGAGGAACAAAACGGGGCGCAACAGGCCGACGCCGCGCCCCCGCAGGAAGGAGGAGCGGTCCAATGACATGGAAGGATGTGAAGCTGGCAACGCTTCAAAAGATGTTCAGCGCCGAGGGCCTTGTCATCAACGAGGCCGACGACGGCGTGCGGGAATACCTGAACGCCATGCCCCAGGCGGCCAACGAGGGGCTGCAGTTGCTGTGCACCGCCGGCAAATACCTGCGCCGCTGCCACGAGTTCGAGGCGGGCGCCGAGGGGGAGACGCGCACGGTGGACCTGCAGGAGGCGGTGCCGGACCTCTACCGCGTCGAGCAGTTGGAACTGTATTCCTTTGACAGCGCGGGCGCGCCGGTGCCGGTGCGGGGCGCGAAGCTGGTGGCGGGCCGGTATCTGGTGCTGCCAAACGCGCCGGGCGGGAAACTGGCGCTCTATTACAACGCATGGCCCCAGCCGGTGACCAGCGCCACGCCGGACGAGGAGAAACTTCCGCTGGATCCGGAGGTGGCGGTGCTGCTGCCCCTCTACATGGCCAGCCAGCTCTACAAGGACGACGACATCACCCTGGCCACCATGTACCGCAACGAATTTGAGGTGGCGTTCAGCCTGCTGCAGCGGGCGGATTCCGGCGAGGTGGGCGGCGAGTTCACCTGTGTGACGGGGTGGTGGTGAGATGGCCCGGTTCACAGTGCCCGCCCAGCCGTCGCGCAGCGTTTTGTGCGTGGACCGGCTGCTGGGCGTGGACATGACCAACGACCCCGGCAACGTGGCCAAGGAGCAGAGCCCCTGCGGCGACAACATGATCCGGGATGTGCCCGGCAAGGTGCGCAAATGTATGGGGTATCAGCGGGTGGCCACCCTGCCGGGGGCGATCAACGGCTG
Organism: Candidatus Allofournierella merdavium; assembly: GCA_019118765.1. GTDB lineage: Bacteria > Bacillota > Clostridia > Oscillospirales > Ruminococcaceae > Allofournierella_A > Allofournierella_A merdavium. Next base: position 2,377 of record DWYI01000064.1, on the reverse strand, counting down.
CCATTTCTTCGGGCAGGACGTGCTGGTGCACGCGGGCGTGGCTCTCTACCGCACCGGGCGGGACTGGGAGGAGGCGCCCAAGCAGATATACACCGGCATGGCCAACGCCGCCAGCCGCAGCTGGCAGCTCAGCGGGAAACTTTTCATTGCCGACGGCAAGGCGCTGCTGGTGTACGACGGCAAAACGGTGCAGCCCGCCGCCAACCTGGCCAAGGTGCCGCTGTTCACCATCGCCCGCCCCCCGGCGGGGGGCGGCGTGCAGTACGAGCCGCTGAACCTGCTGCAGCCCAAATTCACCGAGCGGTTCGCCGGCACCGAGGCGGACACCGTCTATTGTCTGAGCTTTTCGGGCCTGGACAGCACGGCGGTAACGGTGCGGCTGCTGCAGAAAAACGGCAGCTGGAGCCAGATGACCGAGGGGACAGGGTTCACGGTGAACCGGGCGGCCGGCCAGGTGACCTTTACGGCGGCCCCCGGCAAGAGCCCCGTAACCGGCGAGGACAACGTGGAGATCACCGCCGCCCGCACGGTGACGGGCTACGCCGACCGGATCAACCGCTGTGACGTGGGGGCGCTGTTCGGGGTGAGCGGCGCGGCCGACCGGCTGTTCCTCTCCGGCAACCTGGAGTTTCCCAACTATGACTGGTTCAGCGGCCAGAACGACGGCACCTACTGGCCGGATACCGGCTACTCGGTGCTGGGCAGCGGCGCGGGGGCGGTGATGGGCTACTCGGTCATCAACAACTACCTGGCCGCCCACAAGGACGCCGGCGAGACCGAGCGGAACGTCATCCTGCGCCGGGGCGATCTGGTGGAGGACGAGCCCTCGTTCCCCATCGTGAACACCCTGCAGGGTCCCGGCGCGGCGGCCAAGGGCAGCTTTGCCTATCTGGCTTCGGAGCCGGTATTCCTCACGGCGCTGGGCGTCTACGCCGTCACCCCCAGCGACATCAGCGGCGAGCGCTACAGCCAGAACCGCAGCTATTACCTCAACGGGGCCCTCACCAAAGAGACGGGCCTGGAGGCGGCCACGGCGGCGGTCCACCGCGACCTGTACTGGCTGTGCCTCAACGGAAAGGCCTACATTCTGGACGGGATGCAGGATCTGGGCACCCGCAGCGGCGAGCCCTACAGCACCCGCCAGTACGCGGCCTTTTACCGCACCAACCTGCCCGCCCGCACCATCTGGACCCAGGGGGACCAGCTGTATTTCGGTGACGGCAACGGCGGGGTGTTCCGGTTTTATTCCGACCCCACCATGCCCGAAAGTTACAACGACGACGGCGCGGCCATCCAAGCCGTGTGGGAGACGCCGGACCTGGGCGGCAAGCTGTTCTACAAAAACAAAAGCTTCTGCCGCTACGCGCTGCAGCTGACCCCGGCGGTGGCCACCAGCGTGGCGGTGTGGGTGCAAAAGCGTGGCATCTGGCGGCTGGTGCGCCGGGAAGAGCGCAAGGCCCGCTACCTGAGCTACTGCCGGTGGTGCTACTCCAAATTCACCTACTCCAACGACAGCACCACCAAGACCCTGTACGGCAAGCTGCGCATCAAGCGGGTGGACAAGGCCCGTTTCCGCTTTGAGAACGGGGAGAAAAACGAGCCCTTCGGCCTGATGGCCTGGGCGCTGGAGTTCACCGAAAACGGCAATTACAAGGGATGAGGGCCGGGCTTTCCGGCCGGAAAGGAGAAATGCAATGGCATTCGATCGGATCACCGACGGCGACCTTCTGGGCAAGGGCAACATCGGCCGCCCCGACACCCCCGGTGTGGACACCTCCGAGATGCAGCGCATCCTGGACGAACTGCCCCGGGAGGTGATCGTGCCGGCCTTCAACCGGCTGACTGGCCAGCTGGAGGACCCCGGCGCGGCCGCCAGCCTGGGGGCCGCGCCTCCCGCGGGCCTGCCGGAGGGCACCCCCGCCACGGTGCAGGGCGCGCTGGAGGCGCTGAACGCCCGGGCGGAGGAGGGCTTTACCGGCGCGGGCAGCGCGCTGGCGGCCCACACCGGCCGCACGGATAACCCCCACGCGGTCACCGCCGCCCAGACGGGGGCCTACACCAGGGCCGAGACCGACGCCGCCATCGGGCAGCGGGTGGTGGAGATCGGCGCGGGCGATATGGCCAAATCGGTCTACGACCCGCAGGACGGGCGCATCGACGTGACGGTGCAGACCTACGCCCACACCAAGAGCGGTACGGTGCACAACTTTGCGGGCAGCGGAGCAAACGGCCGGGCGAAGATGACCGCGGACGTGGCGGCGGGGGACACCTTCACGGTGAACGGCGCGCCGGTGACGGCCTACATGGGCGCGGAGAGCGCCGCCGACGCCATGGCCGGCGGCAGCTGGAGCGGCCGGTGGGTGAGTTTCGTGTTCGA
>DWYI01000063.1 GCA_019118765.1 Candidatus Allofournierella merdavium | reverse complement strand
ATGGTCACGCCCATGATGAGGGTGTAGTCCCGGTTGTTGATGGAGGTCACGAAGTACGAGCCCAGGCCGCCGGTGGAGAAGATGGTCTCCACCACCATGGAGCCGGTGATGATGAACGCCACCATGGGGCCCACATAGGTCACCACGGGGATCAGCGCGTTGCGCAGCGCGTGCTTGAAGATCACCTTGTAGCTGGCCACGCCCTTGGCCCGGGCGGTGCGGATGTAGTCCTGGTTGAGGGCGTCCAGCATGCTGGTCTTGGTCAGGCGGGTGATGTAGGCCATGGGGTACATGCACAGGCTGATCACCGGCAGCACATAGCTCTGGTTCTGGGCGCTCCAGGCGGGCACCCAGCCCAGCTTGATGGAGAAGATCAGCAAAAGCAGGGTGGCCAGCACGAAGCTGGGGGCCGAAGTGGCCAGGGTGGTGAAGAACACGATCACCCGGTCGATGAACTTGCCCCGGTTCAGCGCCGCCACCGAGCCCAGTACCACGCCGAACACGATGGCCACCGCCGCGGCGGCCAGGCCCAGCTTGGCGCTCACCTGCATGCCGGTCATGATGGTTTCGAACACGTCGCGGCCGGTCTTCAGGCTCACGCCGAAGTCATGCTGGAACAGAAGCCGGCTCATGTAGTTCACATACTGCACCGGGATGGGCTGGTCCAGCCCGTAGCGGGCTTCCAGCGCCGCCAGAACGGCGGGGCTCAGCGCCTTTTCCGAGCTGAACGGGCCGCCGGGGATGGCGTACATCGAGAAGAAGGTGATGGCGCTGACGATGAAGATGGTGAGGATCGCCAGAAGCACGCGCTTCACCACATACTTTGCCATAAGATCACTCCTTAACTGCTCAGGGCGCCGCGCGCGGCAACCGCGCGGCGCGCCGGCTGTGGCATGCAGCCGGGCGGCCGTCCTTTTCGCAAACACCACTGTGCGCAGATCACGAACAAGTGAAGCAACAAAAAAAAGCGCCATTCCCCGCGGGCGGCCGCCGGCGCGTGATGTGTCCTCGCAGCGGGCACATCTGTTTCGCGCCTGCGCACCCGCAAAAAAGCCTGGACACGCTGCAACAGCAAACAAATTGTCCCTTTATTTTATCGTATTTTCACCGGTTTGTCAATTTGCGCTTTTAAAAGGCGGGTGAGTTTATCCCTTTAACAGGCTAATCCGCCAAACCGAGTTTTCATTATAATAAAAACCGCGGCCCTCGTCAAGGAAAAAACGGCATTTTTTCGCCGGCTGGCGGGATTTTCCTGTCGGGGCCGGGGGGCGCAGAGGTTTTTTTCAAAAAAAGCTTGTCTATTGTTCACCATGTTACTATAATAAAGGAAAAATCCCGGAAAGAAGGCAAGTTCCATGCTGAACATCACTGTGCAAAAGACCACGGCGCCCAAACAAAAGCCCGCCGACGAGACCAAACTCGGCTTTGGCAAGCTGTTTACCGACCATATGTTCCTGATGGACTACACCGCCGGCGAGGGCTGGCACGACGCGCGCATCGTGCCCTACGGCCCCTTCCAGATGGACCCGGCCACCACGGTGTTCCACTACGCCCAGGAGATCTTCGAGGGCATGAAGGCCTACCGCACCGCCGAGGGCAAGGTGCAGCTGTTCCGCCCGGACTGCAACGCGGCCCGCTTCAACGACTCGGCCGACCGGATGGGCATGCCCCCCATCCCCGAGGAGGACTTCGTGCAGGCGGTGAAGGCGCTGGTGGACGTGGACCGGGACTGGGTGCCCCATTCCGACGGCGCGTCGCTGTACATCCGGCCCTTCTGCATCGCCACCGACGTGGGGCTGGGGGTGCACGCGGCCAGGCATTACCGGTTCGCCATCATCTGCTCGCCCTCCGGCGCCTACTACGCCGAGGGCCTGGACCCGGTGCGCATCTATGTGGAGGACGAGTACATCCGCGCGGCGCCGGGCCTCACCGGCTTCTGCAAGTGCGGCGGCAACTACGCGGCCTCCATCAAGGCGGGGGAAAAGGCCGAGGAGCTGGGCTTCAGCCAGGTGCTCTGGCTGGACGGCGTGGAGAAGAAGTACGTGGAAGAGGTCGGCTCCATGAACATCATGTTCAAGATCGACGGCAAGGTGTACACCGCCGCCTGCACCGGCACCGTGCTGCCGGGCGTCACCCGCCGCTCCATCATCGAGCTTTTGAAGGACTGGGGCTACGAGGTGATCGAGGGCAAGCTGGCCATCGCCGACGTGATGAAGGCCGCCGACGCGGGCAAGCTGGAAGAGGTGTTCGGCACCGGCACCGCCGCGGTGGTCAGCCCGGTGAAGGAGCTGGACTGGGAGGGCAAGGTGGCCCTCATCGGCGACGGCAAGATCGGCGCCCTCACCCAGAAACTCTACGACACCCTCACCGGCATCCAGTGGGGCCGCCTGCCCGACACGAAGGGCTGGACCGTGCCGGTGGAGTGAGAAACTGTCCGCGAACAAAACACAAAAATCCCGGGGCTGTGAACAGGTCCAGTAAAAACAGACAATAGACAGCAAGCCCCCCTGCCGCAGGAAAGTGGAAGTACCGCATCAGGGGGGCTTGCTATAAGCAAAAGGGATCGCACACATGCGCAGCAACTGTTTCAAAAGATCGAAGCCATGCCCGCGGCCGGAAAACATTGTATAAATCCATTGCATATCGCTCAAAAGAAGGATCCCTGTGCGTATCCGAAACAACATTGCGGCCCTGAACGTTTACCGAAACATACAAAAAAATCACAGTGCGGTTGCGAAAAGCCTGGAAAAGCTGTCCTCCGGATATGCCATCAACCGGGCTGGCGACGATGCGGCCGGCCTTGCCATTTCCGAGAAAATGCGCTGGCAAATCACCGGGCTGGATAAGGCCCGGCAAAACGCACAGGATGGGATCGGGCTGGTGCAGACGGCGGAGGGCGCTTTGGCGGAGGTGCACGAAATGCTCAACCGCATGTACGCCCTGGCCGAGCAGTCCGCCAACGGCGTCTACGAGGACGTGACTGACCGCGCGCAGCTGCAAAAAGAACTGGATCAGATCCTCGGTGAAGTGGGCCGCATTTCCAGATCCACCAACTTTAACGGGATCCCCCTGCTGCAGGGGGAGGGATATGCGGTTTCAGAAACACCCGAAACGCCCCCCGCAGAAGCCCCCGCCCCATCCGAACCCACCTACACACCGCCCACGGATGTACCGGCTTTGCCGGGGTATGAAGTGGTCATTGATACCCAGGCCGGCCTCCCTTCCTGGGTGGACTGCGGCAACGCCATCAACACCGGCCATATCTCGGATACATATGCGCCGCTGGAGACGGTGCAGGCGTGGGTCGCCATCAACAACAACCAGCAGCGCGTGGAATGGTCGGGCCAGCTTACGATCGAGCACGCCGCCGCCATTCTGGACTTCACCGCGCTTGACCGCGGCGAAGGCAAGCTGGAGGACCTTTTTGGCAAGGGCTTTTACAGCACCTGCCTCACCTGCCAGGCCCACTACACCATCCGGTTGACAAACAGCACCGAAAACCAGGTGTATAAAAGCGGGAAGCATTTCGTTTACAGCATCGGTATTGCCGGCGTGACGTCCTCCAAAGAGCTGGTGGAGCGGATCGTTGCCGGGACAGAAAACGGGTGGCCCAACGGGCACTGGACCAAGCTTGCGCAGGCGGGGGACGGAGTGCTGGCCATGTACGACTGCCGGGCCGCAGAGGATGACGGCGACGTGACGCAAAGAATATGGAATGCGGCACGGGATCAGGTGCCGGGCTTCTCCGGTGTCAACACCACGATTGGCCTTCCTCTCATCAATGGCGGTTACAAAGTGGGCAATCTGCAGGCTACCAATGACAAGCTCGGCCTGTTTGGCCTGGGCGTTGCGGTCTCGCCGGATGATATACCGGTCTGGAAGGATGATCCGCCAGGCCCGGGCACAGGCACCCACACGCCCCCGGCTTCCGGGGGAGGCGCGCAGCGCCCCTCGTCCGCCGCCTATGGCGACATCATCCTCCAGATCGGGCCTACCGCCGATGAGATCATGCGGATCTTGCGCCCCAACACGGAGCTGGAAACCCTTGGCCTCCAGGGGCTGTCCATCGCCACACAGGAAAAGGCCCTGGACAGCCTGGAGGTCATCCGGGACGCGATCGACATGGTCAGCGACGACCGGGGGCGGATGGGCTCCTACCAGAACCGCCTGGAGCACGCCATAAACTACCTGGCAGTCTCCCACGAAAACCTTCAGCAGGCGGAGGCATCCATCCGCGACACCGATATGGCGCAGGAAATGATGCACTACACCAAGGAAAGCATTCTCCTTCAGGCGGCGCAGACTGTGCTGGCCCAGGCAAACCAGACCCCGCAGGGCGTTTTGCAGCTGCTGCAATAAGAATACAAACACCGGTCCCGGGGCGCAGGCCAAAACAAAAAACGCCTGCCGCCACCTGTGAACAGGTCCGGTCAAAACAGACGATGGACAAAAGCCCCCCTGCCGCGGAAGCACCGCGGCAGGGGGGCTTGCTGTGAGCAAAAGGGATCACACGCCTGTGCAGGGGCCCTTTTTGTACTGTCGGCACGATCCGGGGCGGTCCACTGTTCCCCGGGGGCTTTTTTCGCGCCGTTTTCCGCCCTCAGCCGGGCACGCAGTCCAGCACCGCCTGGGCGATGGCGCCGCCCTCGGCCCACAGGCCCAGGTCGCCGGCGCAGCTCTGGTACTCGGTGGGGCTGCTCACAAAGCCGGTCTCCAGCAGCACCGCCGGGCACAGGTTGGAGCGGGTGACGTAGAAGTAGTTGTAGAACACCCCCCGGGCCTTGCGGCCGGTGGCGGCGCACATCCGGTTTACCAGGGCCTCGGCCAGGGGCCGGCCCTCGGTGTAGAACCAGTAGCACTCGGTGCCCACCAGATCGTCGGTTTCCTTGTCCAGGTTGGTGCTGTTGTGGTGCACCGAGATGAAGAAGTCGGGCGCGGCGTCGTTCAGCGCCTTGATCCGGTCGCCCAGGCTGGGGAAGGAGTCGTCGGTGCGGGTCATCAGCACGGTGGCCCCCAGCTGTTCCAGCCGGTATTTGGCCGCCAGGGCCTCCGCCAGGTTCAGGTCCTTCTCCTGGGGGAAGTCCCCCTCCGGCACCCCCACCGCGCCGGTGTCGGTGTCCCCGTGGCCGGGGTCCAGCATCACCGTCACCCCGGTGAGGGGGCCGGTGTCGGCGTCCGAGCGCTCGGGCTGGTGCTTCAGCAGCAGCTGGGCGGTGCCGTCGGCGGTGTAGCGCACATGGTAGCCCCAGAGGGGGTCCACGTCGTTGAAGACGAAGTGCAGCGAGAAGCCCCCCGCTTCGGTGGCCTCGGCGGTGACGGTGGCCCCGCCGAAGCCCAGGTCGGCGGGCATCTGGCCGCTGAAGGAGGCGGACAGGAAGGTGACGGTCAGCTCATTGCCCTCCCAGGTGTGGGTGTAGAGGGGGGTGCCGGCGCCGGTGAAGGTGAACACCTCCATGTTGCCCTCGGTGGTGCGCTCCACACCGGTGAAGGCCGCGTCGGGGGTGGAGGCGTCCAGCAGTTCGCAGTCCTTGGCCAGGATGTAGCCGCCGTTCTCCAGCTGGTAGGCGTAGGTGCGCCGGTTCGAGCGCACGAAGGACACGCTCTTTTTCACCGTGGCCACCGCCCCCTCGTAGGCGGTCATCAGGATGGAGTCGCTGTTGGTGTAGTCCTCCAGCAGGCTGGCCAGCGGCTCGGTGATGCGCAGCTTCTGGCCGGGGGCGGCGGCAACGCTGCCGTCCGGCCGGGCCGCGCCGGAGCCGCCGCCGGTGTAGGAGGAGCGGTTCACGGTGATGGTGACGGTGGCGTCGCCCTGCACGGCGGTGATGTCGTTGGCGCCCATGTTCAGGGGCACCAGCAGGCCCCACACCCCCATGTCGCCGGTGCGCTCCACCGTCTGCCCGTTCACCGTCAGGGGCTGCTCCGGGTCAGAGGTGCCGATGAGGTAGACGTTTTCGGAGTAGAGCGTCACCGCCGGGTCGGGCGAGACGATGGACAGGGCGCGGGGCACCTCCTTGGCCAGCACGTCGGGCAGCGCGTCCCCCTGCAGATACCGCAGGGTCACGGCGGCGTCGGCGCCGTCCGCCAGCAGGCTGCCCAGTTCGCCCAGCACCAGGCCGCGGCCGGCCTCCAGCTGATAGGCCGCCGCCAGCAGGGCGGGGTCGTCGTCCTTGCGCAGCAGCGCCGGGGCCCCGCTGCCCTCGGTGAGCCCCACATAGGTCAGCAGGGGCATGCTCGTCTGTGCCGCCTGGCCCGTCTCGGCGGCCGCGGCCTCGGCGGCAGCCTTCGCCCCGTCCAGGGCGGCGGCGCTGGCCGCGTCCAGGCCGTAGAGGGCCAGTTTTTCCTTCGCCGCGGCCGTTTGCAGCCATTCAGGCAGGGCCGCCCCGGCGGTCAGCAGCCCGCCGTCGTCGCCGGTGGCCAGCAGCGCCGCCTGCATCCCCCGGGCGTCCGCCTGCTTGATCAGGTAGCCCACCGGGTCGAATCTGGAGAGGAACCGGTCGTTGTCGGTCACCGCCGCGGCGGTGGCCACCGGCAGGTCCTTGCCCTTCACCCGGAAGAGCACCTGGGCCGGGTCGCCGTCCACCCGGCCGGTGAACAGCACCGTGTTGGCCCCCAGGTTCGCCGCCTCGTCCAGCGTGCTCTCCAGGTAGGCCTGCTGCTCCTCGGTGGTGCGGGCGGTGGAGAAATAACTGCTCCAGTCCTCGCCCAGCACCACCGCCCGCACGTCCGAAAGGCTGCGCATGTCCGGGCCCGCCAGCGAGCCGATGCCCCGCACCAGCGCCACCAGCAGCCACGCCAGGGCCGCCAGCGCCGCCAAGGCCGCCAGCGCCAGCACCAGGGCCAGCGCCCGCCGCTGTCTGTATCGCGTTTTCATCCAAACGTCCCCCTCTCTGTGCGCCGTATGGCGCGAACGGTGTCGATCTACAGCCCATTATAGCACAAAGGGCCGGGCGCTGGTATGAACGTTCTGTAAAAGGGGGGGCGGAACATTCTGCCAGGGGCGGCGGGCTACCTTTATATATATGGGCCGGGTCGCTGTTTTTTGCCCGGGAAATGTGCTATACTGAATGGAAAACCAGCCACAGAAGGAGAGACCATTTTCATGAAGGTGCCGGCCAGAGGCTTCACCCACGGGGGAAAATTTCACGCGGACGACGTGTTCGCCACCGCGCTGCTGCGCATCCTGCGCCCGGATTTTGCGGTGCAGCGGGGCTTTGAGGTGCCGGAACACTTCGACGGCGTCGTCTACGACATCGGCGGCGGCATGTTCGACCACCATGACGCCGACCGGCCCCTGCGGCCCAACGGGGTGCCCTACGCGGCCTTCGGCCTGCTCTGGAAGGTGTTCGGCCCGCAGCTGGTGGGCGAGCACCAGGCCCGGCTGGTGGACGAGAACTTTGTGCAGCCGCTGGACCTGAACGACAACACCGGCGAGGACTGCCTGCTGGCGGACGCCATCGGCGGCTTCAACCCCCTGTGGGACTCGAAGGACGACCCCGACGCCTGCTTTGCCAAAGCGGTGGACTTCGCCCAGGTCATCCTGCAAAACTGCATCGACGGGGCCAACGCGGTGAACCGTGCGGACGCGCTGGTGAAGCGGGCGCTGGAAAAGATGGAGGACGGGGTGGTGGTGCTGCCCCGCTACGCCCCCTGGAAGAACGCCCTCTACCGCACCGACGCCCGCTTTGTGGTCTACCCCAGCCAGCGGGGCGGCTGGGCGGCCCAGTGCGTCAACGACCGGCTCACCCGGCGGCCCAAGCGGCCCTTCCCCGCCGCCTGGGCGGGCCAGCCCCCTCAGGAGCTGGCAAGGCGCAGCGGCATTGCCGACCTGCGCTTTTGCCACGCCAGCCGCTTCATGATCACCGCCGACACCAAAGAGAGCGCCCTCGCCGCCTGCCGCATCGCGGACGGCCGGGGCTGAAGGGGGGCGTCTGTATGCCTGTGAGCTATGTCTACATGGTGCGCTGCCAGGGGGGCGCACTCTACACCGGCTGGACCAGCGACCTGCCCCGGCGGCTGGCCGCCCACCAGAGCGGCAAAGGGGCCAAATACACCCGGGCCTTCGGGGCGGCGAGCCTGGCCTGGGCCGAGGCTCTGCCCGACAAGAGCGCCGCGCTGCGCCGGGAAGCGGCGGTGAAAAAGCTGCCCAAGGCCGAAAAGGAGGCCCTGGCCGCAGGCTTTGACCCCGCCCGCTTCGTGCTGCTGCGCCCGGCAAGGCCCGCCGACGCCGCCCAGGTGCTGCAGATCTTCGACTGGTACGTCAAAAACAGCACCGCCACCTTTTTGTACGAATCCCCCACCGAGGCCCAGCAGCGCCGGGCCATCGCCGCCATCCGCCGCGCCCTGCCCTTCATCCTGGCACAGAACGCCCTGGGCGAGCCGCTGGGCTACGCCTGCGCCCACCCCTGGCGCTACGGCTGCGACGCCTACGCCTGGGACACCGAGACCACCATCTACCTGGCCCCCGCCGCCCGGCGGCTGGGCCTGGGCAGCATGCTCTACCACGGCCTGCTGGCGGCCCTGGCCGAACAGGGCTACCGCAACGCCTACGCCGTGCTGGCCGACCCCAACCCGGACAGCGAGGCTTTCCACATCGCCTTCGGCTTCGTCTGCGAGGGGCGGCAGGCGCGCAGCGGCTACAAAAACGGCTGGCAGGGGGTCAGCTACTGGCTGCTGGACCTCACCGCCCCCGGCCAGCGGGACGCCGCCCCCGCCGCGCCCCCCGCGCCGCTGCCCGCCGGCCGGCTGGAGGAGATCCTGGCCGCCGTCCGCCTGGGGGCGAACTGGCGGGCCGTCGCCGGGCGGTGAGCCCGGCGCAGACAGGGGGCCGCGCCGCCCCCCGGGGCGGAAAAAACGCCCTTTTTGACAAAACGCCCAAAAGAGACCCGCCCCGGCGGGCCTCTTTTTTTTACATCAGATGCAAAAAAACACAAACGGCCCCCTTGACTTTCCCCTTTGCGGCGGTATAATAAGCCCTAACACCTGAATATTTATTCAAAATTCTGCAAGAAAAACCGGGGCTGCGGCCCGCAGAAAAGGAGACGAAACACCATGAAAAAGAAATACGACAAGGTGGTCCTGTCCTACTCCGGCGGGTTGGACACCTCCATCATCATCCCCTGGCTGAAGGAGAACTACGGCTGCGAGGTCATCGCGGTGGCCGGCGACGTGGGCCAGGGCAGCGAGCTGGAGGGCCTGGAGGAGAAGGCCCTGGCCTCCGGCGCGTCCAAGGTCTATGTGGAGGACCTGAAAAAGATCTTTGTGGAGGACTACATCTGGCCCACCCTGAAGGCGGGCGCGAAGTACGAGACCTACCTGCTGGGCACCAGCTTTGCCCGGCCGCCCCTGGCCAAGCGCCTGGTGGAGATCGCCCTGGCGGAGGGAGCCGGGGCCATCTGCCACGGCTGCACCGGCAAGGGCAACGACCAGGTGCGCTTTGAACTGGCCATCAAGGCCTTCGCCCCCCAGATGGCGGTGATCGCCCCCTGGCGCGAGTGGGACATCAAAAGCCGCGAGGAGGAGATCGAGTATGCCGAGGCCCATGACATCCCGCTGAAGATCAGCCGGGAGACCAACTATTCCAAGGACAAGAACCTGTGGCATCTGTCCCACGAGGGGCTGGACCTGGAGGACCCCGCCAACGAGGCGCCGCTGCTGCGCCCCGGCTTTCTGGAGATGGGGGTGGCCCCCGAGCAGGCGCCGGACGAGGCCACCTATGTGACCATCCACTTTGAGAAGGGTGTGCCCGCCGCGGTGGACGGCGAGGCGCTGGACAGCGTGGCCCTGCTGGAGAAACTCAACGAACTGGGCGGCAAAAACGGCATCGGCATCCTGGACATCGTGGAGAACCGGCTGGTGGGCATGAAGAGCCGCGGCGTTTACGAGACCCCCGGCGGGGCCATCCTCTACGCCGCCCACGACCTGCTGGAGAGCATCACCCTGGACAAGGAGACCAGCCACTTCAAGGCCGTGGTGGCCCAGAAGTACGCCGATCTCGTGTACAACGGCCAGTGGTTCACCCCCCTGCGGGAGGCGCTGGACGCCTTTGTGGACTCCACCCAGGCCACCGTCACCGGCGACGTGAAGCTCAAGCTCTACAAGGGCAACATCACCCCCGCTTCCCTCACCTCCCCCTACACCCTCTACGACGAGCAGACCGCCAGCTTCGGCGAGGACGACGACTATGACCAGGCGGACGCCGCCGGCTTCATCAACCTGTTCGGCCTGTCCATCAAGGAGCGGGCGAAGCTGTCGAAAAACTGGAACAAGTAAGCGCGAAGGAGACACGACCATGCAGCTGTGGCAGGGGCGGTTCACCAAAGCGGTGGACAGCCGCGTAAACGATTTCAACTCCTCCATCCGGTTCGACGCCCGCATGGCCCGCCAGGACATCACCGGCAGCATGGCCCACGCGGCCATGCTCACCGGCCAGGGCATCATCCCGGAGGCGGACGGCGCGGCCATCCAGGCGGGGCTGGAGGGCATCCTGGCCGACCTGGAGAGCGGGGTGCTGGCCATCGATCCCGCCGCCGAGGACATCCACACCTTTGTGGAGGGCGAGCTGACAAAGCGCATCGGCGACGCGGGCAAGCGGCTGCACACCGGCCGCAGCCGCAACGACCAGGTGGCGGTGGACCTGCGCCTGTGGCTGCGGGAGGCGGCCGGCGGCCTGAACGAAAAGATGGCCGCCCTGTGCGACGCGCTGCTGAAGCAGGCCGCCGCCCACGCGGCGGACGTGATGCCCGGCTACACCCACCTGCAGCGGGCCCAGCCGGTGACCTTCGGCCATCATCTGCTGGCCTATGTGCAGATGATGCTGCGGGACATGGACCGCCTGGCGGACTGGAAAAGGCGGATGAACTACAGCCCCCTGGGCTGCGGGGCGCTGGCGGGCACCACCTACCCCATCGACCGGGCGGCCACCGCCGCGGCCCTGGGCTTTGCCGGCCCCTGCGAGAACAGCCTGGACGGCGTGTCCGACCGGGATTTCTGCGTCGAACTGGCGGCGGACATCGCCCTGTGCATGGTGCACCTGTCCCGCCTGTCGGAGGAGATCATCCTCTGGTGCAGCTGGGAGTTCAAGTTCATCGAGCTGGACGACGCCTTCACCACCGGCTCCTCCATCATGCCCCAGAAGAAAAACCCGGACGTCACCGAGCTCATCCGGGGCAAGACGGGGCGGGTGTGCGGCGACCTGACCACCCTTCTGATGATGATGAAGGGCCTGCCCCTGGCCTACAACAAGGACATGCAGGAGGACAAGGAGGCCATCTTCGACGCGGTGGACACCCTGGATCTCTGCCTGACTACCCTGGCCCCCCTCATCGACACCATGAAGGTGCTGCCGGACAACCTGCGCAAGGCGGCCTCCGGGGGCTTCATCAACGCCACCGACTGCGCCGATTACCTCACCAAAAAGGGCATGCCCTTCCGGGACGCCTACAAACTCACCGGTCAGCTGGTGGCCATGTGCATCAAGGGGGGCCTCACGCTGGACACCCTGCCCCTGGCCCAGTACCGGGCCATGAGCCCCCTTTTTGAGGAGGACGTGTATGCCGCCATCGACCTGTCCGCCTGCTGCGCGCTGCGCCGCAGCTTCGGCGGCCCCGCCCCCGAGAGCGTGGACGCCCAGCTGAAGAGCGCCCGGGCGAAGCTGGAGGAATACCGGAACTTTTAAAACTGCATACAGCAAAGGGCCGCCGGCCGTGGAAAACCACGGCCGGCGGCCCTTTGCTGTGTATTGCGCCGGGGCGGACCGAAACCTTTCAGTAGCCAAAGACTTTGCGGAAATGGTGAAAGAAATTTGGCGAAACCACCGGAGGAACGGGCGGTGAAACTGGAATTGTGATGAAAATATCATTCCAATTTTTGTCTTTGTTGCCAAGGGTTTTCTGACCGCCGCGCCTTGACCCTTCAGTTACTGCAAGGAATACAATGAAGGCATGTTGAGAGGCAGCGGAGCCAGAAGGAGGTGGAGCGGCGCCGGGCTGCCGTCAAGGATTTTCAAAAGAGAAAGGGGTATGAAGCAATGGATCTTTCATCGGCAAAGATCAGGGTCAACCGCTGGTTGATCGTTATGTTCCTGGGCCTGACGTGGGGATTCTCCTACGAGCCGCCCTATATCCGCTATACCTATCATGAGCAGCTCACCAGCATCGTGGGCTACACCGACACCCAGCTGGGCCTGATGCTCAGCGTCTACGGCACGGCGGCGCTCATCTTCTATGTGATCGGCGGCGTCAGCGCGGACAAGTTCTCCTGCCGCTCGCTGATCGTGGTGTCGCTGCTGGGCACCGCCGTCGGCTGCCTCATCATGGCGGCCTATCCTCCCTTCTGGGTGGCGCTGGCGGTGGAAGCCCTGTGGGTGGTCACCACCATCGCCCTGCTCTGGAGCCCCGTGGCCAAGGTGGCCGCTCTGCTGGGCACCCAGCAGGAACAGGGCAAGATCCTGCCCATGGTGAGCTCCTTTGAGGGCGTGGGCGCCTTCCTGGCCACCCTCACCAGCACCCTGGTGTTCAGCCGCATGGGCGCGGAGAACAACCCCGACAGCCTGCGGGCCGTCTGGATCGTCTACGCCATCTGGGGCGTGGTGCTGGCCATCACCTCCTACCTGTTCATTCCCGCCCGCACCCTCCACGAGAACGAGCTGGGCCTGAAGCCGGAAAAAGAGGAGAAGAAGGCCCCCCAGAAGGGCGTTCTGCTCAGCGTTCTGAAAAACCCCATGACCTACATCGCCAGCTTCATCGTCATGGGCTCCTACATCGTCTACTCCTGCCTGACCTACACCCAGTCCTACCTGGTGGACATCTACGCCATGGATATGACCACGGCCTCCTACTTCAGCATCATCCGCAACCAGGTGATGAAGATCGCCGCGGGCCCGCTGTCGGTGGTGTTCATGTCCACGGCCATCCTCAAGAGCTCGCCCACCCGGCTGTGCGTGGTGGCGGGGGCGCTGTCCGCCGTGGGGCTGGTGATCACCCTGCTCATGCCGGCCAACCCCGCCGTGCTGCCCTTCCTGATGGTGCTGGCAGTGGTGCTCAGCTTCTTCGCGCTGCTGGGCAAGGCCCAGAACTTCGCCTGCACCGGTGAGACCGGCGTGGACCCCAAGTTCTTCGGCACCATGACCGGCGTGGTCTCGCTGATCGGCTACTCCTCCGACACCTGGATCTACACCGTGATCGGCCGCTGGCAGGAGACCCTGGAGCCGGTGGCGGCCTACCACCGCATCTGGTACCTGGCCATCTTCGGCTGCGCGCTGATGGCGTTCAGCGGCATCGCGCTGCTGGTGCGCATCAAGGCCCAGGGCAAAAAGGCGGCCGCCGCCTGAGCCCGGCCTTCCCTCAGCCGCGGGAGACGGGGATCTGAAGCTTGAGCGTCATGTCCCGGGCCCCCTCCCGCGTGCTGAGGAACTCGCTCACCACCTCGCAGATGTAGTCGCCGCAGACGGTGTAATCCATGCGGCGGATCTCCTCCAGCATCCGGTTGATATAGTCGATCTCCCGGCTGCTGTCGCTGCACACCATGCACAGGAAGGTGTGGGCGGGCACTGTCTCGCAGGCGTCGAACCGGTCCCGGTCGGCGTCGCTCACAAACACGAACAGCTCGGTGGTGATGAAGTTCCCCGCCAGCAGGTTCTCCTGCCGCATGATGCTGCTCACGTTGTAAAAGTAGACGCTGGGCAGGTCCTGCTTGAGGATGTTGTTTTTGAACTCCCGCAGCATGTACTCGTAGTTGGAGATGGAGTCCTCGTTGTAGTAGTAGTTGATGTGGGTGTCGTACTTGTAGATGGTGCGGCTGGGGATCACCTCCAGATAGGGGGTGCCCTCCCGGGGCAGCACCGGCCGGGACTGATACTCCATCAGCTTGCGCTCGATCACCGCCTGGGTGTTTTGCAGCAGCGCGAGGGTCTGGGCGTTGTCGCTGTGGATGGCCTGGAGCCGTTCCACCAGCCAGGCGGTGTCCTCTGTCTGGATATACTGGCGGATCTCCTTCAGCGAGATGCCCAGGCTTTTCATGTGGGCGATCAGGTCCAGCTGGGCGCACTGGGAGATGTGGTAGTAGCGGTAGCCGGTCTTCTCGTTGAAGGAGGTGGGCCGCAGCAGGCCGATCTGGTCGTAGTAGCGCAGGGTCTGCTCCGACACGTTGTTGAAACGGGCGAACTGCCCGATGGTCAGCTTGTTGGAAAGATCATCCATGGTCGCACTCCGATCTGTTTGAAAAAAGGTTACGTTATTATCATAAACGGTTTTTTGGTATTTGGCAATCGGCCCGCCGGGCCGTGGAAAGGAAGACAGAGATGAACAGCATTACCCAGGAAAACGTGCGCCAGCTTCTCGGCGCGATCACCCAGGCCTTCGAGGCCCACAAGGACGAGCTGTGCGCCTTCGACCGCGCCATCGGCGACGGCGATCATGGCGAGAGCATGGCCCGGGGCACCAAGGCCGGCCTGGAGGCCGCCGGCGCGCTGACCGAGGGCGCGTCGGTGTACGACTGCTTCAAGGCCTACAGCCGCGCCATGCTGGCCAGCATCGGCGGGGCCATCGGGCCCATCTTCTCCACCGTGGTCAGCGAGCTGGGCAAGGCCGCCCGCGACAGCGGCGAGCTGGGCGCCGGGGAGTACGCCGCCGGTTTGAAAAACGCGGCGGACAAGGTGATGGCGCTGGGCGGCGCGGCCCCCGGCGACAAGACCCTGGTGGACGCGCTGGTGCCCGCCGCCAAGGCCGCCGCCGACGCCGGCGAGGCCACCCTGGGCCAGATCGCCCAGGCGGCCGCCAAAGCCGCCGGGGAGGGCGTGAAGGCCACCATCCCCATGCAGGCGAAGATGGGCCGCTCCCACTTTTTGCGGGAGAAATCCGTCGGCCACCAGGACGCCGGCGCCACCAGCCTGCACCTGATGCTCCAGACCATCTCCGACTTTGTGAACGCGTAACGCGAAAAAAGAAAGGAAGTTGAACCGCAATGCCTAAGGCGAAAAAGATCATCAACCGGCAGGAAGATATCGTGCAGCAGACCATCTCCGGCTATGTCCGCTACCAGCAGGACCGCATCCACCAGATCCCCGGCACCCAGGTGCTGGTGCGCAACCGCCTGGACCAGGGCAAGGTGGGCATCATCATGGGCTACGGCGCCGGCCACGAGCCCGACGCCATCGGCTACCTGGGCAGCAACTACATGGACGCCCAGGCCATCGGCGGCCTGTTCGCCGCCCCCGGCCCCTTCCCCATCTACGAGGCCCTCAAGGCCGCCGACACCGGCGCCGGCAGCCTCATCCTCATCAGCAACTGCGCGGGCGACGTGCTCAACGCCAAGATGGCGCTGGAGATGGCCGAGGAGGACGGCGTCAAGGCCAAGGGCATCCTGCTGGGCGGTACCAACGTGGCCGACCCCTACACCGGCCGCCGTGAGGACCGCCGCATGGGCGTGGCCCTGTTCGAGACCAAGATGATCAGCGGCTACGCCGGGCTGGGCCACAGCCTGGACGAGGTGATCGCCTTCGGCGATTTCGTGCTGGACAACGTGCGCGCCATCACCATCGGCATCCGCCCCGGCACCTCCCCCTCCACCGGCGACGTGATGTACGATCTGCCCGACGACGAGATCACCCTGGGCGCCGGCGGCCACGGCGAGGCGGGCGCCGACAACATCCCCATGTGCACCTCCGGGGAGCTGGCGGAGAAGGTGCTGGAGATGATCCTCAACGACAAGCCCTTCGTGCCCGGCGACGAACTGAGCTTCATCGTCAACGGCACCGGCGGCACCACCATGATGGAACTGCTCATCTTCTACAACGACGTGTGGGACATTCTGGAAAAGAAGGGCTACAAGATCTTCAAGCCCATCGTGGGCACCCTGTCCACCATCCAGGAGAGCTCCGGCATCGTGCTGGACGTCTGCCGCATGGCCAGCGAGGAGATGAAGAAGACCTGGATGCTGCCCACCGACTGCACCGCTTTCCCCAAGCTGTGAGGGCGACGGGCGATACGAGGAGAACACCACAATGGAACAGAAGATGAAAGACCTCCTGGCCGGGGCCTGGGAGGGAAAATATGCCGTGCCCGCCATCTGCGTGAGCAACATGGAGTCGGTGCTGGCCTGCTTCCAGGCCGCCCGCGCCGCCCGCTCACCGGTGATCATCCAGTCCGCCTGGTCGGAGATGGAACCCCAGATGATCACCTACGCCGATCTGGCCGGGCTCATCCGCTGCTTTGGCGCCCGCTTTGCCGAGGTGCCCTTCGCCATCCACCTGGACCACGGCATGAGCGAGGAGGAGTGCATGGGCGCGCTGGCCGGGGGCTTTTCCTCCATCATGTACGACGGGTCGGCCGGCTCCTACGAGGACAACGTGACCGTCACCCGGCGGCTGCGCCGGGCCGCCGGCGCGGGGGGTACCCTGGAGGCCGAGGTGGGCCGCGTGGGCGGCGCCGAGGGGGGCGGCGGCGACTTTGAGATCGTCAAGAGCGACCCCGAGCAGCTGCGGGACTTTCTGGAAAAGACCGGCGCGGACGCCATTGCCGTGTCCATCGGCAACTTCCACGGCAGCCACGGCGTGCACAAGGGCGCCCCCAAGCTGGACTTCGAGCTGCTGGCCCGGCTGCACGACGTGTGCGGCGTGCCGCTGGTGCTCCACGGCGCGTCGGGCATCCCGGAGGCGGACGTGCGCAGGGCGGTGACCATGGGCATCTGCAAGGTGAACTACTACACCCAGCTTTACAACGTCTACATGGACTGCGTGCGGGACAACTGCGGCGAGACCATGGAGGAGTGCATGGGCCGCGCCACCCGGGTGCTGGCCGGCGAGATCGAAAAACTGATGGATATGTGCGGCAGCGCCGGCAAGGCGTGAGCCCCGCTCGCAAAATTCTTTGAAAGAGGTGTTTGTGTGCAGCACGAATTTTTCATTCCGACGCACATTTATTTCGGCGGCGGCTGTCTGGAGAAGCTGGGCGAGATCAAGCTGCCCGGCAAAAAGGCGATGATCGTCATCACGCCGGACGCGTGGATCGTGGACAACGGCCATCTGGCCCGTCTCCAGCGGCTGCTGGCCAAGGGCGGCGCGGAGAGCGTCGTCTACAACAAGGTCCATCCCAACCCCGGCAAGCGCCAGGTGGAGGAGGCCGCCCTCCTGTGCCGCCAGGAAAACTGCGACTTTGTGCTGGGCTTCGGCGGCGGCAGCAGCATCGACTCGGCCAAGTCCATCGCGCTGCTGGCAGCCAACGGCGGCGATTTCTGGGATTACATCGCCACCGGTTCCGGCGCGGGCAAGCCCATCGCCCAAAAGCCCCTGCCGGTGATCGCGGTGCCCACCACCGCCGGCACCGGCACCGAGGCGGACCCCTGGGTGGTGGTCACCAAGGAGGAGACCAACGAGAAGGTGGGCTTCGGCGCGCCGGAGATGTTCCCCGTCGTCTCCTTTGTGGACCCGGAGCTCATGGTGTCGGTGCCGCCCCGGCTCACCGCCTTCCAGGGCTTCGACGCGCTGTTTCACGCGATGGAGGGCTACATCGCCACCGTGGCCACCCCCATCAGCGACGTGTTCGCCCTGCGCAGCATCTCGCTGCTGGGCCAAAACCTGGTGCGGGTGGTGCAAAACGGGGCCGACCTGCAGGCCCGGGAGGCCGTGGCCCTGGCCAGCACCTGTTCGGGGGTGGTGGAGTCGCTGTCCAACTGCACCTCCAACCACTCCATCGCCCAGGCGATGGGCGCCTACCACGACAACCTGCCCCACGGCGCCGCGCTGCTGATGATCGCCAACGAGTATTTCAGCAGCTTTGTGGATGTGATCCCCGAGCGCTACGCCCGGATGGCCCAGGCGCTCACCGGCGACCCCACCGCCACCGCCGACCGCCTGCTGCCCACCCTCTATGAGATGGAGAAGGCCTGCGGCGTGGAGGCGCTGCGCATGTCCGACTACGGCATCGGCCCCGAGGAACTGGAGGTGTTCTGCACCAACGCGCTGGAGATCGCCGGCGAGCTGTTCGAGATCGAGCCGCGTCCCATCACCCGCGAGCGGGTGATGGAGATCCTGCAGCGGTCCTACCGCTGAGCGACGCCCGCGCCCGGCGGCTGCCGGGCGCACGACCCACAGGAAGGTGAGCAAACTGAAAAAAGCAATCGAAACACTGGAAAAACCGGTCTTTTTCGTGTCCGTCGCGGTGATCGCGGCGATCCTGCTGGTGCTGCTGGCCGCGCCCGAACAATGTGCCGCGGCGGTGAACGCCCTGCTGTCGACCATGACCCACGAGTGGGGCTTTTTGTACATTGCCACACACCTGGTGCTGATCGTGTTTCTCGCCTGGCTGGCCTTCGGCCGCTTCGGAAAGGTGGTGCTGGGCCGGCTGGGGGAGAAACCCGAATACGACGACTTTAGCTGGATGTCGATGATGTTCTGCACCGGCATCGCCAGTTCCCTGATGATCTTCTCCTTTCTGGAGCCGATCTATTATCTCACCCAGACGCCCTTCGGGGTGGAGCCGCTGTCCGACGAGGCCTACGAGTACGCCCATATGTACGGCCAGTTCCACTGGGGCCCCAGCGCCTGGCTGTTCTATGTGCCCGCCAGCATCGCCATCGCCTACCAGCTGTTCGTGCGGGGGGGCGAGTCGGTGCGGCTGGGGGACGTGTGCGGCCAGGTCCGGTGGGCAAAGGGCTGGGTGGCCCGGGCCATCGACGTGTTCACGGTGTTCGCCGTGCTGGGAGGCATCGGCACCTCCATGGGCCTGGGCGCGCCGCTGATCTGCCAGCTGCTGAGCAAAACGCTGGGCATCCCCAACGACACCCGGCTGCTGGTGGGGGTGCTGGTGCTCTGGTTCGCCATCTTCTCCACCAGCGTCTACCGCGGGCTGGACAAGGGCATCAAGGTGCTGAGCAACATCAACATCTACCTGGCGGTGCTCTTCGTTCTTTTTGTGATGGTGCTCACCGGCATCCCCCGGGTGCTGGACGTGGAACTGAACAGCATCGGGCTGTATCTGAACAATTTCTTCCGCATGAGCACCTACACCGACCCCTTCCGTCAGAGCGGCTTCCCTCAGGACTGGACGGTGTTCTACTGGGGGTGGTGGCTGTCCTACATTCCCATCATGGCCCTGTTCACCGCCCGCATCTCCCGGGGGCGCACCATCCGCAAGGTGGTGCTGGGCATGGTCGGCTACGGCTCGCTGGGCTGCGTGCTCAGCTTCTCGGTGCTGGGCTGCTACGCGCTGGACCTGCAGCGCAGCGGCCGGGTGGACCTGGTGTCCATCCTGGAAAGCCAGGGCAAGGACGCGGCCCTCATCGCCGTGCTGGACACCCTGCCCCTGCCGGGGGTGGCGGCCATCGCCTTCGCGGTGGTGGCTGTGGTGTTCATGGCCACCACCATCGACTCCTCCGCCTTCATCCTCGCCTCGGCCACCACCCGGCGGCTGCGGGGGGATGAGCAGCCGCCCCGCTGGAACCGCATCCTCTGGGCGGTGGTGTTTGTGGTGCTGGCCTTCGCCCTCACCCGCATCGGCGGGCTGGAGACCATGCAGACGGCCAGCGTCCTCACCGGCTTCCCCATGATCTTCATCTGCGTGCTGGTGCTGTATGTGCTCTACCGCATGCTGCGCGCCGACGAGGCTTCGCAGGGTGGCAAATAACGCGTTTCCTTCTCTCTCCCGAAACAGCCCTCCGGGGCAAAACAGGCCGCCGGCCGTGGTTTTCCACGGCCGGCGGCCTGTTTGCTTGCTTTTTTTGGGGGGATATCACTCGTGGGCGTGGCAGCAGCCGCAGTCGCCGGTGCAGAAGGCGGCCGCGTCGTAACTGACGCCCTGGCGGTCGTAGTAGTCCTTCACGGCGGCCTTCACCGCCTCCTCCGCCAGCACCGAGCAGTGGATCTTGTGGGCGGGCAGGCCGTCCAGCGCCTCCACCACCGCCTTGTTCGAAAGCTCCAGCGCCTCCGAGAGGGGCTTGCCCTTGATCATCTCGGTGGCCATGCTGCTGGTGGCGATGGCCGACCCGCAGCCGAAGGTGATGAAGGAGGCGTCCTCAATGACGCCGTTCTTCACCTTCAGGTACATCCGCATGATGTCGCCGCACTTGGCGTTGCCCACCTCGCCCACCGCGTCGGCGTCCTCCATCTTGCCCATGTTCCGGGGGTTGCGGAAGTGGTCCATCACTTTTTCAGAGTATAACATAGTCTCTCTCTCCTTTTTGCAGTTCGTCCCACACCGGGCTGCAGGCCCGCAGGTACTCTACCACCCGGGGAACTTCTTTCAGGATGTGGTCCACATCCTCGTCGGTGTTCGCCTCGCTCAAAGAAAGGCGCAACGAGCCGTGGGCTACCTCGTGGGGCCGCCCGATGGCCAGCAGCACATGGCTGGGGTCCAGCGAGCCGGAGGTGCAGGCCGAGCCGCTGGAGGCGGCGATGCCCGCGTCGTCCAGCATCAGCAGAAGGCTCTCCCCCTCGATGCCCTCAAAGCAGAAGTTCACGTTGCCCGCAAGGCGCGGCGAGGCCGCGCCGTTCAGCGCCGCGTGGGGAATGGCCGAAAGCCCGGCGATCAGCCTGTCCCGCAGCGCGCTCACCTTCGCGCCGTTCTCCTCCAGATGGGCGCAGGCCTCCTCCAGCGCGGCGGCCATGCCCGCGATGGCGGGCAGGTTCTCGGTGCCCGCCCGGCGGCGGCGCTCCTGGGCCCCGCCCCGGATCAGCGGCACCACCGGCACGCCCTTGCGCACATACAAAGCGCCCACCCCCTTGGGGCCGTGGAACTTGTGGCCGGAAAGGCTGAGCATGTCGATGTTCATCGCCTTCACGTCGATGGCCAGATGCCCCGCCGCCTGCACCGCGTCGGTGTGGAACAGCACGCCGGCGGCCCGGCAGATGGCCCCCAGCTCGGCGATGGGCTGGATGGTGCCGATCTCGTTGTTGGCAAACATCACGCTCACCAGCGCCGTATCCGGCCGCAGGGCCGCGGCCAGCTCCTCCGGCCGCACCAGGCCGTCCTCGTGCACCGGCAGCAGGGTCACCTCAAAGCCCTCGGCCCGCAGCGCGTCCAGCGTGTGCAGGATGGCGTGGTGCTCAAAGGCAGTGCTGATCAGGTGGCGTTTGCCCTTTTTGGCCCCCAGAGCCGCGGCGCTGCGCAGGGCCTGGTTGTCCGCTTCGCTGCCGCCGGAGGTGAAGATGATCTCCCCCGCTTCGGCCCCCAGACACCCGGCCACCCGGGCGCGGGCGTCGCTCAGCGCCTCCTCGGCCTTCTGGCCGAAGCTGTACAGACTGGAGGGGTTGCCCCACAGCCTGTCCATGGCGTCGATCATGGCCTCCCGCGCCGCCGGCGAGACGGGCGTGGTGGCCGCGTTGTCTGCGTAGATCATAGGATGAAACTCCTTTTTTCAGAATAAAACCTATAAACCTTGTAGGTTTATGCCCTCATGATACGCTCAATTTCCTACTTTGTCAATAGGAAATTTTCCAAAGCGGCTTGCAAAGCCGGCGGCGGGTGTGGCATAATAGACGAAAAAGCGGCGGCAAAGGGAGGCGAAGGGCGATGGTGGTGTCCAGCAAGGGGCGGTACGCGCTGCGGGTAATGGTGGAGCTGGCGGCGGCCGCGCCGGGGGAATACCAGCCGCTGGCGCGCATCAGCGCGCGGCAGGGCATTTCGGAGAAGTATCTGGAGGCGATCTTCGCGCCGCTGGCCAAAGCTGGGTTCGTGGAGGGCCAGCGGGGCAAGAACGGCGGCTACCGGCTGACGAAGCCGGCGAAGGACTACACGGTGGGCAGCATCCTGCGCCTGACGGAAAAGACGCTGGCGCCGGTGGCCTGCATGGCCGAGGGCGCGCCGGCCTGCGGCCGGGCGGGGGTGTGCACCACCCGGGCGATGTGGCAGGGGCTGGACAAGCTGATCGCGGACTACTTCGACGGCATCACCCTGGAAGATCTGGCCGAGGGCAGGCTGCCGGCGCAGGGCTGAGCGCGGCGGCAGTGGTCAAAATGAACGCGGCGCAAAGGGCAGCCGGACCACACGCATCGGCGCGGAGGGCGGTGAAGGGCCGAACAAGGCGATGCAGAGACGATCCAAATGAGCGCATCGTCCGCCAAGTTGAGCGCAGGGGCGCGGCAAGGGATACGGCCCCCGTCGGGAGAGCCGGCGGGAGGAGCGGGGCGGCCCGCATGGTGCGGCGCGCCTCTGCCGGGCGCGTCCCGCCGGCCCCATGGGTCGAAAAAGCGCCCGGCTCCTCACCCGCCCCGCGGCTTTTGCCCATCCGGTCCGCGGGCCGAAAAGCGCCCGCCTCCCTGCCCACACCGTTCTGTGCGCCTTTTCCCGGCCATTTTTTTCGCTATCTTCCCCGCTTTTCCCGCCGCCTTTCGCGTTGACGCGGGCCGCCAAACCTGCTATAATACAACATGGCCTGTTCGCAAGCCGGCGAACAAGCGGTCGTACTCAGGCGCCCAAGGGCCACGGCACTCGAAAGACTCTCGCCCTTTGGTCAATTTGTCCGCAGGGAATGGCTTAACAGCGGGCTTTTCCTCGGGTGCACATCTGAATTTTCCCTTGTTATCTTGCATCGAAATCTTGCATTTTTCCAAATGTCTTGCAAGGCGGTGCTTGAAAATTAAATATGGAGACGTATCGAAGTGGTCGTAACGAGAACGACTCGAAATCGTTTTGTCCAGAGATGGGCACGTGGGTTCGAATCCCACCGTCTCCGCCAGAAAATGGCGCTATGTCAAGGTTTATCGGCATAGCGCCGTTTTTTATCGTCCTGACGCCGACAACATTTTTCTTGCCTTACCACCGTTTTTCGGGCAGTTCCTCGGGCAGCGCCAGGGATTTTTCCATTGTGGCGGCGCTCAGCTGTTTCGACTGGGAATCCAGATGGGCGTAGATGTTCGCCGTGGTGGAGATGTCGCTGTGGCCCAGCCATTCCTGAATCTGCTTCATGGGCACCCCCTGTTTCAGCAGCAGGCTGGCACAGGAGTGGCGCAGATCGTGGAAGCGGATATGTCGCAGACCATGTGCTTTCAGGAGCTTTCCAAAATTCTCGGAAACTGCATTGGGAAGAATGAGATTTCCCATCTCATCTACGAATAGATATCCTTTGTATTTTTTGTTATAGCAATTTCCGCAGAGCCGCTCGTTGTATTCCTGCTGTTCCTTCAACTCCTTCAGCCGCTGGATGAAACCCTCCACCAGCGGCAAAGTCCGCAGGCTGGACTTGGTCTTGGCCCGGTCGGCCTGGATGAGAACGTGCTTACCTTCAATATTCGCACTGGTGACGATGTGACGGATGGTCAGCGTTCCAGCCTCAAAGTCGATGGCGTCCCACCGCAGGCCCAGCACTTCGCTGCGGCGCAGTCCATAAAATGCCGCAAATTGGATGATCAGTTCCAGACGACTGCCTCGGGCCGCCTGAAATAACTTCTCCATCTCCTGGGCAGTATAGTAAGATGCCATATACTTCTGCAGTTTAGGCCGCTCTACTTTGTCCACTGGGTTGCCGGGGATGAGATCCAGCTTTACCGCATACTTCAAAGCCTTGTGCATGTTAGCATGCTGCTTGATCACGCTTGTGGCTTTGAGGGTCTCCAACTCATGAAGGTAGAAACTTTGGATATGGCTGGCTTTCAATCCTCCCAGCGTGATGCCGGTAGGCTCGAAGTACGGCACGATATGGTCCTTCACGTTGAAGCAGTAGCTGGACCAGGTGGTTGGCTCCACAGAAGTACGGATGATTTTCAGCCAGTAGAGCATATAATCACTGAACAGCATGTCTGGACTTAGGTCAGTGGAACGATCAGGTGCAGGCGGCGCAAAGCTATGGCGGGCCTGACGCAGTAGATCCTCGGCCTTTTTCTTGTTGCCTTTCACCGGCAGCCCGGTACCCTGCCATTTCTGCACCCGCTTGCCGTCGGGGCCTTTGTAGCTGAGCACAATGTAAAAATATCCGTTCTTTTCGGTCAGTCGACCAGATACCATGGACATTCCTCCTTTGGATTATTGGTGTTCTCCGGGTCCGACACAAGAATACCCGGAAGTTGCCTCGAAAGCTATTCACAAAACTGCACAAGGTTACGCGCCTGGAATGGGTACATATCCACCAGACTGCCCGCGCCGGTTTTCTCGGCGCGGGCGTTTTAGTTAGCGGATTTGTGTGCGGTCGTGGGGTTGGTGGCGCGGCTTGTCCCGCTCCTGCAGGCGTCGATATTCCTCCCGGCAGGCAGCAGTTTTTTCCACCTTCTCGATGATGCGTTTGGCGGCCGCATCCTCTTTGCGCAGGGCGGCGATTTGGCGGGTCAGTTCTGCCCGCCGCTGAGTCGCCCAGGGCGGCGGCTCCTTCCATCGCAGCTGCCGGGCGCAGTCCGCCCGCTCCTGGCAAAGGGCGGTGATTTGTCCCGCCAGTGTTTCCCGGTGGGCTTTTACCTCCGCCACCGTGGAAAAGCCCCGCTTGCTGGTCAGGTGCAGTTCCTCCAGCGTCATGTCAATGTCCCGCCACAGGGCGTTGATCTCCGGCCAGTTCACCCGGGGCGCGGGCCGCTTTGGGTAGATGCCCAGCTGGTAGCAGTAGTAGAGGTACAGCCGGAACAGGCTGCCCGTTTGATGGGCGAACACTCCCCGGCACCGATACCGCCGCGTGGGCGGATGATATGCCGGCACGGGCCGCAGGCTGTACTTCGGATTAAAATTCGGATCATAAAAGTGGGAGCCATACCGGGCGAAGTTTTTGGCCAGCGCCCGCTCCAGAGCGGGCCAGTCGTATTCCGTCCCCAGCCGGTACACCCGCACCGCCCGGCCGCCGTCCAGCGAACGGAGGGTGGCGTATTTGCGCCCCTCCTCCCGCCGCCAGAGATACCCCTGCTGCCGCAGCACCCGGGCGAAGTCCCGCTCGGTGCTGGTCTGGGCCAGAGCCTTGCGGATGGCCCGGCGCATCGCCTCGTACCGGGTCTGTCCATCGCCCTCGTAGAGCGGCCGGGGCTTTTTGCCGCCGAGCTGCTGAATCACGGAAAGGGCGTGCTCCCGGCACAGCTGGTCAGAAATTCTCCGCAGGTCCTGATATTGGCTTCGGCGCTGCTCATACTTCTTGCCGTCCACATAGGACACCGCGTTGATGACGAAGTGGTTGTGCAGGCAGCCCGTATTCATGTGGGTCGCCACCAGCACCTGGAACCGCCCGCCCCACACCCGGTGGGCCAGCTCTACCCCGATGGCGTGGCACTGCTCCGGGGTCACCTCCCCGGGCTTGAAACTCTGGTAGGCGTGCATCGCCACCACGCCCTCGGTCTTGCCGAACTGCTCCTGCACCGCCCGCATCTCCGCCCAGGCAGTGGCAGGGCGGCAGTGGACGCCGCTCACCAGCTGGGCCGTTTCCTGTAAAGTGGTCTTGGCGTCGTTCTCCGCGTAATGCAGCGTCTGGGCCAGACCGCTGTACTCGGTCTTGTTCGGGTTGGCGGCGTAGTCCACCACCCGGCGCAGGCTGTCCCGCACCGGCCAGATTTTAGTGGTCGCCAGAGGCATCCTCCTTCCGTAAGAGGCTGTCCAGTAGCCCTTCCCGGCAGCGGCGGTACTGTTCCGCCAGAGGCGGGTCCAACCGGGTCAGCTGATCGGTCAGGTTGTCCATCCAGGTCAGGTAACTGAAAAACGCCTGGGACGGGTGGAATCGGGGCTCGTACCCCAGCGCCCGCTGGCGCAGATATTCCGACAGGGTCAGCCCGCAACGCCTGGCCGCTGTTTGAATTCGTTGTTTCTCGGCGGGGCTCACCCGCACATTGAGGCCTACGCTTCTTGTTCTCACAGGGCCACCTCCGCATGGGGGTTCGGGGCGCTCCCCGTACCGGCGAAGGGTTGCCCGGTGGCAACACAAAGCCCATGCTTGTTACCCCCAAGCGCCTCCCATGACGACGATGACGGTGCTGACGGTGTTTCCGGGATACCCCTGCCGTCCGGGGATGTGCCGGATTTGTCGTCATCCGCGTCATCACCGTCATACCAGAGCCGAAGCTGCCGGGCGCTGGCGGTGCGGCGGCTCTCACAGCGGATGCCCAGGGGCGCCAGGTCGGTGGGGTAAAATTCCACCAGCTTGCGGGTCAGCTGGTTGGGCTGTACATCGGTGATGCCGGCAGCGGCCAGCAGTTCGGTGGCAGTACCTTGCCAGAATTTCTGACGCTTTACATAGTCGGCCACCGCCCACACGCAGGCGGGCACGGCCTTGCGGGCCAGCTCCTCGGAGGTCTCCTCGTGCTCCAACTCCCAGCGGCAGTCCGCCCAACGCAGGTCCAGGGCGCGGCTCTCCATGTCCCGGCCGGTCACGTGCAGCTGGGCGTTCAGACTCATCCGCCGGCGACGCAGCACCCAGCTGGTGTCCGCCCCGCCCATCAGGGCCACCGAGCCGGAAATATCATCAAAGGGGTCGTCGGTGCGGTCCTTGCGCTGGTGGTGCACCAGCAGGATGCCGATGTTGTGTCGGTCGGCCAGGGATTTCAAGGCGCTCATATCCCGGTAGTCGCAGGCGTAGACGTTGCCGTTGGCATCGCCGGTGCGTACCTTTTGCAGGGTGTCGATGACCACCAGCCCGGTGTCTGAACGGACGGCCAGGAACTGCTCAATCTGTTCCTCGAGGCCGTGGCCCAGCCCCTCGCAGGCGGTCTGGAAATAGAGGTTGTCCGGCATCTCCTCCTCGCTCAACCGGAACAACCGGTTCTGGATGCGGCTGTATGTATCCTCAAGGCACAGGTACAGCACCGCCTGGGCGCGGAGCGGCCGCCCCCAGAGTTCTCCACCTTTGGCCAGCTGCAAACACAGCCAGAGGCAAAGCCAGCTTTTGCCGACCTTGCTGCCGCCCGACAGCAAAGACAGCCCGCCGGACAACAGATTGGGAACGAGCCACCGCACCGGCGGCAGCGGGGTGATGGAAAGGGTTCGCGCATCAATGGGTTCGAATTTCGTCAAAAGCATTTCTCCTTTTCTGTTGGTTTGATCGGATGGGGCGGGACGCGGCTACAGCGGCCTCAAACAGGCCCGCAAAACGGCCTTGGCCCCGGCGCGGGGGAAAACGCCCGCACCGCCTGTCAGGCCCCGCACAGGGCGAACACCGGGCGGACAGCGGCGAGAGGCGTTTTGCGGCGCGGGAGGGTCAGGAGCCGGCGGCCCGGGCGGCGGGCTGCACGCCGTTCTCCACCACATAACGGATCACGTTGATCTTGGGGATCTTATAGGCGTTGCCCAGCTTGAGCCCCCGGATGCTGCCGTCGGTCAGCAGGTCGTAGGCCGCATGGCGGCTGATGCCCAGCATGACCTGCAGCTGGCGCACCGTCACGATGTCGGGGTAGTCGGCGAACAGCAGTTTGTAAAGGGTTTGGATCTCAATATTCTTCATCGATCACCTGCTCTCAAAAGATTTTCGCGGCGCGGCAAAGCGCCTGGGCGGATAAACGGACAGCGGGCGCCGGCCGAAAGCGGCGGTACCCCTCCTTTCTGTGTGGTGGCTATGGGTTCCTTATGCAGGGTTCCTTGTTTTGAATGTGACGGGATTCCAGGGTTCCTTATGCAGGGTTCCTTGCGGCGGCGGACGGCAGAATTTTCCCGAACAAGGAACCCATCATGTAGGGTTCCTTGCTGTGGTGGCATGGCTGGGGAAAAATCCTCTCGTTATATACCAGTAACACGGAGTGCCGCAAACGAACACCTTCCAAGAAAATTTTTGAAAGTTTGGCAAATTTGACGGGAAACTAACCATAGAAAAAGCCCCTCATTATATCCATGTAACACGGACCCCCTTAAAACGGTCACCCTTCCAAAAATAAATTCAGAAGTTTGTCGGTCTTGGCGACAAGTTAGCTGCAGAAAAATCCCCCCATTATATCCATGTAACACGGATATGCCAAAACGCTCACCCATTTGAAAATTTCACATTTTGCAAAAGACTGGTGAGGGGGATTCACAGTCCGGGAAACGCACTTCGTTCATTTGCCTGCCCACGGCTATACGAACAGCGCAGTGCCGGCAAAAGGAACAGCGCCTCCGGCCCACAAACCTCGTTAAACCGCTATAAACGGCGATTTAGGCAGGGCGTTCACGACAGAAAGCCCCCGAAAGATACAGTTTGTGATACATCCGGCATACAGAGCAAAATGCCCAGCCAGGCCATTGCCGCTCATGGGTACGCGGCGCTTTGTTCGTTCCAGCGGGTAGTACAGTACATAGGTCCTCCTTTCCGTGACCGGGAGAAGGACTGCCGAAAACCGTGTGAGCAGGGCAACAAAAAAGAGCCGCATGAACAAAGGCTTCGGGAAAACCCGAACACCTGCTCACACGGCCCTGGTAGTCTTAGCTT
>DWYI01000062.1 GCA_019118765.1 Candidatus Allofournierella merdavium | reverse complement strand
GGGCACGGTGATCACCGCGTCGGTGACCTTCTCGCCCAGGTAAGCCTCGGCGTCCGCCTTCAGCTTGGACAGGATCATGGCGCTGATCTGCTGGGGGTTATAATCCTTGCCGTCGATGGACACCTTGTAGTCGGTGCCCATGTGACGCTTGATGCTGCTCACGGTGCGCTCGGGGTTGGTGATGGCCTGGCGCTTTGCCACCTGGCCCACCAGCCGCTCGCCGGTCTTGGTAAAGCCCACCACGCTGGGGGTGGTGCGGGCGCCCTCCGCGTTGGCGATGACCACGGGCTCGCCGCCCTCGATCACGGCAACACAGCTGTTCGTAGTGCCAAGGTCGATGCCAATGATTTTACTCATAGTATATCTCTCCTTATTTATAACTCAAATATGGTGGAACTCTCATTTATGGGAAAGGGCGAAAGGCCCTTTCGGCGAATTATTCGGCCACGATCACCGTGGCGTGCCGGATGACCCGGTCGCCCAGCTTGTAGCCTTTCTGGAACACCTGCAGCACGGTGCCGCTCTCCTCGCCGTTCTCGGCGGCCTTTTGCATCACCGCGTTGTGCAGCGCCGGGTCGAAGGGCAGGCCCAAAGCGGGGATCTCCTCCACCTTCAGGGCCTCGAAGGCGCCCTTTGCCTTTTCCAGCGTCAGGGTCACGCCCTTCTTGAAGTTCTCGTCGGTGGAGGGGGCCGCCTCGGCCATCTCCAGCGCGTCCAGAATGGAGAGGATCTGGCTCACCGCGTGGGCCACGCCGTTGCCGAAGGCGGCGTCCTGCTCCCGGGCCGAGCGCTTGCGGAAGTTGTCGTACTCGGCGGCGGTGCGCAGCAGCCGGTCTTTGGCCTCCTCCGCCTCGGCGCGGGCCTTTTCGGCCTCGGTGCGGGCGGCGGCCAGCTGCGCCTCCAGATCCTTTTTGGTCTCTTTCTTTTCCTTTTCGGGGGCCTTCTCCGCCTTGGGAGCGGCCTTTTGTTCTGTCGCTTCGGCCTCGGGGGCCGGGGCTTCGGCGGCGGCCTCTTCGGGCCGCTTGTTGGTTTCGTCCATCATTGCGGGTCCTCCTGTGCCTTGCCGGCCATACACTCGCCGAGTTTCAAGGCAAAATAATCCAAAACGGGCATCAGCTGCTCAAAGGGCATCCGGGTGGGCCCCAGCAGGGCGATGGCCCCGGTGAGGCCGCCGCCGGCCAGGTACCGCTTGCTCATGAAGCACAGCCCCGGCAGCGGGCGCTGCAAGTCCTCGCCCAGCAGCACGGTGGTGCGGCCGGTGCGGGGGGTGATGAGCCGGCCGGCGCGCTCGTCGTCGGTGAAAAGCTCCAGCACCCGGGGCAGCAGGCCGGTCAGTTCCGGCCAGCGCATCAGGTATTGCAGCCCCTGGGGGTAGGTGCGGGCCTGGGCGGCCTGCCGCAGCAGCGCCGCCGCCGCGTTCAGCACCGGATAGAGCCGGTCGCTCCCCTCGCCCAGGCGGGCGGCCAACTCGCCCAGCTTCGCGCCGGACAGGTCCGCCGGGGCCACAAAGGCGAGCCCCTGGTTGAGGGTCTGGGTGAGCAGCGCCGCGTCCTCGCGGGTGAAATCGGTGTCCAGCCGGGCCACCCGGGTGCGCACGCCGCCGGCGCTGGTCACCGCCAGCACCGCCGCGGTGCAGCGGCCCACCTGCACCACCTCGTAGTGGGCGATGCACAGATCGTCCGCCCGGGGGGTGGTGGCCGCCACCATGTAGCCGGCGTAGTCCGCCAGGGCCCGGGCCGCGCCGGACGCCAGCCGCTCGGGCTCGTAGTCGAGGCTGGCGAAGATGTGGTCGATCTCGGCTTTCTGCCGGGCGGTGAGCCCCTTGGCGGGATGCATCAGATTGTCCAGGTAATAGCGGTAGCCCTTGGCGCTGGGCACCCGGCCCGCGCTGGTGTGGGGCTGCTCCAGCAGGCCCAGCTTTGTCAGTGCCGCCATCTCATTGCGCAAGGTCGCGCTGGACACCGCCATGTCGAAATACTGGCACAAAAGGCTGGAGCCCACCGGCTCGCCCCCCTGGGTGTACAGGGCCACAATGGCTTCCAGCACGCGCTGTTTGCGATCGTCCATGGCCATGCGGCCCCACCTCTTTTCTCTCATTTTAGCACTCATTGCTCTCGAGTGCTAAATTTATTGTACTCCATTTTATCCGTCTGTCAAGGGGGTGGTGCAAAAATTTTCAAAGTTTCATCGTTTGTTCACACACTGCCCCTTCCGGGCCGCAAAAAAGCGCCCGCGGCCCCCCTTGCGGGCGGCGCGGACGCCGAAAAAAGAAGGCGGGCGGCGCTTTAACTCTCCATCTGCTTTGCCAGAAAGGCGGCGGCGATGGCCAGGGCTTTCTGCTCCTCGGGGGTGGGGGTGGCGCTGCGCTCGTCGCTCAGCAGCACCACCGCCCCGGCCACGTCGCCGGCGGCGATGATGGGCACCGCTATGTGGATGTGCCGGGAGGCCCCCTCGCAGGGGAACTGGCAGTCCTCGGCCTGGCCGCCGTGCAGGTAGGTGCGGCGGGCGTGCATCAGCTTTTCCAGCGGGATGCTCACCCGCTTTTCCAGGCACTCCTTGCGGGCGGGGCCGGCGGCGGCGATGATGCTGTCCCGGTCGCAGATCAGGGCGGTGCGGGAGAGGTTTTTGCAAAGCACCTCGGCGTACTGGGCGGCAAAGGCGGCCATCTCGCCGATGGGGGAATATTTTTTAAAGATCACCTCGCCGTCGCCGGTGGTGAAGATCTCCAGCGGGTCGCCCTGGCGGATGCGCTGGGTGCGGCGGATCTCCTTGGGGATGACCACCCGCCCCAGCTCGTCGATGCGGCGCACGATGCCGGTTGCTTTCATGGTGTGTACCTCCTGTAAGGCGGCGGGGCGGGCCCCGCCGCTTGTGCTCTTTGTTGCTTAGTATCTGCCAGCGCAGGCAAATTATACAAGCGCCGCCGCCCCGCCCGCCTTTCCGCCGGCGGCGGGCTCTGTTATAATAAGGTAAAAACATCCTGCAAGGAGGAAACGCCATGGCGCCACTGATCCTGATCGCGGAGGACAACGACGAAATTCGCGCGCTGCTGCGCCTCTATCTGGAGGGGGAGGGCCTGCGGGTGCTGGAGGCCGCCGACGGCGACGAGGCCCTGGCAAAGGCCCGGGCCGAGGGGCCGGACCTGGCCATCCTGGACGTGATGATGCCCGGCCTTTCGGGCTATGAGGTGACGCGGGCGCTGCGGCGGTTCAGCGACATGCCCATCCTCATCCTCTCGGCCAAGAGCGAGGACAACGACAAGATCCTGGGGCTGAACCTCGGGGCGGACGACTATGTCACCAAGCCCTTCAACCCGGTGGAGGTGGTGGCGCGGGTGAAGGCCCAGCTGCGGCGGGCCGCCCGGGCGGGGGGCGAGGTGCTGCGGGGGGGCGAGTTGGCGCTGGACCTGGCCGCCATGCGGCTGGAGAAGGCGGGCCGGCCGGTGCCCCTCACCCCCATGGAGGCAAAGATCCTGGCCATCCTGATGCGCTCGCCGGGGCGGGTGTTCACCAAGGCCCAGCTGTACGAGGGGGCCGCGGGGGACTACTTCGAGGGGGACGAGAACGCCATGATGGTGCACATCTCCAAACTGCGGGACAAGATCGAGGACGACCCCCGCTCCCCCCGTTACATCAAGACCATCCGGGGCCTGGGCTACCGGTTTGAGGGAGGCCCCGCATGAAAAAAACGGAAAAGGGCGGCCTGTTCGGGCTGCTGGCCCGGCAGTACCTGCTGTTCAGCCTGGCGATGCTGGCCATTGCGGCGGCGGTGTTCGCCGCCTGGAACCTCTACCTGGACCGGCTGTGGCGCGCCGCCGACTGGTACGGCCTGCTGGCCGACCCGGCCCTGGCGAAAGGGCGGTACGAAACGCTGCACCGGTATCTGGGGCAGGGGGGCGCCTTTGCCGTCTACGACGAGGAGGGCGCGCTCCTTTTTGCCGACGGCGCCGGTTTTGACCGGGCGGTGGAGCCGGGGGCGCTGGCCTGCGTGCCCGTCTGGGGCGACGGGGTGCAGATCGACGCCTACGAACTGGACGGCGGCGAGGGGACAGCGCGGCATCTGGTGGTGGCCCACACCCACGACGGCGCGGGGGGCGAGGCCACCCGCACCGCCGTGCTGGACGGCGGGCTGCGGGTGCTGCTGGGGGACCTGGGGGACGGCAAGGCCGCCTACACCCCGGCGGAGTACGCCTATCTCACCGGGGCGCGGTTTGAAAACGCGCTGCTGGCCCGGGCGGCGTTCACCGCTGCCGACGGCAGCGGGCGCACCCTTCTTTTGCGGGAGAGCTTTCTCACCGACGGCCAGTACCAGCAGATCCTGAACCGCAGCGGCTGGGTGGCGGCGCTGTTCCTGCCGCTGTTCCTCCTCACGGCGGGGCTGTTCATCCGCCATCTGCGCCGGCGCATCGCCCGGCCGCTGGAGGCCCTGGGCGCGGCGGTGGAGGCCCAGGCCGCCGGGCGGGACGTGCGTGTGGGCGACTGCGGCGGCCCCCGGGAGATCCGCCGCATCGGCGAGAGCTTCGACCGGTTCGCCGCCCTGCTGGCCGAGAGCGAGGCCGAGCGAAAGCGGCTGGACGAGGGGCGCCAGAAACTCATCGCGGATATCTCCCACGACATCAAGACCCCGGTGACGGTGATCTGCGGCGCGGCGGACGCGCTGTGCGACGGCAAGGTGCCCGCGGCCGAGCGGCAGCGCACCCTGGAGATGATCCGGGGCAAGGCCCGGGACCTGGCCCGCCTCACCGACGCCTTTCACGAGTACAGCAAGACCCAGCACCCCCGCTTTGAACTGCACACCCGGCGGGTGGACGTGTGCGAATTCCTGCGGGCCTGGCTGGCCGAGCGCTACGACGAGATCGACCTGGCGGGCTTTTCCCTGGAGCCGGCCATCCCGGAGACGCCGGCGTTCTGCATGGTGGACGAGTGGCAGCTGCGCCGGGCGCTGGACAACCTGCTGTCCAACGCATTGCGCCACAACCGGCTGGGCACCCAGCTGTTCGTGGAGCTGGAGGCGGGCGCGGGGGCGGTGACGGTGCGGGTGGCGGACAACGGCGAGGGCATCCCCCCCGCCCGCCGCAAGACCATCTTCGAGCCCTTTGTCACCGGCAGCGACGCCCGCACCGGCGCGGGCAGCGGGCTGGGCCTTGCCATCACCCGCCGCATTCTGGAAAAGCACGGCGGCGCCATCCGGCTGAACGACAGGCCCGCCCCCGGGCGGGCCACCGAATTTGTGCTCACCCTGCCCCTGGCGGAGGGATAAAACAACCAGGCAGCGCCGCGCCGCCCCGAGGAAAAGGGTGGCGCGGCGCTGCCGCGTTTTGCCCGGGAAATACCGGGCTATGGGGGAAAAAGGCCGGGGCCTGCCGGGTGGGAGGAGTCGAAAAAACCACACCGGGCACGCCGCGCAAATGGGGGAGGAAACACGGGGCCCGCGGCCTTTTGGCAAAGGGAAGGGGGCGGTCAGTCGCTCTTGATGGCCTCCAGCGCCGGGATGCGCACCGCCTTGCCGGCGGGGTAGTAGCCGGAGCCCAGGCCGATGAGCACCGAGAAGACCACCGCGAAGACCAGCAGCCAGGGCGGCGTGACGCATACCCGGGCGGGGCCCTCGCCGCCCAGCAGGGCAAGGCGCATCGTCTCGGGCGACGGCCCGCCCAGGGCGACGATGTTGGCGATGAAGCCGCCGGTGAAACTGATGACACAGCTCACCAGCCCGCCCATCAGCCCGATGCAGCCCGCCTCGGCCAGAAACAGGGCGCGGATGTCCCGCACATAGCAGCCCAAAGCCTTCATCACACCGATCTCCTTCGTCCGTTCGGAAATGGACATCACCATGGTGTTGGTGATGCCGATGGCCGCCACCACCAGGCTGATGGCCCCGAGACCCCCCAGCATCATCTGCTTCTGCCGGGCCTCCTTCTCCATGGGGGCGCGGATGCTCTCCATGGATTCGGTGGCGCAGCCCAGGGCGCGGATGCGCTTTTCCAGGTCCGCCACCCGGGAGATGCTGCTGGCCTTCACCAGCACCGACTGGTAGGGGGAAGCGCCCTTCTTGTTCAGGTGCAGCTTCTCGGTGAGGGCCTTCAGGTCCTTCAGGTCCATCAGCAGCCCCTCGCCGGTCTCGCTGCCCTTGGAGTAGTCCTCCCTGGCAAGGCCCACCGGCTTCAGGGTGAGGCTGGCTTTGTACTCGCCGTTTTGCGCCTCCAGGGTGAGCGTCTCCTTCATGGGGTCAAAGTAGGCGGGAGGCGGGTCGTTCATCCGGCCGGTCTCCTCGTTCCACCCGGCGGACCAGCGGTCCACCATATCGCTGCCGGCGGGGCGCAGGGTGTCCCGGAAGTTGTAGGCCGCGTACTGGCCCACCACCACATCGCCGGTCTTTGTCATCCGCTCGCCCTTTTCCAGCCGGAAACCCATGGCCTCCATGCCGGCGGCGTCCAGGCCGGTCACCGGCACCCAGTCCGCCACATAGCGCTTTCCGCTGCCGGCGTAAAGGCGCAGGTCCGCCGATTCAAGGGTCTGCCGGGGCATCACCGCCACCGCGCCGTCCAGCTTTTTCAGCCGGGCCACCAGGGCGTCGTCCAGCTTCACCTTGCCCCGCCCGCCCCGGGGCGCGGTGACGGTGATGATGGTCAGGTCGCCCAGTTCGGCCAGCAGCTTGTCCTGGGCCTCCTTCATGCCGATGCCCAGCGACACCATGATCACGATGGAGCAGCCGCCGATCACCACCCCCAGCACCGTGAGGAAGGTGCGGGAGCGCTTGCGCAGCAGGTTTTGCAGGCACAGGCGGAACAGGTCCTGTTTGCGCATGGCTCATTCCTCCCCGCCCGGCTCGTTTTCACCGGGCAGCTGGTCCCAGTTCCAGGCCTCGGCCATCGGGTCGTCGCCCGCGGCCTTGCGGCGCAGCCGTTTCACCAGGAAGAACACGGTGCCGCCGGCGGCGGCCAGCGCCGCCGTGGCGGGGATCACCGGCAGCCAGGCGGGGACGGCGGGGGCGGCGGGCTCCTCCTCCATGGAGAAGTCCGTCTCGCTCATCCCCTCCTCCACCGTCAGGGACAGGGGGTATTCCCGGGTCTGGGTCTGCAGATCGGCGTCCTCGTAGGTCACCTTCACCGTCAGGTTCAGCGGCCCGGCGGCCTCGGGGGTGAGGGCAAAGCCGATGCTGCCGGAGGCGCCCGCCGCCACGTTGCCCAGGTACTGCACCTTCGCGGGGGATTCAAAGCCCTCGCCCACCAGCTGCGCCTCCAGGTTGCCGATGTCCGCCCGGCCCTTGTTCACATAGGCCAGGGTGATCTCCCCCTCCTCGCCGGCGGAGAAGTTCGCCGCCGCGGGCGGGTTCAGCTGGAAGCGGTCGGGCTGGCTCACCGGCACCGACAGACGGATGTCCGCCGTCACCGCGCTGCGCTTGCTGCCGTCCACATACTCGTATTTGAAACTCACGGTGATGCCCTGGGCGCCGCTCTTGCAGGTGGGCACCGCCTGCATGGGCAGTTCCTGGGTGAGGGTCTTGCCGGGGGCCAG
The DNA here is from genome assembly GCA_019118765.1 of Candidatus Allofournierella merdavium. Classification (GTDB taxonomy): domain Bacteria; phylum Bacillota; class Clostridia; order Oscillospirales; family Ruminococcaceae; genus Allofournierella_A; species Allofournierella_A merdavium. The sequence continues at coordinate 2,746 of DWYI01000062.1, read as the reverse complement.
GCTCTTGTAATGGGCGGTGTTGGTGCCGCCGTCCACCGTGAAGCACTCGCCGCCGTCCACCGTGACCACGATGTTTTCCACCTTGGTGGCGCCGGTGTTCTCAAAGGTAAAGGAGAGGGGGAACCGGCCGCCGGCGGCCACCGGCTTTCCGCCGTAGTCGAATTTCTGCACCACGATGTTGGGCACCGGCGTCTCGGCGGAGGAGGCCGCGGCCGCCTTGGCCGGGATGTTCAGCCGGTCGGAGGCGGTGGCGGCGGTGGCGGCGCCGGCGCTGTCGTAGGTGTAGCGCAGGTCCACCGCGAGGCTTTGGGCCGCGGAAGAGATCTGATTCGCGCCCTGCAGCTTGACGGTGATGGAGCCGGTCTGGCCGGGGGCGATGTCCGCCACCGGGAAGGTGGAGGCGGCGTTCAGCAGGGTGAGCCCCTCGGAGGGGGCCACCGTGGCCGCCGCGTTCTTCACCGCCACGTCGCCGGTGTTCTTGAAGGTGAGCATCAAATCGAACACCTCGCCCGGAGAGATGGGGCTGGAGATGTCCGAGCGGGTGATGAGCACCAGGGGCTGCGACGCCGCGGGCTTTGCCTTCACCGGGATGTTCAGCCGGTCGGAGGCGGTGCCGGCGGCGGGGGCCTGCTCGCCGTAGGTAAAGCGCAGTTCCACGCCCAGGTTCTGCACGCCGGTGGCGGCGTCCGCCGCCCGCACCTTCAGCGCCACGCTGCCGGTGCCGCCGGCGGGGATGTCCTCCAAAAGGAAGCTGGAGGACCCGCCCGAAAGGAGGATGCCGTCGGCGGGGGAGAAAGCGGCCACCGGGTTCTTGAGGGCGGTGTCGCCCAGGTTGCGGAAGTACACGGTGATCTCCGCCTCGCCCCCGGCGGGCAGGTCGGCCATCTCGCTGCGGCTGATGAGCACCCCCGGTGCCGGCGCGGGGGCCGGCGCGGGGGTGGCCTCCGCCGCGGAGGCGGGCGCGGAGGCAGGGGCCTGGGCGGGCACGGGCGCGGGCGCGGGCACAGGTTCGGGGGCCGCCGGCGGGGCGGCGGGGGCCTGGGGCGCGGGCGAAGCGCCTTCCGCCGCGGTCACGGCGGGCACCGGCACGGGGGCGGCGTCTTCCGCCAGCGCCCGCAGGCTCACAAGGCTCAGGGCCAGCAGCGCCATCAGGGAGGCGACGCCCCGGCGAAAATAAAACATTCTCATTTACTGCACGCTCCTTTTGGTCACTTCCTCCCGCACGATCTCCCCGTCGATGAGGGTCACGATGCGGTCGGCGTAGCGGGCCATCTCCGGGTCGTGGGTGACCAGGATGATGGTCTGATGAAAATCCCGTGCGAAGCCGCAGATCATCTCCATGACCTCCACGGTGGTTTTGGAATCAAGGTTGCCGGTGGGCTCGTCGGCGAACACCACGTCCGGCCGGGCCAGGAAAGCCCGGGCGATGCCCGCCCGCTGCTGCTGCCCGCCGGACATCTGGGCGGGGTAGTGGTCCATCCGGTGCCCCAGGCCCACCCGTTTGAGCATTGCCCGGGCGGCCGCCTCCCGCTGGGCGGGGGGCACGCCCCGGAACAGAAGGGGCATGGCCACATTCTCGGCGGCGGTGAGGCTGGGCAGCAGGTTGTAGGACTGGAACACAAAGCCCAGATGCCGCTGGCGGAAGGCCGCCAGCTGCTCCTCGCTCATGCGGGAGATGGGCGCGCCGCCGATGCGCACCTCGCCCCGGGTGGGTTTTTCCATGCCCGCCAGCTGGTTGAGCAGGGTGCTCTTGCCGGAGCCGGAGGTGCCGAAGATGCAGCAGATCTCCCCCCGCATGATGGACAGGTCGATGTGTTTGAGGGCCACCACCGTCTCGTCCCCCAGGGGGTATTCCTTGCGCAGGCCCCGCACCTCCACGATGGGCCGCTGGCGCGGCGAAGGGGTTTGCATGGCGTTCGCCTCCTTTCGTGAAGTGAGTATACCGCCCCATTCTTTCCTCTGCCTTTGCGCCGCCTTAAGATTCGGAAAGGTTTTTCATAAGCGCGGGGCGGGCTTGGCCGCAACGCCGGTGGTCGTCCCGCCGCCGGCCGCCAGGGCCGTGGGGGCCAGGGTCGTGGCCAGCATCGCCGCCGGCAGCCGCTTTGCTTGCTTCAGGCTTTTGTTCCTCCTTTTTGTTTTTGGACATAAAAAAAGCCCGCTGAAAGCGGGCTGGAAAAGGGTATAAAAAACGAGGTACGACCGACGGTCGCGCCTCGTTTTTGGCTTGGTTATGCGGTTTTTCAGGTACGACCGTCGGTCGTACCTTCTTGTCTTACGACCAGAAATCCGTCAGGTCATTCCCTGCATTCGGGTCAAGATCCACGGTGGAGCTGTCATGCACATGGCCGCCAGACGGGTTCTCTGGCTGCGGCTCCGGTTGGGGCTGCGGCTCCGGCTGGGGCGCGGGCTCTTGCTGCACCGGCTGCGAGGGCTGGGCGGCAGCTGCGCCGCTGCTCTGGCCGCCGGCGGGGGCCACAGCCGTGCTGCCGGTGCTGCCGGCGGTGGCTGCGGGCACGCTGCTGCCGGTGCTGCCGGCGGAACTGCCGGCGGCCGCCTTGCCGGTCAGCGTAACGCTGCCGGCCACCTCCCAGGCGGTCTCGGCGGTGATGGTCACTTCGCCGGTGCCCACCATCTTCACCGTGCCGCTCTCGTCCACGGTGGCAACGGTCTCGTCGCCGGAGGACCAGGTCAGGGCGGCGGCGTCCACCGCCGCGCCGGTCTCATCGGCGGCGGCAATGGTCACGGT
>DWYI01000009.1 GCA_019118765.1 Candidatus Allofournierella merdavium | reverse complement strand
GCCACCCGCTGCTTCTGCCCGCCGGAAAGCTTGTGGGGCGCCTTTTCCCGGTGCTTGTAGATGCCCGCCATCTTCATGGCGTCGTCGATGCGCTCGCGGATCTCGGCGGGGGGCACGCCCAGGTTCTCCAGGGCAAAGGCCACGTCCTCCTCCACCACCGTCGCCACGATCTGATTGTCCGGGTTCTGGAACACCATGCCCACCTTTTGCCGGATGTCGTAAAGATGGGATTCGTCGGCGGTGTTCATCCCCTCCACCAGCACGGTGCCGGCCTCGGGCAGCAGGATGGCGTTGAAGTGCTTTGCCAGGGTGCTCTTGCCGCAGCCGTTGGCCCCCAGCACCGCCACGAACTCGCCCTTGTCCACCGCCACGCTGGCGCCGTCCACCGCCCAGGGGGCGTCGGGCGCGTAGCGGAAGCGGATGTCCTGGGCGCTGATCATGTGTTCCATACTCATTCCTCCCCCGCCTGCACGCCGTCCGCCAGCCAGAAGGCGGTGGCCCCACAGGGCACCACGCCGCCGGTGCTGGACACCGGCAGGCCGATCTCGTCGCAAGCCGTCGCGCCGCCATGCACCGGGCACAGAAGGGTCTTTAAGATGTACTCCATCACCGCCGGCGACAGGCCGGTAGTGTAGCTGTTCACCGCCACGAAGAGGGGCGTATCGCTGAGCACCCCGGCGCACTGGGCGATCAGGTCATAGATGCAGTTTTCCAGCTTCCACACCTCGCCCCCCGGCCCCCGGCCGTAGCTGGGCGGGTCCATGATGATGGCGTCGTAAAAGCTGCCCCGCCGCTGCTCCCGGGCCACGAACTTGGCGCAGTCGTCCACGATCCAGCGGATCGGCTTGTCCGCAAGGCGGCTGGCGGCGGCGTTCTCCCGCCCCCAGGCCACGATGCCCTTGGAGGCGTCCACATGGCAGACGCTGGCCCCCGCGGCGGCGCAGGCCAGGGTGGCCCCGCCGGTGTAGCCGAAGAGGTTCAGCACCCGGATGGGCCGGCCGGCGGCGGCGATGATCTTTTTATAGAAGGCCCAGTTCACCGCCTGCTCGGGGAAGACGCCGGTGTGCTTGAAGCCGGTGGGGCTGACCACCAGCCGCAGATCGTCCCAGCCGATCTGCCATTTTTCCGGCAGGCGGCGGCGGTACTCCCAGTGGCCGCCGCCCTTCTCGCTGCGGTGGTACACCGCGTCCGCCTTCGCCCACAGAGGGCTGGTGCGCTCTGATTTCCAGATCACCTGCGGGTCCGGCCGCACCAGCAGCGCGTCGCCCCAGCGCTCCAGCCGGTTGCCGCCGGTGGCGTCGATGAGTTCATAGTCCTGCCAGTTGCGGGCAGCTCGCATACGCACCTCTCCTTTTCCGCGGCCCGGGGCCATGGATTCTATATTGTACCCTGTAATTGTGAAGTTTTCTTGTTGTTTTGCGCGGCGCGGCCTCAGAACATGGTCTGCTGGCCGTTGTCCTCGGCGGCGGAGGGGGCCCGCATGCCCAGATGCTCGTAGGCCAGCCGGGTGACGCACCGCCCCCGGGGGGTGCGGGTGAGGAAGCCCATCTGCATCAGATAGGGCTCGCACACGTCCTCCAGCGTCACCGCCTCCTCGCCCAGGGCGGCGGCCAGGGTGTCCAGGCCCACCGGCCCGCCACCGTACAGTTCGATGATGGCCCGCAGCAGGCTGCGGTCCAGTTCGTCCAGGCCCAGGGCGTCGATGTCCATCCGCTTTAAGGCCAGCCGGGCGGCGTCGCCGTCCACCGTGCCGTCCCCCAGCACCACCGCGAAGTCCCGCACCCGCTTGAGCAGCCGGTTGGCCACACGGGGGGTGCCCCGGCTGCACTTTGCCAGTTCCAGCGCGCCCTCCTCGGTGCAGGGCTGGCCCAGGATGCCGGCGCTGCGCCGGATGATGCGGGCCAGCTCGTCGGGGCTGTACAGTTCCAGCTTGAGCAGCACGCCGAACCGGTCCCGCAGGGGGCCGGTGAGCTGCCCGGCCCGGGTGGTGGCGCCGATGAGGGTGAACCGGGGCAGGTTGATGCGGATGGACTGGGCGCTGGGGCCCTTGCCGATCATGATGTCCAGGGCATAGTCCTCCAAAGCGGGATAGAGCACCTCCTCCACCTGGCGGGAGAGGCGGTGGATCTCGTCGATGAAGAGCACATCCCCCTCCTGGAGGTTGGTGAGCAGAGCGGCCAGGTCGCCGGGCTTTTCAATGGCGGGGCCGCTGGTGATGCGGATCTGCACCCCCATCTCCTGCGCCACGATGCCGGCCAGGGTGGTCTTGCCCAGGCCCGGCGGGCCGTAGAGCAGGATGTGATCCATCGGCTCGCCCCGGCGCTTGGCCGCTTCCAGATAGATGCGCAGGTTCTCCTTGACCTTCTCCTGGCCCACATATTCTTCCAGCGTGCGGGGGCGGAGGGTCAGTTCCTCGGTCTCGCCCCGGTTCATCTCGGGGCTGACCAGCCGGTCGGTGCGATCAAACTCTTCCACAGTTTACCTCCTTGCCATGCCCCGCAGCGCCAGTTTTACCAGTTCCTCCACCGGCAGGGTGTCGTCCAGTTTGGTCAGGGCGGCGGCCGCCTCGCCGGAGGTGTAGCCCAGGCTGGTGAGGGCGGCGGCCGCCTGGGCCAGATTGCCGCCCGCCGCCGGCGCGCCGGCGGGGCCCAGGTCGGCCAGGGAAAGGCCCTCGGCCAGGCCCTTGCCCACCTTGTCCTTCAGTTCCAGCGTAATGCGCTGGGCCAGCTTCGGCCCCACGCCGCTGGCGGCGGTGAAAGCCTTGTGGTCCCCCGCCGAGGCCGCCAGGGCGATGCGCTGGGGGCTGAGCACGCTCAGGATGGCCAGCCCCACCTTGGGCCCCACGCCGCTCACGGCGGTGAGCATCTTAAAACAGGCCTGCTGCTCCTCGTCGGCAAAGCCGAAGAGGGACACGTCGCTCTCGGTGACGTTCATGCAGGTGTAGAGGGTGGCCTCCTGGCCCACGGCGGGCAGCGCCCCCGCCACGCTGGAGGGCACCTGCACCTGATAGCCCACCCCGGCGCAGCTGATGACCACCAGGTCCAGGCTCTTTTTCAAAATTTTTCCGGTGAGACAATAGATCACGGCAAAAGCGCCTCCTCTCAGCGCGGGGGGATGTTCTGCAGCCGGCTGCGGCTGCAGTGGCAGTGGGCGATGGCCATGGCCAGCGCGTCGGCGGTGTCGTCGGGCTTCGGGACCTTGTCCAGGTGCAGCAGCACCCGCGTCATCTCCTGCACCTGCTTTTTTACCGCCTTGCCGTAGCCGGTCACCGCCTGCTTGACCTGCATGGGGGTGTATTCGAACACCGGCACGGCGCACTGGGCCGCCGCCAGCAGGATGACTCCCCTGGCCTCGGCCACGCCGATGACGGTGGTCTGGTTGTGCTGATAGAACAGCTGCTCGATGCTCAGCGCCTGGGGGGAATGGTCCCGCATCACCCGCAAAACGCCCTCGTACACCGCGGCCAGCCGCTGCTCGAAGGGCATGTCCGCCGGGGTGGTCACCGCCCCGAAGTCCACCGGCGTGAACCGGTTCCCGATGTATTCCACGACCCCCCAGCCCACGATGGCATAGCCGGGGTCGATGCCCAATACGCGCATAGACAGTTTCCTCTTTGGCCCTTCGGCCACACTTCTCCATATTATCCGGTATAGTATACCACAAAACCGCGGCAAGGGCAAACGCGGCCCCTTTTTTCCCAAGGCGCAAAGGGCCCGGCGGCCCCTCCGCGTTTTGCGAAGAGGCCGCCGGGCTGACTTTTTGTTTCAGGCTGTGGTCTCACTCAAACACCGCCACCCAGTAGTGGCAGCCGTCGCCGTCGTACATGTGGCCGATGGCGCCCCGGGTGTAGTTGGTGCTGATCATGTTGGCGTAGTGGCCGGCGCTGCCCTGCCAGGCAGCGATGACCGAGGCCGCGTCGGCATAGCCCACGGCGATGTTCTCGCCGGAGGTCTGGACGCCGTTGTGGCTGAAGTCCACCGCGATGTCCTCGCAGCGGCTCTGGGCGATGGAGGCAAGGCTGTCGTCCCAGGTCAGGGCCGGCGCGCCCACCGCCGCCCGCAGCTGGTTCTGCAGGTCAAAGGCGGTGGTATCGGTGGTCACAAAGAACCAGCCGTGGGTGCCCCAGCCCTCGGGGGCGTCCTCGGTGGGGGCCGCGGCGGAGGAGCCGCCGGAGCCGGAGGACGCCGGAGCGGAGGAGCCGGAATTGCCCGTGGCGGCGGGAGCGGGGGTGGGGGTGGGCTTCGGCTTCTCTTTGCCGGTGAGGGTGATGCTGCCGGCGATCTCATAGGCAGTCTCGGCGGTGATGGTCACCTCGCCTGCGGCCGCCATGGTCACGGTGCCGGTCTCGTCCACGGTGGCGATGGTCTCGTCGCCGGAGGACCAGGCCAGGGTGGCGGCGTCCACCGCCGCGCCGGTCTCGTCGGCGGCGGTGAGGGCGACGGTGTCGCCCACCGTCACCTCGGTCTCATCGGCGGCAAGGGTCAGTTCCTTCGGGCCGCTCCACACCGTGATCATGGCCTTGGCCCGCTTGCCGTCCGGCGCCAGGATCAGCAGGCTGGTGTGCCCTTCCTTCACCGGGGTCACCATTCCCGTGTCGTCCACGGTGGCGATGGCCGCGTCGCCGGTCTTGTAGATCAGCTGGTCGGCCAGCTCCGCCGGCTCCACCGTGACCGCCGCCTGCACCGGCCCGTCGGACAGATGCACCGAGAGTTCCTCCACGGCCAGGCTCTCGGCGGGGATGTTCACCACCACCGTCTGCGTGGCGCTCAACTCGCCCACCGCCGCCGTGACGGTGGTCTCGCCCGCCGCCACAGCGGTGACGGTGCCGGTCTCATCCACGGTGGCCACCGCCTCGTCGGCGCTGGTGTAACTCACGGCCGGGGCCTCGGCGGGCGTTTCCCCGTCGTAAGTAAAGGTGGCCTGCAGCGCCGCCGTGCCGCCCACCGCCAGTTCCAGCGGCGCCTGTGGCAGGGCGATGCCGGTCAGTTTCGCCCCGCCGCAGGCGGTCAGGGCCAGGGTCATCGCCGCAGCCAGCGCCGCGGCGATCCGTCTGTGTTTTTTCATGACATATCCTCCCGTTTGCCTCTGCGCGTTATTGCCAAAAAAGGCCGGGGACGACGCGCACATCATCCACGGCTTGCGCCGCCCCCGCCGCGGCGGGGGCTTTTGTTACAGTGTAATTATACCACACTGGTGGTATCTCCCGCAAGGCCGCAGCCGGAAAAGCGGGGCAACGGGGCCCAAAAAAGCGGCCCGGCCCGCACAAAGCGGGCCGGGCTTGCGTGATAATTTACTTGACGGTAACGATGTCGGCGTTGGCGAGGCACTCGTCGGTGAGCTCCTGGCCGATGCCGGGCCGCTCGGGCACCTCAAAGTAGCCGTCCTTGGCCACATAGTCGTACTTGCACAGGCGGATGTTGTCCTCGATGAGGGCAGAGGCGTGCAGTTCGTGGATGACGAAGTTGGGGATGACCGCCTCCAGCTGCAGCGCCGCGGCCGCGGAGATGGGGCCGCCACAGCAGTGCACCTGCACGCCGATGTCGTAAACGTGGGCCATATCGCAGATCTTCTTGCCCTCGGTCAGGCCGCCGGTGTTGCACAGGTCGGGCTGGATGATGCCGATGGAGTGATCCTCGAAGAACTGCCGGTAGCCCCAGCGGGTATAGACGCGCTCGCCGGTGGCCACGGGGATCTCGATCTTGCTGCTGATCTCCCGGAAGAGGTTGGGGTTCAGCGGCTGGGTGGGTTCCTCGTAATAGAAGCAGTTCAGCTTTTGCAGTTCGCGGCCCAGCTGCACCGAGGTGGTGGCGTCGGTGAGGGCGTGCAGCTCGATGATGATGTCCACGTCCGGGCCCACCTCGCGCATGGCGGCCACACGGTCCACCGCCAGCTGCAGCTGATCGCGCTGCAGGATGCCCCGGCTGCTGCGGCCCATCCACACGCCGTTGGCGTCGAAGCCCACCGGATCCACCTTGATGCAGTCGAAGCCGTCGGCCATGGCCTTGCGCATCGCCTCGGCGTACTCCTCGGGCTTGGCAAGGGAGTGGCTCACCTTGCCCCAGTCAAACTGCAGCTGGCTGGCATAGGCGCGCAGCTTGCTGTTGGTCTTGCCGCCCAGCAGCTTGTAGACGGGGGCGTTCAGGGCCTTGCCCTTGATGTCCCACAGGGCGATGTCGATGCCGGAGATACCCGCCATGATGACGCCGCCGTTGCCCATGCCCCAGAAGGTCAGCCGGTGCAGCCGGTTCCAGATGTCCTCGTTGTTCATCGGGTCCAGGCCGATGATGCACTTGGCAAAGTCCACACCCATGCCAAAGCCCGCGCTCTGGGCGTTGCCGTAGGCCACGCCGATCTCGCCGTAGCCGCTGATGCCCTCGTCGGTGTTGATGCGCACGAATACGGGATGCCAGGGCACATTTCCCACAGCCACCTCCGCCGCTACGGACGGGGTCTTGAATGCCTTGATGATGTCTACACTGGTGATTTTCACGGAACAGTACCTCCTTTTATGCGAAAACAGTCAGGTTCAAAATGCAGATCACGACCATGGCCGTAGCGCCCATCATCACCGAGGTGAGGGTGATCAGCCGGTAGCTCTGATTGAGTTTCAGGTTGCCCAGTTTGGTGACGCACCAGAAGTAGGAAGAATTGGTGTGGCAGAAGGACAGGGAGCCCGCGGCGGTGGCCAGGGTGGCAACGACCGGGTGCAGCCCCAGGGCGGGGAGCATGGGAGCCAGGATGCCGCCCACGGTGGTCAGCGCCACGGTGGCGGAGCCCTGGGCCATGTTGATGAGCGCGGCCATCAGGTAGGGCACGAAGACGGCGGGCAGACCCACCCGCAGCACCAGGTCGGTGAGGATGGTGCCGATGTCGGTGGCCTGCAGCACGGCGGCAAAGCCGCCGGCGGCGGCGGTGATGCACATGATCTCCGCGGCGCCCTCCAGGGATTTGGCCACCCAGCCGCTGGTGACGGTCTCGTTCAGCTTGGTGGGCAGCAGGAAGCAGATCATGGTGCCGATCAGCAGGGCCACCCAGGGCGTGCCGATGAAGTCCAGCACCTGCTGGAAGATGTTGCCTTCGGCGCTGCCGAAGAAGGATTTCAGGATGATGATGAGAATGGGCAGCGCCACAGGGATGAAGGACATGAAGGTGGAGGGAGCATGCTCCACGACCTTCTCAAAGTCCGCTTCCTGCTTGGCGTCCAGCTCGCTGACCGGCGCCACTTCGGGGAAAGCGCCCTTCACGAAGCGGGAGTTCGCCCAGATGGAGCAGACGACGACCACCGGAACGGAGACGATCAGGCCGTAGAACATGACCTGGCCGATCTCGGCGCCGTACAGGCCCGCCGCCGCAACAGGGCCGGGCGTGGGCGGCACGAAGGAGTGGGTGCACAGGAGGCCCGCCATCAGCGCCACCACCAGGGAAGCGTAGGGGATCTTGCCCCGGCGGGACAAGCCCTTGATGATGGGGTTCAGGATGACGAAGCCGGAATCACAGAACACGGGGATGGAAACAAAAGCGCCGGTGGCCGAGGTGGCGTAGGTGGCGCGCTTGATACCGATCAACTTCAGGATCGCGTCCGCAATTTTCTGCGCGCCGCCGGTGTACTCCAGAAAAGAACCGATTACAACACCGCAGGCGATGACAACGCCGATGCTCGTCATCGTGTTGCCAAAACCGCCCACGATCAGGGCAGGCAGTTCCGTGGTGGGGATGCCCGCACACAATCCAAAGAACACTGCCATGATCAGCAAGGTCAAAAATGCGTGAACCTTGAGTTTTGAGATCAGCACGACCAGCAGTACGATGGTCACGGCGAACCAAAACAACAGCATGATGAAACCTCCTTTTGCAACGATCAAATGATGATTAAGCGGAAGGCCGGCCTTATTTATCAGGTTACTTATTCGCCTGATTTCTAACCACATTATCCAGCAATCGGGCGAACAAGTCAACATATTTTTTGCGAATTCCATAATTTTTGACCAATGGCAATAAGACAGGCAAAAAAGTTTGTGTATTATGAACGAGACTGTTATAATGGAAAGGGCGGCATCTCCGCTTGCCGCGTGGGTTCGCGCCCTCACACCGAAAATATCGCCGCGCAAGGGGTGCGGCGCACGAAGGATGGACAAGGATGCCACAGATCAAAAAGGTGGAAAAAGTGACCGCTGGCGAACAAGTATACGAAAACCTGCGGGAAAATATCGTTGCCGGACGCTGGAAAGCGGAAGAAAAGCTGCCGCCCGAAACCGAACTGGCCTCGCTGTACGGGGTGAATCGGTTGACCGTGCGCATGGCGCTGCAGCGGCTCAACGCGCTGGGCCTGGTGGAGACCCGTGTGGGCGACGGCACCTATGTGAAGAAGTTTGATTTTTCTGATTTCATCAATGCGGTGCAGGATCTGTACAACGAGCCACAGTTGATGGAAAACATCTGCGAGTTCCGCAAGCTGATCGAGGTGGAGTGCGCCCGTCTGGCCATTCAGCGGGCCACGCCGGAAGAATTCGCGGAACTGGACCGCATCTGCACGGTGTACGACGCGCTGAAGATCAAAACCGCCCACCCCATCGACGAGGAAAAGCTGCGGGAGATGACCCGGCACGACATCGCCTTCCACGAGCAGATCTGGCTGATGAGCCACAACACGCTGTTCAGCTACTGTTTTGCCATGGCCAAGCCCACGCTGGAGGAGTACGTCTTCCTGACGCTGAAAAAACGTGTGTCCCGCTGGGCGGAAAAGGGCGTTACGGTGATGGAGGGCGACTTCCGTCACCGGGCCATTCTGGAGGCGATGCGCCGCCAGGATTTTGACGAATGCAAGGTTCTTTACGACGAAATGATCGACTTCAACGTGGAACTGTGAGTTTGCCTGCAGGGCAGGCCACAAGAAAGCCGGCGCTTTCCGGGCGTTTTCGGAAAGCGCCGGCTTTTACCGTCCGGGCAAGGGCCGGGGCACAAAAAAGGCCGGGGATGATGTTTCATCCCCGGCCTTTGCCATGGTGGGCGGTAAGGAACTCGAATCCCTGACCCTCTGCACGTCAAGCAGATAGTCATTATAGTCTCCGAATTACCCGTATCTCAAATGAAATTCAGCTTGCATCCACTTTTTTTCAAAGTGCGCAACAAAAAAGAACGCTCCCGTCACCCATTGAGGATGTCCGGCGGCGTTCTTGTGTTGACTTTTTCTCTAAATCCCGTATAATGGATTTAGAAAAGCTCTCACAAGTCAGTCGCTGGGCCCTAACCAACGAGTGGCGCATGGTCGTTTCCGGCGGGTAACCGTGAAACGACCTGTGGGGGTTTTCTTTTGTCTTAATTTATTATACCATGGATTGCCACATTTTGCAATAGCGGTTTTCGGTTGCGCTGCCCCGAAAAGTAATGACCATAGATCTCACTTCTTCGCAACGAGAAAGGGGTGAGATTTATGGACATCGACAAGTTGCTGGCATTGTTTGCCGCGGCAATCAGCCTGATCCAGCTTGTTCGGCTGGCCTAAATCAAAAAAAGCAGGTACGACCGACGGTCGTACCTGCTTTTTGGCCTGGTTATGCGGTTTTTGGGGTGCGACCGCCGGTCGTACCTATCACGGTTCCACCACTGGCTGGTGCTGCACGGGGAACGGCGCTTTGGTGATCACCGCCACCTGCTCTGCCCATTCCACAAGCGCGTTCACCGCGCCGCGGGTGACTTCGGTGTTTTCCTCAACAGCACAGAGCCGGTCCTTCACCTCGACCAGCTCGTGTTCAACGCGCCCCAGCCGGGCGTCCATATTGTCCAGCCGGGCGTCCATATTGTCCAGCCGGGTATCCATATTGTCCAGCCGGGCATCCATATTGTCCAGCCGGGCGTCAATTTTATCCATCCGGGCCATCATACGCCCTTCGCTGGCAGTGACAGCGGAAGTGATCAGCGCGGAAATCGCCTGTAGATCTTCGTTGGTCAGCATTGTGCATTCCTCCTGTCGGTTTATTTAGTATAGCACGCCAGGATGCAAATTACCATTGTTGGTTTTAACAAAGTTGCAGCCTTCTGTTTTGCAGGCGTTTCTGTCGTCGGTCGTACCTCGCTTTTGGCTTTGTTATGCGGTTTTTCAGGTACGACCGTCGGTCGTACCCTGTCATGGTTCCAGGCCGTGCGCCTGCTCTTGCAGCATCTGCGGAATGAGCGTCTGCCGGTAGCCCGCCATCACAAACTGCTGCACATACGGCACATCGACCTTCATCTCTGTTCGGCGGCAGCACTCTTCGATCAGTTCCGGCGTTATCATCGGCAACGGGCGGTGCGCTGCATATTCACTGAGGGCATGTTCTGTACGCTCCAGGTCGTTCAGTTCCCTGCCAAGCAGATCCGGCATTCTTTGCTGCGGTTTATAGCCATCGTAAAGCAGAGATATGTTGTTGTCGAAATTCGGCGCAAGTGATAGTATTTCCCCGGTGTCGATGTCCCGCAGCACACCGTAGTTCTCCGTGTGGCGGTCGGCATTGAGGCAAAATGCGTCCATCAGCAGCAGTTGCAGATAATCGTCAGCCATTACAGGAGATATTTCCTTGAAGATACGGTAATTCAGTCCGTAATCTTCCTCTTCTCCAACAAGAGAGAAAGCCGGCTCGAAATTCGCCTTGCCGGCAGTGAAGTCAAGTGTGCGAATGAAAGGCCCCGCTTTTTCGTAGCGGGCAGTGGGAAAACCAAGCGCCTTGCACAGCTCATAAACAAACAGCTCTGAAAACATCTCGTTCTCATTGCATTGCTTATACATCCACCAGCAGCCGTCTTCCAAACGCCAGCATTTTTCAAAGCTGCCAATGTTGGTCAGTTCCGGGGTGCGGCTGGGCGGGCGGCTAAATGCAGAGAGATCTCCTTGCAGCGCGAGAGTGTCAAAATAATTTTCCCGAAACCGCACTTTATCCCAAGTTAAATCGCTGCCCGCCGGCCGTACCCAGTAGGTATCCGTGATCGTGGCCGCCTGCATGGCCAGTGCCGTTGAGGCGTCGTCTTTCTCCGAGAGCCTCAACACTTTTTTCAGCAACCGCGAGTGCGTTCTGTGACGATCGATCGCTCTGTGAGCCAGCCATTCCTCCAGATTCCCCGACCGACGCAGATACAGTGGCATCAGCTCCTCCCGAAGTGGATACAGCTGCCGCCCCTCGATCCTTGCGATCTCCACGTCACGGCTCATCAGTGTTGCCCGCATGGTTTGGTCCATAGGCGTTCGCCTCCTTTCCTGCTGAGGTACGACCGGCGGTCGCACCTCGTTTTTGGCTTTATTGTGCGGTTTTCAGGGTACGACCGGCGGTCGTACCCTGCTTTCTTTTTGTTATGGTTCGATGGGTCGGGCAAAAAAGCGGGACAGCAGATGATCCAAGTTTTGCTCAACTCGTGCATTTGAGCAGCAGCAGTTCCGCATAAGGCACATCCATTACTGCCAGCGCTTCGTGCAGCCCTTGGCGGCTTGCGGGGATACCCCTGCCTTTCCACCAGCCACGCAAGCCAAGCACATCTTGCCGACAACCGACCGGGTAGTGCTCAGGAGCCAATATCTCCTCGACTTCCAAAATATCGGCTGTTTTGTCGGCAACTTCAAGCACTGCCACGCGCTGGTCCTTGTGCATCAAATAGAACTCTGCCATGGGCGCCCTCCTGCCTGGTCAAAGCAAAACACTTGTGGCTTTAGTATACCACAGTTACCCGCACCCGTACAAACGAAAAAGCCGCCCTGCAAAGTAGCATAGCTATCCCCTACCTCTCTTTTAGCCTTATGTTTATCTTCTTTTTGTAGCGTAGTGGGTGGGTATGGGTATGTTATTCAAAAAATGAACCACTGCCCTCTTGACACGATGCAAAACGGATGTTAAGCTAAAAGTGTTAGATGGGCTATCTAACTGTTTTGTGCGGGCGTCTGGTTTTTGCTCAACCAGGCGCTCTTCTTTTGTGTCCTGGATCAAATACAAATTGTGCTTGCCCGCCCATTTGGCCATTTTTTTCAGCAAACCAGAGGCTTGCAGGCAGCGGATCGCCCGCAGCAGTGTGTTTTTGCACAGGCCCAGCAAAGACGACAATTGAAAAAGCGAAGGAAACGCTTTGCGGTTCCGCCCGCGAAAGCGCAGCATCGCCGCATAGACGCTAAAACTGCTCGCCGGCAGTTGCAGGACCTGCTCCGACAGGTTGAGGGCGAACCAACGCCCGCCCACGGGCAGAGCGATCGTATACTTGTTTGCGGCGTATGTACCGTCCTCTTTGTAGACGTGTTCACGGCGCACCAACCCCATCGATTCCAAATGTTTGATTGCAGCGCAGACTGTGCCGGCTGCCACATCACACTTCCGAGCGATCACACAGGTGCGCATTGTGGTTTTGTTCTCATGGTCGGCCGCGCTCATAAGCACACACAGCACTTTTAGTGCATTGGGCGGCAGCTGCATTTCCAGCAGCGCATTCGGCAATTTCAAAAACATATTCATTCTCCTAAGTCCTAAAGTTAGACCCGCTGCCGGTCAAGCCGGCAGCGGGTCCTCGTTTTCTTCGATGTCAAACATGCCTGGTGTCAAATCATACGACAGCGCACCTGCACGGGCGGAAAGCAGGTCGGCGTCCGCCACCTGCACCTCACGATATTCCAGGTCGGGCCGCTGCGGCTCCGGCGC
>DWYI01000061.1 GCA_019118765.1 Candidatus Allofournierella merdavium | reverse complement strand
CATGGCCTCGGCGGGCAGCTTGCACACCTTGCGGTCGGCGGTGAGCAGGCCGTTCACCTCCTCCTCCACGTCGGACAGCTGGGTGTAGACATCGGCGCACAGGCCCTTTTCCGCCAGGGGCAGCACCCGCTGTTCGTAGAGGGCCAGCACCCGCCGCTCCAGTTCCTCCGGGCTTTTGCAGGCGCCGTAGCCGTAGCTGCGGCCGGGGCACTGCAGGTGCCCCTCCACCGCCAGGGTCAGCCCCCCGAACTCGGTGAGCACCAGGGGCTTTGCCCCCGCTTTCAGCCTCCAGGGCCCGAAGTAGACGTGGCGGCTGTCCACGTCCGTCTCGCCGCCCCTAAACCAGCCGGAGGTGGAGTCGATGAAGCGGCTTTGGTCCAGCGCGCGCAGTTTTTGATAGGCGGCGGTGGCGTCGAACTGGCCCCAGCCCTCGTTGAAGATGGTCCAGTACACCACGCAGGGGTGGCCCTTCAGCGCCGCCACCGTGGCCCCCATCCCGGCGAGGAAGGCCGCCCGCGCCGCCGGGTCGGGGTGCATCTTTTTGTCGCTGCGCCGGGTCTGAAAGCCCAGGGTGGGCAGCACCGTGTCCCACAGGTAGCGGTAATCCCCGTTGTTCACCATGTCCTGAAACACCGCCATGCCCAGCCGGTCGCAGGCGTAGTAGAAGAGGGGCGGCTCCACCTTGATGTGCTTGCGCAGGGTGTTGAACCCCAGGGCCTTCATGGCCAGGATGTCCTCTTCATAGGCGGCGGGGGAGGCGGGGGTGAAGATGCCGTCACTCCAGTAGCCCTGGTCCAGCACCCCGTGGAAGTAGTAGGGCGCGCCGTTGAGGCACAGCCGCGGGCGGCCGCCCGCCGTTTTGATCTCCAGCGTGCGCAGGGCAAAGTAGCTCTCCACCCGGTCCTCGCCCGCCTGGATGGTCACCGGGTAGAGGAAGGGGTCCTCCGGGCTCCAGGGGCGGGGGTTTGCCGGCCGCAGCACCGCCCGGCCCCCTTCCAGCGGCGCGATGAAGGGGCCCTCCGGGCAGGCCACCGTCACGGTGCCGGAAAGGCTCTCGTCCCCCACGTCCAGCACCGCCTCCTCCAGCGTGCAGCAAAAATCCACCCGCCGTATGTACCGGTCCGGCACGCTCTCCAGCCACACCGTCTGCCACAGGCCGGAGACGGGGGTGTACCACATGCCGCCGGGCGTTTGCACCTGCTTGCCGTAGGGCAGGCGGCGGGGGCGCAGGTCGTCGGTGACCCGCAGCACCAGCTCGTTTTCCCCCGCCCGCAGCGCGCTGGTCAGCTCGAACTGGGCCGCCTCATAGCCGCCGGTGTGGCCGCCCAGGCATTGCCCGTTCAAAAAGCAGTCCACCGTTTGATCCGCCCCGTCCACATGCAGCAGCACCCGCCCGGCACAGAAGCCGGCGGGCAGGGAAAAGGAGCGGCGGTAGAAAAGAAAACTCCCCTCGGCAAAGTGCTCGCCGATGCCGGACAGGGCGCTCTCGGGGCAGAAGGGCACCAATATCTCCCGGTCGTACCCGGCGGGCAGCCCGTCGGTGGGGCGCACCGCGAACTGCCAGCGGCCGTTCAGGTTCAAAAAGCTTTGCCGCCGCAGCCGCGGGCGGGGATAGTCCGGCCAGGGCAGGGCGGGCAGCGCCCCGCCGTCGGCGGTGAACAGCGTCTCTCTCATACAAGACCTCCCGGCGGCCGAAGGGCCGCCTTTTGTGTGTGGACGCCCCGCCCCTCAGGCCAGGGGCGCGGGCCGGGCAAAGGCGAAGGCGGGCTCCTCCTCGGGGGCCAGGGCCAGCAGCCGGTCGCCGGCGCAGGCCTCTTCGGTCAGCTTCACCGCGCTGACGCGGCTGGCGGCGGCGGTGCGCCAGTAGTAGGTGAGAGCCTCGCCGTCGGCGCAGCTGGAATAGAGGGTCTCGTCCAGTTTGCCCTCCGGCGTCACCACGCTGCCCCGCACCATGGCCACCCCTTCGAGGACGTGGAAGAACTCCATCACCTGCCCGGGGCGGGCGGCGGGGAAGGCGGCGTTCTCCTTCAGGAACACCGCCCGCACATAGCGGGAGGCGGGGGAGGCGTCCCCCGGCAGGCCGATGGCCCCCATGCCCTGCCCGTAGCAGGAGAGGGGCAGCCCCG
Source organism: Candidatus Allofournierella merdavium (assembly GCA_019118765.1). Lineage (GTDB taxonomy): Bacteria > Bacillota > Clostridia > Oscillospirales > Ruminococcaceae > Allofournierella_A > Allofournierella_A merdavium. The sequence continues at coordinate 16,243 of DWYI01000061.1, read as the reverse complement.
GCGCCATGCGGTTCTCCGGCTGGCGGGGGGAAAGGCCCATGTAGTTCGCCAGGTTCGCGCGGTGGAAGGGGAAGGGCGGGTTGTTGGTGAGCACCCCCGCCTCGTCCTCGTAAAGGCGCAGGCCCCCGGCGGTGGGCTCGGCCACCAGCGCGCCGGTGCCGTCGGCGATGTGCCAGTGCAGCGGCGCCAGCGGCAGCCCCGGCGAAAAGGGGATGGCCGTCACCCGCACCGTCTCCAGCAGCGCCCGGGCCTGGGCGAGGGTTGCGCAGCTGCCCAGCACCAGCCACAACAGTTCGTGGGGGCCCAGGTGCGCGGGGTCGGCCCCCTGGTCGGCAAAGTAGTGGGCGTTGCCCGGGAAATTCAGCCCCGCCATGTACAGGCCCTTCTCGTTCAGCCCCTCGGCGAAAAGGGGCAGCCCGCCCGCCACACTGGCCATGCCCACGACGGCGTAGTGGTCGGCCAGGGCGGGCCGGTGGGCGAAGGGGAAGGCCAGGCGTCGGGGCGCGATGACCACCCGCTGCCCGAAGGAGACCTCCAGGTCCAGGTTGCGGCCGAAGAGGTTTTGATCAAAAAAGGCGATGCTGGTGCACATGGGGCGTTCCTCCTTGTTTTTGTTCTGCCTTCAGTATACACCCCTTTGCCGCCCGGTCAAACACCCGGCGCAAAAATGGCCCCGTTCGACCGTTTTCGCCGTTGTGAGTATGATACAACCAGAAGCCTCGGCGGCGGCCGGGAAAAGCAGCAAAGCGGAAAGGAGCAGGAAAGATGGAAACGACACGGCAGACTGTGGAGGACCTGTGGGGCGGCGTGGAGCCGGGGATCTTTGCCGGCCGGGAGCTGGACCTGACCCGGCCGGAGGACCGGGCCCGGGTGACCCGCCAGTTCGGGGGCGAGGGGGCCATGAAAGAGCGATACCCCGGCCTGTGGGGGCTGCTGGGGGCGGCAGCGGCCGCCGGCGCGCCCCGGGCCTCGTCGGACCAGGGCTTTCAGAACAAAGCCAAGGTGCTGGACGTGGGCTACGACCAGACCTCCGGTACCGCCTACGCCCTGGGCACCATGCTGCTCACCGGGCCGGCCCAGCGGCTGTACCTCACGCTGGACATCTACGCCGACGGGGTGCCGGTGGCCCACAACGCCCGCTTTTTCAACGGCAAAAGCGCCGGGGAGATCGAGATCCAGTCCGCCCCGCTGGACCCGCTGCCGGCGGGCAAACTCTACCAGGGGGTGCTCCAGGCCACCTGGCAGCCGGGCACCGACAACACCCTGCGGGCGATGCTGGCCGTCTCCAGCAGCGCCTCCCGCAGCGCCGGCGCGGAGGACCCGGTGGAGAACATCGTGCTCACCGACCCCGTCCACCGGCGCTCATCGCCGTCCGGGCCGGTGACGGTGGCCTACGGCCGCCAGGCCGCCGATCTGGATTACTACTACGAGGAGACCCGCGACCCCGCCACCGGCGAGGAGACGGTGCTGCTGGAGATGACCGGCCGGGTGGACCTGAAGGACGGCTACCATGTGAGCAGCGTCACCGACATCGGCGCGGCGCTGGACTGCACCGGCTACGGCAGCGTCATCTACCTGGGGGCCGTGGGCTACGGCCGGCAGGGCGACGCGGGGGTGGTGGCCTTTCCGCTGAACGGCGGCGCCTCCATCGGCTGGCAGCTGGAGCGGAACTGGCGCAACCAGATCCCGGACAGCGTGCGTTACGGCAACCGGGTGCACGACCTGGACCTGAGTTTCAGCTACCGCTGCCAGGAGGACGCCACCCTTCACGAGGTGCTCATCAGCAGCAAGCTGTCGGACCTGGTGCTCTCCCAGCCCCACACCCACCGGGCGCCTCAGATGCATCTCTACTGGGGCTGCCTGGCGGAGGGCACCCCGGTGGACCTGGCCGACGGCACCAGCTGCCCGGTGGAGCAGCTGAAGCCCGGCACGCTGGTGGCCACCCCGGGGGGCGGCAGCGCCAGGGTGAAGTGCCTGGTGCCCGGCACCGAGCAGAACATCTATCTGCTGCGGCTGGAAAACGGCATGGAGGTGCGGGCCACCCGCAACCACCCCTTCAGCGGCCCCAACGGCTTTGTGGCCACCATCGACCTCGACTCCCGCTCGGTGCTGGACACCCGCACCGGCCCCTCGGCGGTGGTCTACTGCTACCCCGAGGCCTGGGCGCGGCCGGTGTACGGCGTGGAGCTGGAGGAGGGCGACCGCTTCTTCGCGGGGGGCGTGGTGTCCGGCACCAACGAGGTGACATACCGGCTGGACAGCCTCTGGGCCGACGAGCACGACCGCCTGACGGTGAGCGAGGAGGCCATCCGGGAACTGGAGCGGCTGGAGGCGGACTTCGCCGCCGGCCGGCTGTGAGGTGAGGGGATGAACCACAACCGAAACAGCATCCGGGCGCTGCGCACCACCGGCGTGGGCTGGTACGCCCACCGGAACATCCCCGACCTGGCCCTGGCCGCCGAAGCGGACTTCACCCTGCTTTTGTGGGTGGTCACCGGCGACGACCTGGACGGCGAGCTCTACGCCCAGGAGGGGGGCTTTGCCCTGCGGCTCACCGGCGGGGTGGTCAGCTTCACCCGGGCGGGGTTCGGCCACCTGGCCGTCTCCGCCGACTGGCGGCTGGCCCGCCACACCCGCACCCTGGTGGCGGTGCGCCGCCAGGGCGCGGAGCTCACCCTCTTTGTGGGGGGCCTGCCCGCGGCCCGCGCCGCCGTCACCGACGCGGTGGCCTGCGAGGGGGATTTTGCCATCGGCCGGCAGTTCATGGGCGGCTTTGCCGCCCTGCAGGTGAGCCGGCGGGCGCTGGAGGATGGGGAGATCCTGGCCGCCAACGCCGCCCTGCCCGCGCCGGACGCCGACTGCGTGTTCTGCGGCGACTGCGAGAGCGCCCAGTACAAGGACGTGAGCGCGAACCACCTGCCCCTCTGGGCCGAGGGGGAGGGGGCGGGCTGCGGGGTCTTCACCGCCTGCACCCGGTTCAACGGCTGGCGGCAGTGCGCCTGCGAGCCGGGCAGCGCGCTGCCGGCGGCCCACACCCTGCTGGTGAAGCTGTGGCCCCAGCCCCCCGGCCACGGCCAGACCCGCTGCCGGGTCTACGAGGCACGCCAGGAGGACCAGCTGCTCTACGCCCTGGAACTGGAGCCCCAGGAGAACAACACCTTCCGGCTGCTGCTGGTGGGCGGGGCGGGGGAGCTGGCCTTCTCAAAGACCCTGCTGCCCCAGCTGTGGCAGGACGCGGCGGTGGTGTTCGACGGCGCCCGGGCCAGCCTCTATCTGGACGGGGCGGCCGCCGGCGGCGGGGCCTTCGCCTGCGCGGGCGGGCGCACCCGTCTGCTGGCGGGCGCGCCGGAGGGGGACGCACCGGAGTTCGGCCGTTCCTTCGAGGGCTATCTGGCCTACACCGCCGAGTTTGACAGCGCCCTCACGGCGCAGCAGATCGCGGCCTACGCCGACGACCCGCCCTTCCTCTACGCGCCGGGCCTGGTCAGCCTGCTGCTGCTGGACTGGAACGGCGCGCCGGAGGGCATGAACGGGGTGCCCCTGGCCTGGATCGGCGGCAGCGGGTTCTGCCTGGCCGCCGACATCACCCCCCGGACCACCCCCATTGGGGTCAGCGTCCGCCTGCCCGAGGCCGTCTCCCCCCAGTGGGAGGCCATGAGCGACCTGGACCGCTGGTGCCTGGAACAGATGGAGCGGTGCGCGCAGCTGTTCTGCAGCGGCCTGGCGGGGCTGCCCGCCACCGCCGCCGACGGCCCGCCCCGCGCCGCCTACGCGCCGGAGGTGGTGCGGCGGAATTTCAAGGGGGCGCACCAGTACATTCGCAGCGAGAGCCCCGCCCCCACGGCGAGGGGAGCCGCGGAGCTGGAGCCGCTGCTCACCTATCGGGGTTCGGAGGGGGCGGCTATCATCCTCCAGGGCCCGCCGGCGGCGGGCGCCGCCACCGAGACCGCCACCTACGGCCTCTTCGGCGCGGCGGTGTCCTTTGTGCAGCAGCACCCCGTCGCCTGCTCGGTGGCCGCGGCGGCGGTGGTGCTGGGCGGGGTGGCCGCCGCCCTGGAGGAGGGGGAGCGCGAGCGCCCGGACGACAAAGAGCAGCCCACCGACCTCTCGCTGCTGGGCATTTGCTGGTGCGACGGGGGCAGCCCGGAAAAGGGCGGCATCTACTTTCATCAGGGCGGGGTGAACAAGCCCGCCTCGATGGACTGGCCCCTGGCCGAAAGCTGCGCCGTGCTGGTGCCCGGCCGGCTGACCAGCCCCGCGGTGAGCGTGCGGGTGCAGCTGCCCGCCGCGGCAAAGACGGCCTGGACGGGGGAACTCAAGCTGTGGGACATCTCGGCGGAAAAGCGGCTGGGCGACGCCGTCTCCGCCACCTTCACGGTGCAGCCCGGCGAGACCAGGACCGTGTCGGTGCCCTACAGCGCCGCCGGCCTGCAGGGGCTGGGCTTTGTCCGCCATGACCACGTCTGGCAGATCTGCGCCGGCGGCAGCCGGGCCAACGCGAAGGCCACCCTCTACCTGCTGCCCGCCGCGCCGACGGCCCCCTGGCAGCTGGGGGTGGGCGCGGCCTACGACCCGGCGGCGCCGGCCTATGTGGACACCGCCCTGCTGGATTTCTTCCTGCCCCAGGGCGGCCAGCCGGCGGACTGGCGGCAGTGGATGACCCGGCGGCTGAACGCCAGCGGCTTTGTCTACGACAGCGAACGGGGCGCCTGCCACTACTGCAACTTCGCGGTGCACACCCTGCGGCTGCAGGCCCTGCTGGCCGATCTGCCGGGGCAGGGCAAGGCGCTCAACTGCGCCGACTGCGCCCACATCGTCTGCGCCGGCTGCGCGCTGGTGGGGCAGATGGTGTACATCCACCAGTTCGTGAGCCCGGCCAGCATGGGCTTCAACTGCAACCAGATCATCGCCATCGGCGACGACGGCTGGCACTACCCCTTTGAGTCCAGCGGCCAGCGGGGGTTCAGCTACCATATGTTCAACGTGACCACCGCGGCCATCGCGGCGGACACCCGCGTCTACGACGCCTGCCTGCAGGTGGACGGCGGGCCCTGGCCGGGCAGCGAGAGCGGCGCTGTGAGCAAAACGCCGCTACTGCCCCTGGATATGCCCCCCTGCGAGACCGGCGACTGGCGGGTGAACGTGCCGGTGGACGTGGCCTACACCAAAAACTTCTACCGGGAGCGGCTGGTGGCCACCGGCTGGGAGTGCGTCTTTGCCTACGGCCCGGCCTTCCGGGTGGACGCGTTCCGGGAGGCGGCCCAGGAGGCGCTGCAGCCGCCCGCCGCCCTGCCGGAGCCCCGGGCTGCCCGGGCGCCGGGGCCGGAGGCCCAGCGGGCCGTGGCCGCCGTCCCGCCCCCGGCGGGCTGGACGCCCCGCCGCGGCCGCAAAAAAGTGAAAAGGCGGAGCCGGGCGCTCCGCCTTTTCACCCGGATGGCATATCCCGGCCGAAAGGCGCGGAAAACAGCATACAAAAGGGGCCCCGCGCCGGGGCCCCTTTCGGTGTCTGGTTCAAAAGGCCAGCTGGTCCGGGGCCAGCCGGTCGCCGGGGCCCACCGGCCGCAGCACCCGGCAGGGCACGCCGGCGGCCACCACCCCCGCGGGGATGGACCGGGTGACCACGCTGCCCGCGCCGATCACCGACCCCCTGCCGATGGTCACACCGCCGCAGACCACCGCATTGGCGCCGATCCACACGTCCTCCTCCAGGGTGATGGGGGCGCTGGTGCCGATGCCCTCGCCGCGCTGGGCCGGGTCGATGGCGTGGCCCGCGCAGGCGAGGCACACCCCCGGCGCGATGAAGGCCCCCGCCCCGATCTGCACGGGGGAGGTGTCCAGGATGGTGCAGTTGTAGTTGATCACCGTCAGCCCGTGGGTGTGGATGTTAAAGCCGTAGTCGCAGTGGAAGTCCGGCTCGATGAAGGTCAGCGGGTGGCAGCTGCCCAGCAGCTGTTCCAGCAGCTGCCGGCGCCGGTCCGCCTCGTCGGGCAGGGTGAGGTTGTACTCCCGGCACAGCCGCGCCGCGGCGGTTTTCCAACCGCCGGGCAGGTTCCGGTTCTGCCCCGCGTAGGGGGCCTGGCCCTTCAGAATGGCCAAAAGTTCGCTGTGTTCCATGCAAAACGCTCCTTTGTGGGATGGGCCGGCGGCCCGCCGCTTGCGGGGCCGCCTTCCGGTACGATTATAGGCTCCGGCGGCCTCCTTTGCAAGCGGACGGCGGAAAAAAGGGCGCAGGCAGGGGGAAGGGCCCGGCGCGCTGTGCGCGCCGGGCCCTTCCCGTGGGGAGAGAAAGAATGGCGTGTTTGCGGGGCTTCAGGCCGCCAGCCGGAAGGTGAGGGCCACCGGGTTGTGGTCGCTGAAGGCAAAGTCCGCGTCGATGTTCTCGGCGGCGGCGGTCACGTTGTCCGACACGATGAAGCCGTCCACCACGGTGGTGTAGTTCACCCCCGGGGTGTAGGGGATGTCCGCCCCGCGGCAGGTGGGCACCGCAAAGCCGTTGTCCGCCTCCACAAAGGCGAAGTGCTCCGGCAGGTCGGCGTCGGTGAGGGTCTGCACCCAGCCGGGGAACTGCTGCTGGCTGGAGAAGGCGTGCTCGGTGCCGTGGAGGGCGTGGTTGAAGTCGCCCCCCACGATGACGTAGTTGCCCTTTTCATACTCCTCTTCCATCGCCGAGCACAGCAGCTCCAGCTGCCGCGCCCGCACGGTGCCCCCCTCGTCGTAGGCGGACATGTGGCTGTGGATGAGAGCCAGCTGCCCCTCGGCGCCCTCCACCGGCAGGTACAGCACGGTGAAGCAGCGGTCCAGGTCGGTGAATTTCACAAAGAAGCTCTCGTCCACCGGGTAGCTGCGGCGCACCCCCTCGGTGGCGGCCCAGCGGGTGAGGGTGAGCAGCCCCGCGTTCACCGCCCCGTGGTGGTCGGTGAGGGGGTAGGCCAGATACCCGCTGTGGAAGTTCTGGCCCCAGATGGAGCCGTAGCCCGGGAAGGCGTCCAGCGCCATCTGCCGCTGGTCCACAAACCAGCTGCGGTGGGAGTCATAGTCCACCTCCTGCAGCAGCAGAAGGTCGGCGTCCAGTTCGCTTAGGGCGTCCAGCGCGGCGGTGGTGTTGGCCAGCACGTCCTCCTGGCTGCGGGCCTTGCCGTACAGCCCCTGGGTGGGGGTGCCGTCGGCCATGGTGCCGGTGTCCATGAAGAAGGAGTACTCCGGCCCGTAGGCCCCGAAGCCCAGGTTGCAGGTCACGGCGGTGTATTCCTCGTTGGCCTCCAGCGTTTCCGTCGGCGGGTCCGCCACCTCCAGGACCAGGCCGTCCTCGATGCGGTAGTATTGCAGCTGCAGGTAGCCCACATATCCCGCGAACACCAGCACCAGCGCCCCCACCAGGGCGGCCAGCGCCAGCAGGGCGCGGCGAAGGATCTTTTTCATGTAAAACCTCTTTTCCGGCAGAAAAGAGCAGCACAAAACAGGGCATGTTTCGTGCTGCTCTCTGTCGCTCAAACACTGTTTTATCATCATACAGCAAAAACGATGTGTGCGCAATACTTAAAAATTATAAAGATTTAGCCGTTTTATTATGCAATATATACACTGCCGCGGCAAACTTCACAAGGCCCGGCCGGCACTGGCGGCAAAACATTGGGCAAAACGGCCCTTGCATCGCCCGGAAAAGGGACTATACTAAAAAAGTAAGGATGCTTATTATAAGGAGGCTTATCAAATGGAGAGCCTGCATTATCTGCTGATGCGCTGCCACGCGGGGGTGTCCCGCCGGGTGATGGCCCGGGCGGGGGAGATGGGCCTGAGCGCCGGCCAGCCCAAGGTGCTGGATTTTCTGCGCACGGCGGGCGAGGCGGACCAGAAGACCATCGCGGCCCACTGCCTGATCGAGCCGGCCACCGTGGGGGGCATCCTGCTGCGGATGGAAAAGGCGGGCCTTGTTTGCCGGCGGCGGCCGCCGGAGGACCGGCGGGCGGTGCGGGTCTGCCTCACCGATGCGGGCCGGCGGGCGGCGGCGGCCATGGAGGAGGGGTTCCGGCAGGCGGAGGCCCCGGCGGCGGCCGCCCTGACGGAGCAGGAGATGGCGTCGCTTCTGGCGCTGCTGCAAAAGGCCTGCCGGGCGGTGGAGCAGAAAGAAACGGGGAAGAGAGAATGAAGGAAGGAAACAACAAACATCTGGCGGCGCGGTGCCTCATGCTGGCGGCGGGGCTGGTGATCATGGCCTTTGGGGTGGCCTTTTCCATCAAGGCCAGCCTGGGCACCTCGCCCATCTCCAGCGTGCCCTATGTCACCGGCCTCACCTCGGGGCTGTCGGTGGGCACCACCACCATCATCATGAACTGTATCTTTGTGGCCATGCAGATCCTCATCCTGCGCCGGCGCTACCAGTGGTTCCAGCTGCTGCAGATCCCGGCGGCGGTGCTCTTCGGCTCCATGATCGACCTGGGCACGCTGGTGCTGGCGCCGCTGCCGGCGGGGGGCAACGCCCTCCAGTGGCTGCTGTGCGCCGCGGGCATCCTGCTGGTGGCGCTGGGGGTCAGCGTGGAGGTGGCGGCGGGGCTGGTCACCACCGCCGGCGAAGGGGTGGTGCTGGCCGTCTGCCAGGTGCTGCCGGTGCGGTTCGGCAGCATGAAGGTGGCCTTTGACGTGACCCTGGTCTGCCTGTCGGTGGCCATCGGCCTGGTGTTCCTGGGCCGGGTGGAGGGGGTGCGGGAGGGCACCGTGGCCGCCGCGGTGCTGGTGGGCCTGCTCACCCGCCGGTTCCAAAAGCCGGTGGAGGCCCTGCGGGCCTGCGCCCTGAAGGGATGCACAAAAAAGGAGCGCCCCGCCCGGGGCGCTCCTTTTTTGTTGCGGGGCGGGTCAGTGCCGCTGGTCGGCGAGGGAGTACATCTCGCAGAAGCGGCCGGCAAAGGAGGGCTCGCGGCCCCCGGCGTAGAGGTGGGAGGTGTCGCCGAAGGCCCCCATCCGGAAGCAGGCCTCGCCCTGGCGGCGCTCCTCGGTGATGAGGGTGGTGAGGGAGGAGGGGGCGGCGCAGGCGCCCTGCCACAGCACCAGGGGGGAGAGGCCCAGCAGATGGCTCAGCAGCACGCACTCCACCCCGAAGTGGCAGAACAGCACCACCGTGTCGGTGTTGGGGCGCTCGGCCCGGTAGATCTCGCCCTGCCGCCGGTAGCCGTGGGCCGCCAGCAGCTCGTCCAGCGCGGCGGTCACCGCCCGGTACTTTTCCCCTACGCCGCCCGCGTCCATCACCGGCACATCGGCCCAGGCGCGGCGGTCAAAAAAGCGGGGCTCGGCGGTCCAGTCGGCGGGCATCCAGTCCCAGGGGATCGAGTCCTCCGCCGCCCCGGGCTTGCGGATGGGCGCGTCGAACTCCCGCAGCCAGGGGCACTCCACGGCGGTGCGCCCCATCTTCTGCAGGGTCAGGGAGGCGGTGTCCTTCGCCCGCCCCAGGGGCGAGACGTAGAAGGCGGCCACCTCCAGCCGGCTGATCCGGTCGGCCAGCAGGGCGGCCTCCTTCCAGCCCACCTCGGTCAGGGAGTCGATGGAGTAGTCCGGGTCGGCGTGGCGTGCGATGAGCAGTTTCATGGCGGGCTCCTTTCAATAGACAAAGGCTTTTTGCAGCAGATAGTTGACGAAAAACAGCAGCACATCCGCCCCGATCTTGGCCCCCAGCCGGGGCAGGGCGGGCAGGAGGGCGGCGGCGCCGGCCACCAGCAGGGCGCTGCACAGCGTCTTGCCCACGGTGATGAGGGCGTACAGGCCGGTGGCCCGCCCGCGGGCGGCGTGGCTGTGGAACACAAGGGCGTAATTGACGACGTGGTTCACCAGGGCGGAGGCCGCCCGGGCCAGGCAGGTGGCCGCCAGGATGGCGGCGTTCTCGCCCGCCGTGCCCTCCAGCAGGCGGCAGAGCAGTTCAAAGGCGGCCAGATCCACCCCGGCGGCAAAGAGGGAGGAGAGGGCGAACCGGGCGAAGGGCCGCCCGGGAGCGGCCCCGCGGGCCGCCGCGGCAATGCGCATGGGAAAGAGCTCCTTTCGAAAAAAGGCCGGCCCGGAACGGGGCCGGCTACTGATTACTATACCACCCGGCGGGGCAAAAAAGCAAGCGCCGGGCGCAGGGGGGCGAACGGGGGCAGGGCCCGGGCGGCGTTTGCAAAAAAACATATGGACCGGCGGCGTTTTTTGCTATAATAGAGGAAAACGTGTGGTATCGGGGGTCGTCATTCCCATGGGGAAATCGTTGGTGTTCCAAAAAGCGGAGCAGTATTGCGGGTACGCGCTGTGCTTTGTGTGCCTGGCGCTGTTTTCCGTTTTGTTTTTCAACAGCTTCACCTCCTCCTGGGTCAACCGTGACCTGATGAGCGAGGCTGTCTATTTTGAGCGGGACTCCCTTGCCGGCAACCTGTTCTTCTTCGCGGTCGCCGCGGCCGGCATGATCCTGGCGGCCCGGCTGTTCCGAAAAGCGGCGCCCCGGGTGGATATGAACCGCCTGGCCCTGGCCGCGGCGGCGGTCTCCGTCTGCGTCGCGGTGCTGTGGGTGCTGGCCTCCAAAACGGCCCCCCAGGCGGACCAGAGCCAGATCGTCAAGCAGGCCGAGCGGTTCAATGCCGGCGATTTCAGCGGCCTGCAGCAGAGCGGCTATGTGGGGCCCTGCCAGCAGCAGCTGGGGATCATCAGCGTGCTGCGGGTGTTCGTGCTGGTGTCCTCCTTCTTTGAGCTGGAAAACTGGCAGGCGTTCCAGCTGTTCAACGCGCTGACCACCGGGCTTCTGGTCTACGCGGGTTTCCGCGTGGTGGCGCTGATCAGCGGCGGGCAGCGGGAAGCGGGATTCCTGTACCTACTGCTGGCGCTTTTCTGCGCGCCCATGTACGTCTACACCGCCTTCGTCTATGGCGAATCCAGCTCCACCGCCTTTGCCATGGCGGCGGTCTGGATGTGCCTGGAGTGCATCAGGTCCCCCGCGCGCCGCTATGTGGCCGGGCTGTATCTCTTCGCCTCCGCGGCCCTGCTGCTGCGCACCAATGTGATGATCGTGCTGATCGCGCTGGCCATCGTCATGGCGATCAAACTGCTGCGCGGCGCCACCCGGGGCCGCCTGCTGGCCGCCCTGGCGCTGCTGCTGGCCATGCTCACCCCCTCGACGCTGATGGCGCTGCTCTACCACGACAAGATCCCCGACAACAGCAAGTCCATGCCCGCAATCCTGTATATCGCCATGGGCACTAACGACGAGTCGGTGAACGCCGGCTGGTACAACGGCTATAACGGCAGCGTCTATCAGAACTGCGGGTTTGACCCGAAGCTTGCCTCCGAGACGGCCAAGCGGGATCTGATCGCCTTTGCCGTCCGCTGCCGGCAGGACCCCGCCTACGCGGCGGATTTTTACTACCGGAAGATCTTTTCCCAGTGGAACGCGCCCATGTACCAGTGCCTCGTGATGAACAACCTGTTCGTGGGCGAGCAGCCGCAGCTGGTGCAGAGCATCTATGAGGGCAGGGGAAACGAGTATCTCACCGCCTACACCAACATTTATCAGCTGGTGGCCTACGGCGGGGTGCTGGCGTTCCTCGCGGCGGGGCTGAAAAAGCGCCTCCCCCTGGAGAATTACCTGCCGCTGGTGGCCGTGCTGGGCGGCTTTCTGTTCTCGGTGCTGTGGGAGGCCAAGGCCCGGTACATCTTCCCGTACTACCTGCTGATGCTCCCCTGCACGGCCGCCGGCGTTGCCGCCGCGGCCGCTTTGTTCCGCGGGCGGGCCGGGACCGATCAAACCCCGTGACCCCGCCGCGGCAGGCCGGCCGCTCTGCGCGCCCCCTCCCGGGGGAGGAAGCGGAAGTGTAAAACGCAGTCCGCCCGGTGGGCGTTTTTGAAGAGCGCCCGGCCCGCGCCGCTGTGCGCGGCAGCCGGCAGGCCTTTGCGCCGTTCCCGGCGGTGCCGCCGGCCTTGCGCAGAACAGAAGACAAACAGCAGAAAAGATCCCGCAAAGCCTTTTCAGCGCAGGCTTTGCGGGATCTTGCGTGTGTGGTGAAAGGGGCGCCCTGCGTCCCTGCCTGCCGCAGCGGTCCGGCACGGGAAGGGCACACCGGTGTGGTGGGAGCGCCGTGCGCCGAAGGCCCCCCAGCGGCGCGGTGAGCGCGGCCGGGGGCGGGATGGGCAGGCCGGTCAGATGCCGGGGGCTTCCACAAAGCAGTGGAGGTGGAGCGGGCTGAGCACCTTCAGCCCTTCGCCCAGCGCGAAGCCCCGGCCCTGGGCAAGTTTCTGCCCCTGCATGGTGAAGTAGACGCGGTACAGGCCCAGAAGCTGCTCGTTGAGCTGGGAGCGGTGCAGCGCCATGGCGGCGAATTTTGTGTCGAACGTGTCGGTCACATCCACGACGGTGTTCGGGTTCTGGGTGAAATAGAAGCCGATGGCGCCCGGCTGCCACGGGGCGGTCTTGGTCCCCCGGGGATACTGGGCCAGCGACGCGGACAGGAACGCCTGCGCCGCGGCCTTGCCCGTGACGATGTGGTCCTGGTGCGCTTCGTACAGGGCCCAGGGGTCGGGGCAGAAGATCACGTCCGGCCGCACGGCGCGGATCAGCTCGGCGATCCTGCCGGCCAGGGCGGGGATGTGCTCCAGCGAGCCGTCCGGCTCGTCAAACCAGTGGAAGGCGGACGCGCCCAGCGCCCGCCCGGCGGCTTCGGCCTCCCCGCGGCGGGTTTTTGCCAGCTGTTCCGGGTCACAGGGCCCGGCCTGGGCGCCCAGGTCGCCGTTCGTGACGGTGAGATACTGGATCTCACATCCCCGCGCGGCCAGGGCGGCGATGGTGCCGCCCATGCCGATCTCGTTGTCGTCGGCGTGGGGCTGGATGCACAGCGCGCGCTTGGCGCCGAGGATCTCAGGGGGAGCGAAAAAAGCGGAAACGTCCATACAATACCCTCATTTCTCCGCGGTGCGGCGGTTTTCCAGTTCCGCGCGGATCGTCTCGATCTGCGCGGGTCTCAGGCGGTAGAAGGCCAGCGGCAGGATGGCCAGCAGGAAGCACACGGCGGGTACAACGTAGACGATGGCGCTGAACCCCGTCTGCACCGTCTCGTTGGGGGCCATGTTGTCCACATAGTGCATGGCGGTGAGCGAGACGCCCAGAAGGCCTTTCGAGATGGTGGAACTGAGCTTGTTGAGAAAGGTGTTCATGGAAAAAACCACGCCCTCGCCCCGGAATCCCAGCTTGTGCTCGGCGTAGTCGATGGCGTCCATCAGCATCGAGGTGCTGCTGATGGTGGTCACGCCGGTGAAGGCGAAGCTGACGCCCAGCAGGATGAGCCCCGGCACGGGGCCGCCGCCCACGGCGAAGGGCAGGAAACTGGACACCGAGCCGGCGACGCACGCCGTGATGAAGATGTACTTCTTGTCAAAGCGGCGGATCAGGGCGGGGCAGACGGCCATGCCGAAGATCATGCCCACCACAAGGCTCAGGCCGATGTAGGTGACGTAGGAAGAATCGCCCCACACATACACGGCAAAGAACATCTGCGCCACCTGGCGCAGGTTGTTCACCATGTTCACCACCAGCAGCGAGACCATCAGGGCCTTGAGCGGGGTGTTGTCCAGGATGGTGTGGATGTTGCGGCAAAAGGCACTCCTTTGGCCGGCGGCGCGATGCGCTCGCGCAGCACAAAGCCGCTCAGCAGCATCAGCAGCGCGCCCGCGCCGGCAACGGTGGCGGCCGCCGCCGCGTAGGCCGGGGCGCTGCGCTCTCCGCCGAAGGCGTTCAGAAGCGCCACGCTGCCCACCGAGACGATCACCGTGCCCAGCGTGCCGCCGATCTTGCCCAGCGTCACCATGCCGTTCTTTTCATCCGCGTTGTGGGAGGAGACGGAGGAGATCGCCCAGATGGGGATATCGTAGACCGTGTAGGACATTCCCCACAGCACATAGCACACCGCCGCCACGGCCACCGTGCCCGCGGCCGAGCCGCCGAAATTCCAGAAGCACAGTATGGTGGTCACGGCGATGACGAACGGCCCCGCCAGCAGGTACGGGCGGAATTTGCCCCAGCGCGTGTTGGTGCGGTCGGCGATCATGCCCATCAGGATGTCGTTCACCGCGTCCCACAGGCTGGCGGCCACCATGATGACGGTCACGCTCTGCGACGGGATGCGCAGCAGATCGGTGAAGAAAAACATCACATACATCGTCACGAAGCTGTAGATCATGTTCTGCCCCAGCAGACTGCCGGTGTAGGTCAGCTTTTCCGCGCCTGAGATGGTCTTCATTCGAAAACTCCTTCCTCAAATGGCGTTGTCTTGATAGCTCAAGCGTATCACTACCGACGGAGCGTTGTCAATCAGAATGTGCCCCCACAGCCCGGGGCAAACAGCTTGATCGGGCCGTTCGCCCCCGCGCCGCGCAAAACAGGCGTGAGGAACAACGGGAAAATGGTCAGCGTGCGGCGTCCTCTTCCGGCGGGCAAAACCAGTGCCGGGCAAAGGCGTCGGCCGCCGCCTCCTGCCCGGGCAGAAGATAAAAGTACAGGTTTTCGCCCTCCGCCGGGGTGCGCAGATACAGCCCGCCGCCCTTGCCGCGGGGCAGGAGGCCCACCCGCAGGGAGCAGGCGGCGGAGCCGGGCAGATAGAGGGCTCGGGTGCCGTAAAAATCGGTGATGATGCACACGGGGCCGGCGTCCGTCACGGCGCAGAAGCACTCGGGATCGGGCCGGCGCTGGAGGATATAAAGAAAGTTGCGGTTTTTGCCCCGCAAGAACAAATGGTCCCGGATCTCGCCGCCGAAGCGGTACGCCAGAAGGGAAGTGTAGTACATGGCGTAGCTCTCCTGCCGCAGCCGGTCAAAAACAGGGGAGTCGGGATGCCGCTGGGGCGGCTGCCGGTCGGCGGGCTGGCCCAGCAGCAGGCTGAGGACCGGGTAGAGCTGATCCTCCTTGGTCTTGTTAAAGGAAAAGCCGGTGCACCCGCCGTCTTTCAGCCAGACGGTGACGGTGCATTTGATCAGCTGGATGGAATACCCCACCTGCACCACATCCCCGGGGCGGATGCGCCACACATCCAGCTTGCCGTCGGCCATGCGCTGAATGCAGACCTGGTTGCCGAACCAGGCGGTGACATATTCCGGCGCGCCCGAGTACTGGTGGATGCGGGGGATGAGGGTGATGTTCCCCGGCGGCATGCCGGCGGCGTCCCAGTCCGTCAGGGCGGGCTGAAACGCGGGCGGCACTTCGTTCCAATCGTACATGCGCTTGGGCCAGGAGGCCAGGGTCGGCCGGCGGTCTTCTCGAATGTTCATAGAAGGCTCCTTTAAAAAAGAGGGATCACATCTCTCGCGGCAAAGGTCCGGCAGCTTCATCGCGGGGCCTGCGCGCAGAGGAAAAAGAACGGGGGCAAACCGCGGGCGCCAGAATCAGAAAATGGAAAGCGGCACACAGCGGGTCTAAACAAATTCATCCTCCGGCAGATACACCCCGAACACGCCGTTTGAGAACTCCCCGCCAGCAAAGCGGTGAGAGATGCCGTCGATCTCCACTTCATAGACCCGGAACACCTTTTCCACGCTGTGGCGGGGATCGGTCACAACGGCTTTTTCGTTGCAGTCCCGCCAGGGGTATTGAAAAATGTTCACGCCAAACGCTCTGCACTCCCCGGTGG
This sequence comes from Candidatus Allofournierella merdavium, assembly GCA_019118765.1. GTDB lineage: Bacteria > Bacillota > Clostridia > Oscillospirales > Ruminococcaceae > Allofournierella_A > Allofournierella_A merdavium. Next base: position 620 of record DWYI01000061.1, on the reverse strand, counting down.
GGCCGGCGGTCTCGAATTTCCAGTCCATGTTGTCTCCTTGCATCACGTTGTCCGAAGCCCCCGGTAAAACGCCCGCGCCTTTTCCAGGTCCTCCTCGTCGGGGCGGCCCTTGGCAAGGCCGCCCACCAGCTTGAAGGGGCCGAAGGTGTCGTAGCCTTTGCAGGAAAACTCCCCCAGCACCGGGCAGCCCTTTTCCCGGGCGATCTGGCGCAGCGCCTTCGTGCCGCTGCCCTTTGCGCCGCCGTAGGTGTAGACGAAGAACACCGGCTTGCCCGCGGGCAGATACTGCCGGGCGAAGGCGGCCACCGCCTTGTGCATCTCAAAGCCGTAGATGCCGGAGGCAAAGCCGATGCGGTCGTATTCTTCCAGCCGCACCGCCTGCCGGGTGCGCACGTCGATGAGGTCGGCGCCGCCCGCCCGGGCCATAGCCTCCACTACCTTGCGGGTGTTGCCATGGTGGCAGGAAAGATAGCAAATCGCCGTTTTCATTCTTCGTTCCCTCCTTGCAGCGTCCAGCCGAAGTCGTTGTGGTAGATCATCTGGCGGGTCATGCCGCCGTCGATGCAGATGTTTTCGCCGGTGATGAAGCCCGCCTTGTCCGAGCAGAGGAACAGCACCAT
>DWYI01000060.1 GCA_019118765.1 Candidatus Allofournierella merdavium | reverse complement strand
GGCCGCCGGAGAGGGTTCTGGGGTAAGCCTCCGCCTTCTCGGCCAGGCCGATGCGCTCCAGCAGCTGCATGGCCTGTTCGTCCGCCTGGGGCTGGGTCTTGAGTTTCTGCATCACCGGAGCCAGGGTGATGTTCTGCTTCACCGTCAGGTGGGGGAACAGGTTGAAGTGCTGGAACACCATGCCCATCCGCCGCCGCACCGCGTTGATGTCGGTCTTGGGGCTGTTCACCAGCTGGCCGTCAAACCACACCTCGCCCCCATCGGGCACTTCCAGCTGGTTGAGGCAGCGCAGGAAGGTGGACTTGCCGCAGCCGGAGGGCCCCACCAGCACCATCTTGTCGCCTTTGTTGATGGTGATGTCCAGTCCTTCCAGCACCTTCACCTTGCCGAACTTCTTGCAAAGGCCTTTAACCTCGATCACTCTGCGCCAGCCTCCTTTCCACGATCCGGCCGCCTTTTTCCAGCAGCATCACAATGGCCAGATAGATGGCCGCCACCGCCAGCAGCGGCGGGAAGGCGTCAAAGGTCTGGCTGCGGATCTGGTCGCCGCCGCGGGTCAGGTCGCCCAGGGCGATGTAGCCCACCACGGCGGTCTCCTTGACCAGGGCGATGAACTCGTTGTTCAGGGTGGGCAGGATGTTCTTGATGGCCTGGGGCATGATGACGCGCAGCATCACCTGGCTGTAGGAAAGGCCCAGGCTGCGCCCGGCCTCCATCTGGCCGGGGTCAACGCTCATGATGCCACTGCGGAAGATCTCGGCCACATAGGCGCCGGAGTTGACGCCGAAGGCGATGATGGCCACCGCCAGCTTGCCCGGATCCACCGTGGCGAAGACCACAAAGTACATGATCAGCAGCTGCACCATCACCGGGGTGCCCCGGATGACGGTGAGATAGAACTGGCACACGGCGTTGAACAGCCGCAGCAGGATGCCCGGCCGGCCCGCCTTGTCATGGGTGACCCGCACCACCGCCACCACCGCGCCCAGCAGGATGCCGATGACCAGCGCCGCCAGGGTGATGATGACGGTGTTTTTGAGGCCGTTGGTCAGGTAGGTCCAGCGGTTCTCGGCGATGAAGTTGTTGTAAATATGTCTCTGCCAGAAATCGCTTTCAAAAAAAGATTGCAGCAGGCCCATGGCTTTCTTCCTCTCCGCATAAGAACAGGGGCCTGGCAAGCCGGCCCCTGTTCCGCCGCACATCATGTGCGTTCATTATACACCATAATTCGCGGGAATACCAGCGCTTATTTCAGCACCAGGACCGACTGGATGCCGGTGCAGTAGCTGTCGGTGAAGTCCACGTTCTGCAGGCGGTCCTCGGTGACGGTCATGCCCGCGGCGCCGAAGTCAGCCTTGCCGCTGGAGATGGCGGGGATGATGGAGTCGAACTCCATGTCCTCGATCTTCAGCTCGTAGCCCAGGTAGTCGCAGATGGCCTTGGCGAACTCGGCGTCGATGCCCACGATCGCGTCGCCCTCGTAGTACTCATAGGGGGGGAAGTAGGCGTTGGTGGCCATGGTCAGGGTGCCGTTGGGATACTCGGTTCCCTCGGGGGTCACATAACCGGTGGCGCCCTCCACGTCGTTGATGTACTTGTCCAGGATGGCCTGCAGGGTGCCGTTCTCCTTGATGGCGGCGATGGCCTCGTTGAACTTGGCGGTCAGCTCACTGCCCTTGGCCAGCGCGATGGCATAGTCCTCCACGGCGAAGTCCTCGTCCAGCATGATGATGTCGGGGTTCTGTTCCACGAACACATTGCCGGGCTCGTTGTCGATGATCACCGCGTCCACCTTGCCCTGCTTCAGGGCCAGCACCGCGTCGTTGAACTTGTTGTACTGCTCCACGGTGGCGCCCTCAATGTCCTGGGCGTAGATGTCGCCGGTGGTGCCCAGCTGCACGCCGATGGTCTTGCCGGTCAGGTCGTCCACGCTGAAGATGTACTGCTTGCCCGCGGTGGAGGCGGAAGCGCCAGTGCTGGCGGAAGCCGCGGTGCTTCCGGAAGCGGCGGCGCTGGTGCTGGCGGGCTGGCTGGAAGGGGCGGTGCTGCCGCAGGCAGCCAGGCTCAGGGCCAGAACGCCGGCCAGGGCCACGGAAATCAGTTTTTTCATGTCTGAATACACTCCTCTGTGCACCCCGGTCCGGGGTGTGATTGTATTTGGCCCCCGTCCTGTGTGGGAACCTTGGGATAAGTATACAGCATATTTATACTTTGTCAATGCATTTTTATGAATCCACAAGCTTTTTGTCAATTTACACAAAATTGCCGTTTTAAGTGGATTCTATCTCGTGTCGATTGACCCAAACGCCTGTTTTTGCCTGGCGGCATTGGATAACATATCCGTGTTTGGGCGCTGTTTCGCCGTGCTATTCTGAATAAATATTCATAGTTATGAATATTTTATCATCTTTGGCCCTGTGGCGGCGCCGTGGCCTTGACTTTTATAGAAACGAATGCTATAGTTGTGCGCGTTAGAGGATACTAATTCTTTTCTTACTTATTTATAATAATGAGGTGTTTGGCATGACGCTGGACAAGCTGCCGCTGGGCAAAGCGGCCACCATCGAGGCGGTGGGCGGCGAGGGGGCGCTGCGCCGTCATTTTCTGAACATGGGCCTGACCCCGGGCACCCGGGTGACCCTGCGCAAAACGGCCCCCATGGGCGATCCCATCGAACTGGAGCTGCGGGGCTATGAGCTGACCCTGCGGCTGGAGGACGCCAGGAACATCCAGATCGGCGAGGTGGGCGCGCCCGCGGCGGCCGCCCCGGCGCGGAAGACGGAGATCCCGCCCATCCCCCACCCGGGCCACGGCGAGAAAAAGCGGGCGGCCCTGGCGGCGGACACCCCGCTGGTGTTCGCGCTGGCGGGCAACCAGAACTGCGGCAAGACCACCCTGTTCAACCAGCTCACCGGCTCCAATCAGCATGTGGGCAACTTCCCCGGCGTGACGGTGGACCGCAAGGACGGCCAGATCCGCAAGCATCCCCAGGCCACGGTGGTGGACCTGCCGGGCATCTACTCCCTGTCGCCCTACACCAGCGAGGAGATCGTGACCCGGGACTTTCTGGTGAACAACAAGCCGGACGGCATCATCAACATCGTGGACGCCACCAACATCGAGCGCAACCTCTACCTGACCTTGCAGCTCATCGAACTGGGCATCCCCATGGTGCTGGCGCTGAACATGATGGACGAGATGCGGGCCAACGGCAACACGGTGCATGTGAACCATCTGGAGCAGGCGCTGGGCATCCCGGTGATCCCCATCTCGGCGGCCAAGAACGAGGGCATCGACGAGTTGATCGAGCACGCCATGCAGGTGGCGCTGAACCGGGAGAAGCCCCAGCGGCTGGACTTCTGCAGCGGCGCGGTGCACCGGTGCATCCACGCCATCTGCCACCTGATCGAGGACCACGCCCAGCGCGCCGGGGTGCCGGTGCGGTTCGCCGCCACCAAGCTGGTGGAGGGGGACGAGCCGATGCTGGAGCGGATGGCCCTGTCGGACAACGAGAAGGAACTGATGGAGCACGCCATCGCCGAGATGGAGAGCGACATGCACACCGACCGGGAGGCCGCCCTGGCGGACATGCGCTACGACTTCATCGGCCAGGTGTGCGCCGAGGCGGTGGTGCGCCGGGGCGAGAGCCGCGAGCACGCCCGCAGCGTGAAGATCGACAGCGTCCTCACCCACCGGGTGCTGGCCATCCCCATCTTCCTGGCCATCATGGGGCTGGTGTTCTGGCTCACCTTCGGGCTGATCGGCCAGGGCCTGAGCGACCTTCTGAGCCTTGGGCTGGACAGGCTCACCGCCCTGGTGGACGCGGGACTGACCGCCTACGGCATCAACCCGGTGGTGCACAGCCTGGTGATCGACGGCGTGTTCGCCGGCGTGGGCAGCGTGCTCACCTTCCTGCCCATCATCGTGACCCTGTTCTTCTTCCTCTCCATCCTGGAGGATTCGGGCTACATGGCCCGGGTGGCCTTCGTGATGGATAAGCTGTTGCGCAAGATCGGCCTTTCGGGGCGCAGTTTCGTGCCCATGCTCATCGGCTTCGGCTGCAGCGTGCCCGCCATCATGGCCACCCGCACCCTCTCCAGCGAGCGGGACCGCAAGATGACCATCCTGCTCACCCCCTTCATGAGCTGCTCGGCCAAGCTGCCCATCTACGCCATGTTCACCGCCGCCTTCTTCACCCGCTACCAGGCGCTGGTGATGATCGGCCTGTATGTGATGGGCATGGTGATCGGCGTCATCTACGGCCTCATCCTCAAGGCGGTGGCCTTCAAGGGCGAGCCGGTGCCCTTCGTGATGGAGCTGCCCAACTACCGGCTGCCCAGCGCCAAGAGCGTTTTGCGCCTGATGTGGGAGAAGGCCAAGGACTTCCTGGTGCGGGCCTTCACCGTCATCTTTGTGGCCAGCCTGCTGATCTGGTTCCTGCAGACCTTTGACAGCCGGCTCAACGTGGTCACCGATTCCGCCAACAGCCTGCTGGCGGCCCTGGGCGGCCTGCTGGCCCCCCTGTTCGCCCCCCTGGGTTTCGGCGACTGGCGGGTGTCCACCGCGCTCATCACCGGCTTTTCCGCCAAGGAGGCGGTGGTCAGCACCCTGGCGGTGCTCACCGGCTCCAGCCTCACCACCCTGCCGGCGGCGCTGGCGGGCATGTTCACCCCCTTCACCGCCTTCGTGTTCCTCACCTTCACCCTGCTCTACACCCCCTGCGTGGCGGCCATCGCCGCCGTGCGCCGGGAGATGGGCAGCGCCAAAGCCGCGGCGGGCGTGGTGATCACCCAGTGCGCCATCGCCTGGGTCACCGCCTTCGCGGTGCGCTGCATCGGCCTGGCCCTGGGCCTGGGCTGACCTTCTTTTGCAAAGGAGATTTTTTCGTATGGGTCTTGGAGACATCCTCATCCTCGCCGCGGTGGCGGCGGCCCTCGTCGGGGCGCTGGTGTTCATCTTCAAAAACGGCGGCTTTTCCGGCGGCTGCGGGGGCGATTGCGCCCACTGCGCCTCCCGGTGCAGCAAGGCTGACGACGAACGCCCCTGAACCACCGCTTTTGCGCCCGAAACGGATCGCTCCGTTTTGGGCGTTTTTTCTTGCCCGCGGCGGCAGTTTGCCCTTCATTCAAGGACATTTGTGTTTTCTGTGCGCCCACCACGGAAAAGCGGCCGGTTTTTTGTGAATCTTTGCGCTGGTGTGGTCTTTTGTTTTGTACTATACTAAAGTTACTGCAACCCTTGTACGGGTGAACAGGAACTTTTCATTGGAGGGAAAGAAAATGGCAAGAGTGTACAATTTCAGCGCAGGCCCGTCCATGCTGTTTGAGCAGGTGCTCAAGACCGCCCAGTCAGAGCTGATGGAATACGGCTCCAGCGGGCAGTCCGTGATGGAGATGAGTCATCGCAGCAGTACCTTCGACGCCATTATCAAGGACACCGAGGCCCGGCTG
>DWYI01000059.1 GCA_019118765.1 Candidatus Allofournierella merdavium | reverse complement strand
CCGGCACCACCTTCACCAAGCTGCTCACCAGCATCCGCATTGAAAAGGTGTCGGATTTCCTCGTATACACCGACCTGACACTGGACGAGATCGCCGCGCTCACCGGCTTTGTGGACGCCTCACATCTGTCCAAGCATTTCAACGCCAAGGTTGGCGTCACCCCCATCAAGTTCCGTCAGATCTACGGAAAATCCACCACAAAATTCAATCGCACCAATAAAAGCGTCGCGTTTTCCATCACCGACTACATCTACAGAAACTATTCGCTGGAAAAATTGAGCGCCAGCCAGGTGGCATCCAACTTTGGGATCTCGGTGGCCGAGATGAACCGCCTGATGCTGTATTACGCAAACATGAACTTTGAGGCGCTGCTGAACTTTGTGCGGATCAATCGCGCCTGCGAACTGCTCGCTTCCACCGACTATTATGTGATCGACGTTGCCTTTGAAGTGGGCTATAACAACATCAAGACCTTCAACATCAATTTCTTCAAATTCAAGGGCATGACCCCCTCGGATTTTCGCAACCGCATCACCCTTCAAAAGGCAGACGGAAGCGAAACGAGCAAGATATCCAAGGGTGCCCGCCGGAGCGGCGGCAAGAAAACCCCTCCCGCGGAATGAACCCATTTGTCCTGTTTTTAAAATTATGTAAAATTTATCCTCCCCAGTGTATTGACACAGCATCTTTTCGGCGATATGCTTAGAATTGTCTCAGTGTAAATTCATGCATTTCGTTTGGCGGAATGTGTTACAGGCCGCCAGTAACGGCCGCGGAGGTATCCCATGAGGGAAGAACGGCAAAAATTGATTTTGGAGCTGATCCTCACGCAGCCCGTGGAAACCCAGCAGCAACTGATGGAACTGTTGCTGCAGCGAGGGGTCCACTGTACACAGGCCACCCTTTCCCGTGATATTCGCGCCCTGCATTTATATAAATCCAGTGTGCCCGGCGGCGCGTCCCGCTACGCAGTAAACGGCCTGGACGCCACTGGAGAAAACAAGGACAGGCTGACCAGCATTGCGCGGCTTGGCATCTGTTCCTTTGATAAGGTCGACAACTTTATCGTCATCAAAACGCTTCCCGGCATGGCAAAAGCGATCTGTTCCTTTGTGGACGTGCTGGATCAGAGCGAACGGCTGGTGGGCCGTGTGCCCGGAAACAACACCGTTCTGGTGGTCATGCGAGGTCCGCAGGAGGCGGACGAAATGTGTAAAACCCTGGAGGAACTGGTCGCGAAGAGGAATTAACGCCTTTGTGTCCTGATCTCATAATCCCATTGACTTTGGAGGCATAAACCGGTATGAGCAATTTTGAAGGAAAGATTTACGATGTTACCCAGCAGGCCATTCAGCAGCTGTATGGCCTGGAGCCCGGCCCGGAGACCCTGGTGGTGGAGGTGCCCCGCAACACGCAGAACGGCGACTACGCCACCGGCGTGGCGATGAAACTGGCCCGCGAGCTGCACAAAAATCCTGTGGAGATCGCTGAGTCCATCTCGGAGAAACTGCGGGAAATGCTGCCGGAGGCGGAATCTGTCACGGTGGCCAAACCCGGCTTCATCAACTTCAAGCTGCGCAGCGACGCCCTTGCCAGCCTGATCAATCAGGTGCTGGACGAGGGTGACAACTACGGCCAGAACACCACCGGCAACGGCAAGCGCATCCTGGTGGAATGGGTTTCCGCCAACCCCACCGGCGATCTGCACTGCGGCCATGCCCGCAACGCGGCATGGGGCGATTCCATCTGCCGTTTGCTGGAAAAGAGCGGCTATGATGTGCTGCGCGAGTTCTATGTCAACGACGCGGGCAACCAGATCGTGATGCTGGGCGAATCCCTGATCTCCCGTTATTTCGAGTTTTTCGGCAAGGAGTATCCCCTGCCGGAGAACGGGTATCACGCCCAGGACGTGAAGGACATCGCCGCCGACATCGCCCGCGAGGACGGTGACAAGTGGCTCACCGCCGACGCAAGCGAGCGCCTGCATTACTTCATGAAGCAGGGCATCGACCGGGAGCTGGCCAAGATCGACCGCGATCTGAAGCTGTTCCGGGTGAACATCACCTCCTGGATGCACGAGACCTTCTTCTACGAGAACAACATGAAGCGGATCAACGACTGCCTCAAGATGATGGACGAGAAGGGTCTGCTTTACGAGAAGGACGGCGCCCTGTGGTTCAAGAGCACCGATTACGGCGACGATAAGGACCGTGTGCTGCGCAAGAGCGACGGCACCCTCTCCTACCTCACGCCGGACATTGCCAACCATGTGTACAAGATGGAACGCGGCTACCCCATCATGGTCAACCTGTGGGGCGCCGACCACCACTCCTATGTGACCCGTATGCAGGCGGCGCTCACCGCGCTGGGCTATCCCAAGGGCACCCTTACCGTGGAGCTCATCCAGATGGTCCGCATGGTGGAGGACGGCGTTGAGGTGAAGATGAGCAAGCGCACCGGCAACGCCATCACCCTGCGGGAACTCTGCGAAGATGTGGGCGTGGACGCCGCCCGGTGGTTCTTCGTCTCCAAGGACATCACCACCCAGATGGATTTCGACATCAAGCAGGCTTCCACCAAGGATTACGACAACCCGGTCTACTATGCCCAATACGCCCACTCCCGGATGTGCTCCATCCTGCGCAACCCGGAGATCCCCCAGTTCCACCGGGAGGACAACTATGGCCGGCTGACCAACGAGAAGGAATTGCAGCTGCTGAAGATGATCGGCGAATTCCCCTCCACCGTCGCCAAGGCCGCCAAGACCTACAAGCCCAACACCATCGCGGAATACATCCTGTCCCTGGTGAAGCTCTATCACAGCTACTACAACGTGGTGCGTGTGAACAACCCCGACGATCCCGAGCTGACCAACCAGCGGCTGGGCCTCGTGATGGCCCTGAAGACCACCCTGCGCAACGCGCTGGATCTGCTGGGTGTTGATGCGCCTCAGTCCATGTAAACGGCGCTTTCATCGCGCCGGGGCGCCTTTTCGCATTGCATGGCGCCCTTTCCTCCCTGCAACACAGCGGGCCGGCGGTTTGAAAACCGCCGGCCCGCACCCGCATAAAAAGCCCTGCAGCGCTCGCTGCAGGGCTTTTGCCTTGTTTGCGCGGCGCGCTCAGATCGCGCGCCCATTTTTTGCTTTGCAGATCAGCTGCGTCATGGTGCCCATCGGGCAGTAGACGCACCAGCTGCGGGGTTTAAAAAGCACCATCGTGACCAGCCCCAAGACCGTGGAGGTCAGCATCACGCTGTAAAAGCCGAAGGCAAACTGCGCCACCCCGGGGTGGAACAGAGTGCCGTGGTAGGCCCAGTTCCAGGGCAGTTTAAAGGTCCACAACAGGGTGACGATCTGTTTCATGTCCGCGGCACCGGCAAACACCAGATAGGTGTTCCACAGCATGAGAAAAAACATGGCAAAGAAAAAGGCCAGGAATCCGTAACGGAATACTTTGCTTTTCATCCAGCGGGGCACGTCCTTCCTGCGGGACAGGCCGAACCGCCCGCCCAGCAGCCTGAACAGCTGGCCCCGGCCGCAATAGCGGTTGCAGTACCCCTTGCTGCCGCCGATCACCGCGATGAGGAGCGGGATGAAGAAGCACAAAAGGCCCAGCCATGCGAACAGGATGTTAAAAAAGCCAAGCACCAGATACAGGAGCGAAGCGACCCACAGATAATCGTACCAGTGTTTTTTCATGCCTCCACCTCCCGCAGCGTGATCACACTCGCCGGGCACTCCGCCGCGCACCTGCCGCACCCCACGCACTTGCCCGGATCCACCCGGGCGGTGATCCCCCGGATGACCTCTATGGCCCGCACCGGGCACACCTTCACACAGCAGCCGCATGCCACACAATCCGCGCTGTCCACCAGCGCTTTGCGGCGCTTTCTCTCCATTTTCATCACGCACCTCCTGAACTCCAATGGGTCCAGTATAGCAAAATCCCGCCCATCTTCCGTGATAAGGTCACACGGACGCGCCCGCGGGGGGCGCTGCGGGCGCAGGGCCACAGACGGCCGCCAGATGCCAGCCGCTTGCGTCCATCAGCCGCCGCGCCCTGCGGCCCGCGTCCTTGCCGGTCTCTTGCCTTGCATGCAGCGCATGCCGCAGGCCGCAAGCGGGGGGTGCGGGCCTCTCCGGCCGCAAGCGCCGTCGCTCATTTTCCCGGCCGCCCCGGCCGGTTTACAGGATGGAAAGCCCCGGAAAAAATGTCTTGCATTACTACACCGGCGGACAAACGCGAAAAATATGGTACAATGGTCTTCTGCAACGAGACCGGCGGGAACCGCCCGGCATCTCCGGAGCGCGCAGCCGCTCCCGCCCGAGGATCGGGATGCCGTGGCCGGACGCCGGTTTTTTGCTGAGCGACACGGTATACATATACAAGGAGAATCCCCCATGCGAATCACACACAGAATCCTTTGCGGTGTACTCACGGCCGCGCTGACCGTCTCCCTCGTGACGTCGACGGGCGTCCTGGCCGCCGATGATACAGTGCCCGTCGACCAGGCCAATTTCCCGGACGCGGCGCTGCGCGCCTGGCTGCTGGACGAGAACAACCTGGGGGGGCGCGGGAGCCGACGGCCTCCTCACCGGAACCGAACTGAGCGCCGTCACCGACCTGCGGCTGGCCGGGCTCGGCATCGCGGACCTGTCGGGCATCCAGCACTTTACCGCCCTGGAGTCTCTCACGGTGAAGGACAACGCGCTCACCAGCCTGGACATGAGCGGCAATCCCCGACTGCGCTTTCTGCACTGCGCCAACAACGCCCTCACCAGCCTGAACGTGACCGGCTGCCCGCAGCTGGTGGAACTGAACTGCGAGCACAACCGGCTGGAGACACTGGATCTGTCCGGCAACCCTGCGCTGGTGCAGCTGTATTGCCGGCACAATGATCTGAAGGCGCTGGATGTGAGCCACAATCCGGAACTTGCCTTTATCGAGACCTTCGACAATCGGCTGGAGGAATTTGACTGTTCCATGCTGAAAAAGCTCAAGTTCCTGCACATCGACTTCAACCGGCTCACCACCCTGGACATGAGCGGCAACCCGTCGCTGGAGGGCAACGGGTTTGTTGCCGCCAACAACCATCTCACCTCCCTGACCCTGCCCGCGATCCCCAACTTCCGGCTGGAGGCATCGGTCTTCTATGAGCAGAACCCCCTGGTAGGCTACGATCGGGTGGAATGGTTCGAGGATCCCGGCTTCACCCGCCCGGTGGCGGCCACCGACCTGCTGGAGGCCAACGGCCAGACCCTTTATGCCTACTGGGTGCCCAACCCCTACACGGTTTACTACCGCGCCAACGGGGGTACCGGCAACATGGAGCCCCAATCCGCCGTTTACGGCAGCAGCTTTGCCCTGCGCCCCAACACCTTCACCCGCACCGGGTACACCTTCACCGCCTGGTCCAATTACAGCGACGGCGTGGGCGGCCAGTCTTTCCCGGACGGCCAGACCGTGCAGAACCTTGCGGGCCAGAACGGCAGCCGCACGGCGGCGTATCTGTACGCCCAGTGGGCGCCAACCCCTACACCGTGCGCTTTGACGCCAACGGCGGCGAAGGGGCGATGGACGATCTGCCGGGTATCTACGACGCCGAACTGCCGCTGCCGGACAGTGGTTTTTCCAACGCGTCCGGCGTGTTTGTAGGCTGGGCGCAGACCCCGGACGCCGCCCAGCCCGCGTTTTATCCCGGGCAGTCGGTGCGCAACCTCACCGCGGAAAAGGACGGTGTGGTGACGCTGTATGCCCTGTGGGTGTCCCATCAGGACATACAGCAGATCTACCTGGACTGGTTGGATGACATCGTCGCCTGCTACGCCTTCGGCGATTACTACGCCCAGGACTGGGCCGACCTGCAAGACGCGGCAAACCGTGCCCGGGATGAGATCGGCCGGCTTACCGGCGACCAGCAGGAGGCCATGCAACAGGCGCTGTACACCGCCGCCGAGGCGATGGCCGATGTTCCCACCAAGGCCGTCTGGGCCGGGCGGATCGCCGATTCCTGGCAGTCGGCCCACGAACCGATCCTTTCCCGGCTGGGAAACCCCGTCCCCATGGCGGAGCTGAGCGGCTGCGCGGCCTCCGTGGATGCCGCGCTGGACGAAGCCCGGGAAGAGGCGCTTGCCTCGCTGGCGCCCGCCCTGCCCGCGGAAGACCGCGCTCTGGCCGCCTCTGAGGCCCGTCTTCTGCTGGCCGGCCGCCTGGAACAGCTGGACGGGATGCGCCGGGCGCTGGCCTGGATGCAGGCCGCTGAAGACTGGTACTATAAGCCCGCGGGGGAGGTGCTCTCCTCCCATCTGGCGCAGCTGGAGGCCCTTGTCAGGCAGCTGGCCGATCTGGACGATACGGCGCTCTTCTTCTGCGATCCGGACGCGGTGACGCAGGTGCCCCGGAAGGCCCGTCTCGCCCGGGAAAAAGCCGACGCCGTGGCGGAGCTGGACCAGTTTTACACACAGCTGTTGAATTGGGAGTACCTACCGGAAAACCAGGCCCTGCTGGAGCAGGCCCGGCAGATGACACTGCGTGAGATCGAATCCGCCGACAGTTCCGGCATGGCCGCCGCGCTGCTGGTGGCCGGTAAAGCCAGTCTGGAGCAGGTGGATCCGGTGCCGAAGGATCCCGGCGTGACCGCCTGGCCTGCCGCCGCCCCCCTTCTGCGGGGACAGGCGCTGGCAGACAGCATCCTGACCGGCGGCCAGGCCAGCGTGGCCGGCTCCTTTTCCTGGAAGGCGCCGGACCTGCGGCCCCAGACGGGGGGAGAATACATCGTGTTGTTCGTTCCGCAGGACACCCGCCGCTATCGCACCGTTGAGGGGACGGCCGCGCTCACCGTGAAGGATCCGCCGCCCTCCCCCACCCCCGTGCCCACGCCCGCGGTCACCCCTGTGCCCACGCCTGCGCCCACACCGACGCCGGCATCCACCCCTTCGTCCCCCCACCTGGGGCAGACGCAGCCGGTGCCCGCCGTGACGCCTGTCCCCGCCGCCACGCCCATCTCCCCCATAAAGCCGGTACCTACCCTGCGCCCCGCCCCCACCGGAACGCCTGTACCCACCGGGACGCCCAGGCCCACCGAAACGCCCGCGCCCTCCGCCACTCCCGTGCCGGAGAGCGCACCGGCCAGCGCGCAGCCCTCCGACCCTGCAAACGACAGCCCGGCCACCGGCAAGCCGCGCAGCGTGGTCATGCCTGTGCTGCTGGCCGGCGGCGCAGCGGCACTGGTCGCCGCCGCGCTGGTGCTGCACCGGCGCCGGCGCTGAGGGCAGCGCTTTTTCAGGTCCGCCGCCCACTGCGCTCAATCGAACAGCGAACCATCGCGCAAAAAGCCCGCGAAGACGGAACATTCCGCCTTCGCGGGCTTTTTCTTTGCCGCCCGATCACTGCCGGCTCTGCCGCGCCGCTGCCCGGTCTTCCTGCTCGTCCTGTCGGTTGAAGCGGCTCAGGATATAATCAATGAAATACCTGCAGGCCGTTGGCAACACCTTTTTGTTTTTGTGGACATTTTCAAAATAAAGCCGCGGCGGTCTGTTCGGCTTTTTCCAGCCTCACCGCCTTGGCGTAAAAAGTCCCCTGCGGCATATCGCACGCCTGCGCTGCCTGGCGGAGCGATATTTTTTTGCCCCGCCACGCCCGGTGCATCTCGTGGAAATTGTCCGGAAGCGGCAGCGGCGGCCTGCCGAACCGCACCCCCCGCAGCCGGGCCGCCGCGATCCCTTCGGCCTGCCGCCTGCGGATGTTGTCCCGCTCGTTTTCGGCCACAAAGGAAAGGATCTGCAGGACCACGTCGCTGAGAAAAACGCCCATCAGATCCTTGCCCCGCCGGGTGTCCAGCAGGGGCATATCCAGCACCATGATGTCGATCCCCTTCTCCTTGGTGAGGAACCGCCACTGCTCCAGGATCTCCCCGTAGTTGCGCCCCAGCCGGTCGATGCTCTTGACGCAGAGCAGATCATCCCGCTTGAACCGCCGCACCATCTTGCGGTATTGGGGCCGCTCAAAATCTTTGCCGGACTGTTTTTCGATGAAGATGTTCCTTTCCGGGATGTCCAGTTCGCGCAGCGCCAGCAGCTGCCGATCCTCGTTCTGATCCTTTGAACTGACCCGTATGTATCCGTACGCTGCCAAAATCACTTCTCCTCCTTGCTTCAAATTCGAATGACATAAGCGCCCCTGCCCCACATTATACCGGGGACGCCCGCGCCCCTGGAGCCGCAGGCCCCGCCCGGGAAGCGGGCGTTTTTTGTTCCGGGCCCTGCGCCAGTGCGGCTCCGGCTTGACTTGTGCGCCATTCCTCTTTATAATCTAAGTGCACGCGGCTTTTTTGCCGCGAAAAAACATGGGCAAAAGCGGATAACACTTTCCCATAATAAAGGCAGACGCCTATTCAGAGAAGTCGGGTGAGAATCCCGCACGGTCCCGCCACCGTGATGCGTGCAGTGCACGCTAAGTCGGATCGCTGAGTCTGCTTTGGTACACTTCACGATGGATGAATTGCACTGTTTCGAACCGGCAAACGTCACCCTTTCGTGTGTGGAAGGGTGATTTGTTTTTGCCGAAAATCAGGAGGTTTATCCATGAAAAAACTGCTTAGTCTCATCCTCGCCCTGGCGATGGCCGCCAGCGTGGCGGGCTGCGCCGCCCAGCCGGCCTCCGGCTCCGCCTCCGCGCCCGCTTCGGCGCCGTCCAGCGCCGTGTCCGCTCCCGCCGCCGAAAAGCCCACCACCGACCCCAGCGGCGCGGCGGTGGAGATCCCCGACGAGATCGGCTCGGTGGTGGTGCTGGCCCCCTCCATCGCCGAGACGCTGACCGCCCTGGGCTGCGGCGACCTGATCGTGGGCTACGATCTGCAGAGCGTGGGCCTCGCGGGCCTGCCCGCGGACGTGCCCACCTTTGACCTGATGCAGCCGGACATGGAGCAGCTGGCCGCCCTCAAGCCGGACGTGCTGTTCGTCTGCAACATGACCCTGTACGATCAGTCGAACCCCTACCAGCAGCTGATGGACATGGGCGTGTGCGTGCTGTGCGTGCCCAACGCCGACAGCATCGCCGCCATCCAGGAGGACATCGCCTTCATCGCCGCCGCCATGGGCAAGACCGCCGAGGGCGATGCGCTGATCGCGGAGATGCAGGCGGAACTGGACCGCATCGCGGCCATCGGCGCCACCGTCACCGACAAAAAGAGCGTCTATTTTGAGATCAGCGCCGCCCCCGACCTGTACAGCTTCGGCTCTGGCGTCTTTTTGAACGAGATGATCGAGTTGATCGGCGCGGAGAACATCCTGGCCGACCAGGAGGGCTGGCTGGCGGTGGACGCTGAGACCGTGGTGGCCGCCAATCCCGACGTGATCCTCACCAACGTGAACTACATCGAAGACCCTGTGGCGGAGATCCTCGGCCGCAGCGGCTGGGAGGGTGTGAACGCCGTGAAGAACGCCCAGGTGTTCTACATCGACAACATGGCCTCCTCCCTCTCCAACCAGAACATCGTGAAGGCCCTTGACCAGATGGCGCAGGCGGTCTATCCCGATCTGTACGCCGCGCAGTAAGCCATGAAGACAGCGGCAAAATTGTCGGTGCTGGCCGCTGCCGCCCTCGTCGCCCTCATTCTGGGCGTCGGGGTCGGCAGCGTCTTTATACCCCCCGGCCAGGTGTGCGCCATTCTGGGGCACTTCTGCCTCGGCCTGCCCCTGCCGGAGGGCATCGACCCGGTCTACCCCAGCCTGGTGTTCAATATGCGGCTGCCCCGGGTGCTGATGGCCTTTCTCACCGGGGCCGGGCTGGCGGTGAGCGGCACGGTGATGCAGTCGGTGCTGCGCAACCCCCTGGCCTCCCCCTTCGGCCTGGGCGTTTCCGCCGGCGCGGGCCTGGGCGCGGCGCTGGTGATCGTGGCGGGGGTTTCCTCCGGCCTTTTGGGCGCCTTTCTGCTGCCCACGGTGAGCCTGGCCTTCGCCCTGGCCACCGTGGTGCTGGTGGTGGGCTTTGCCACCCGGCTGGACCGCAGCCTCTCCAACACCACCATCGTGCTCACCGGCATGGTGGTGTCGCTGTTTCTCAACGCCATCATGAACCTGCTCAGCACCCTGTCGCCGCTGTACGCCCAGCAGATCAGCCTGTGGACGCTGGGCAGCTTCTCCTCAAAAGAGTGGAGCCAGGTGTATGTGCTGGCCCCCGTGACCCTTTTGTGCACCCTGTTCTTTTTGCGCTTTGCCCGGGAGATGGATGTGATGACCTTCGGGGAGGAACAGGCGCAAGCCATGGGCGTCAGCCTGCGGCGGATGAAGTGGGTGCTGATCTGCGCCATCGCGGTGCTCACCGGCACCGCCACCGCCTTTGTGGGCATCATCGGCTTTGTGGACCTGATCGCCCCCCATGTGGTGCGGCGGTTCTTCGGCGCGGCCCACCGGCGGGTCATTCCGGCGGCGGCGCTGTTCGGCGGCGCCTTCATGGTGCTGTGCGACCTGGCGGCCCGCACCCTGACCCCGCCCCGGGAAATCCCCATCGGTTCCATCACGGCGCTGATCGGCGCGCCCTTTTTCATCTATATCTATTTTTCCGGGCGAAGGAGGCGCTGACCATGCTCACGGTGGAAAATCTGACCTGCGGCTACGGCGGCGCGCCGGTGGTGAAAGGCCTCTCCTTCGCGGTGCCCGCCGGCGGCCGGCTGTGCGTCCTGGGCCCCAACGGCTGCGGCAAGACCACCCTGCTGCGGGCGCTGGCGGGCCTTTTGCCCCACCAGGGCACGGTGCGGATCGACGGCCTGGACCTGGGCGGGATGACCCGCCGGCAGGCCGCCCGGAGCGTGGCGCTGCTGAGCCAGATCAGTTCGGTATATTTTTCCTACACGGTTTATGAAACGGTGCTGATGGGGCGCTACGCCCACGAGGCGGGGGGCGCTTTTTCCGGCCCGGGGCCGGAGGACAAGCGCGTCGCCTTGGAGTGCATGGAGCGCACCGGCGTGCTGGACCTGCGGGACCGCCCGGTGACCGAGCTCTCAGGCGGGCAGCTGCAGCGGGTGTTCCTGGCCCGCACCTTTGCCCAGTGTCCCCGGGTCATCCTGCTGGACGAACCCACCAACCACCTGGACCTGAAGTATCAGGTGGAACTGGTGCAGGAGTTGAAGGCCTGGGCCGCGGCGGAGCGCCGCTGTGTGGTGGGGGTGCTGCACGACGTGAATCTGGCGCTGGAATTTGCCGACCTGTTTCTCCTGATGGAGGCGGGGCGGCCGCGCTTTTTCGGCTCCGCCGAGGCCTTTGACCCGGCGCAGTTGAACAACGTGTATCAGATGGATGTGGGCGGCCATATGCGCCGCTCACTGAAGCGATGGGAGGAACTGGAATGAGCCTGTACCGAAGCCCCTACGAAGCCTACCCCTTTTTGTGCGACGCCGGCGAGGACCTGCGCTGCGACTTTGAGCTGCTCACCGACGAGATGGCCAGCCGCACCGGCCTGTTGCGGGCCCAGGTAAAGGGCGAGGCGCTGCGGGTGGAACTTTTGTGGGTGTGCGAACTGATCTACCACGCCAACCCCACCCTGCGCACCCGGCTCACCGTCACCGAAGCCGAGACCGCCCGCCTGCTGGCGCTCACCGAGGGCTGGCAGCGGCGGTGCGCCGGCCGCTGTGCGCGCTTCGTGCTGCCCCAGGGGTGCGAGGCCGCCTGCACCGCCCATCTTTTGCGGGTGCAGGGCAAGCAGCTGGTGCGGCTGCTCTACCGCTGGGCGGAGAAGGGCCACCCGGTGCCCGACCGCCTGCTGGACCTTGCAAACCTGCTCTCGGGCTACTTTTTCAGCCTGGCGCTCTGGCTCAACGAGGCGGAGGGCACGGAGGAAGTTTCCTTCGAGAGCCGCAACTACCCCGCCCGGTGAGCGCCGGGCAGCGCAAAGCGCCCCCGGGGAGGCTGTGCCTCCCCGGGGGCGCTTTTTCTTCTGCCCGGCGCTTTTCCCCAGTCGGGTCGTTGGGACAGTGCCCCATTTTACAAAAAAAACGGGCCATTAGATGGGTGCTCGTAAGACAGTAATTCTAAAAAATTACTATTTTACGGCATCTGTCTGACAGGGTTGGAAACAACAACGAAAAGAACGATGTCGAGTCACATGACCGGCATCGTTCTTTTTTAACAACAGAATATAAAAATTACGGAGGTATTTAACATGAAACACCTGTTATCTTGCGAATTTAACCTTGATACCGCTTGTGTAGAGCTTTGCTTTTCAGATGGCAGCATGGTTTCCATTGATACTATCGCTGTGGAAAATGAGATGGTGAACAATATACATCAACAGTCGGAACTCGACTATCTGATCTACAATGACCCTGCTGCATACGCTAATTTGATATTATGCGGCAATCCCAAAGCCTATCTAAAGACAGTAACAGAATACAAACCGCTTGATTGATTTTCCGCACGCTCCAAGTTTTTCTTGGGGCGTGTTTTCAAAATTGTTACACTTTAATGTGCTGAATTTTGCCATACTATCTTGAAGAAACAACAGCAATCGTGTAAAATAATGTGTGGACACACATCTATGTATTGTGAACATGCAACCAGTAATGGAGGAAACGTATGAAGTTCGAACTGAATGACTATAAACAGGAATTAACTGATGAGGAAATATTGTCGGACATAAAAAATACCGCAGAAAGACTTGGAAGGGATTATATTTCTATTTCTTATTATAGAAAAAATGGAAAGTATTCTCAAACAGCCATCCAACACCATTTTGGGACATGGAAAAACGCTTTATCTTTAGCAGGTTTGCGAACTGACAGAAATGCGTCAGAATTGAAATTGATTTCAGATGAAGATTATTTTGAAGATTTGCGAAGAGTTGCTAATCTAATCCAGCAAAATACAGTTCCATACGATGATTACAAAAAATTTGGCAGATATTCTGCCGAGCATATTTTCAACCGGTTTGGGAAATGGAATCGTGCGCTTGAGCTGGCTGGTTTATGTTCTACTGGATTTTCAAAAGATAAAATATCTCAACAGGAATGTTTTGATGAAATTGAGCGGATGTGGCGTCTATTGGGACGCCAGCCAACCTCAACCGACATAATAAAAGGAAATGTATCCCATTATTCCATCGATACATATAAGCGGCGATTTGGTAGTTGGCGAAAAGCTCTTGAGGCCTTTGTTGAATACATAAACGAAAATAATGACAGCGACACGGATATTGATAACCAGACAGTCGAAGATCGCACACATGATATTCGTGACAGTATTTTGTCTACACGGAATGACATTCCAGAAACACAATCGAAGTTGGAAAATATTCACAGAACATCCCGCAATATAAACACCCGACTTCGTTTTAAGGTTATGAAAAGGGATAATTTCAAATGCTGTGCTTGTGGTGCATCCCCAGCCAAAGATCCAACAATAGAACTACATGTGGATCATATTATTCCTTGGTCAAAGGGTGGAGAAACCGAAATTGACAACCTACAAACCCTGTGTTCGAAATGCAACTTGGGTAAAAGCAACCTAGTGTAAGTGTACATGAAAGAGGTTATCTCGTATGTGACCCGATATGAAGCACATTTCAGGGTGGGAATGGAGCAAAAACTCCGTCTGCAAAGCGAGG
>DWYI01000058.1 GCA_019118765.1 Candidatus Allofournierella merdavium | reverse complement strand
ACCTCTTCGGCAGCTACGGCTGGGCGCTGATCGTCTTCACCATCGTGGTGCGTCTGTGCAGCTTCCCGCTGCAGATCGGCCAGCAGAAGAACACCGCCCGCATGGCGGCCTACAAGCCGATGATCGACGAGATCCAGAAAAAGTACGCCAAAGACCGGGACAAGCAGAATGAAGAGCTCATGCGCCTGCAGCAGGAATACGGCTACAACCCCACCGCCGGCTGCCTGCCCATGTTCGTGAACTTCTTCATCATGTTCGGCGTTATCGAGGCGGTGTATTACCCGCTGCAGCACATCCTGCACATCAGCAAGGACGTGCTCACCCAGATCGCCGGCATCCTGGGCATGGCCTACAACTACACCACCAACACCGCCATCATCCAGCAGGTGCAGGCGGGCACCCTGCCCGCCGAGGCCAGCGCCCTGCTCACCCCCGAGCAGCTGGAGAGCATCAAGAACTTCAACGTCATGTTCCTGGGCATGGACCTCACCGTCAAGCCGGAGCTGGCCTTCAATGTTCTGCTGATCTTCCCCATCCTCAGCGTGGTGACCATGGCCCTGAGCAACGTGATCATGATGAGGTCCACCGGGCAGGAGCTGCAGGGCAGCATGAAGTGGATGCCCTGGATGATGAGCCTGATGTTCGTCTGGATCGCCTTCACCGTGCCCGTGGCCTTCTCGCTGTACTACACCGTGTCCAACCTGCTGATGCTCATCACCAGCATGGTCCTGCGCAAGATGTATGACCCCGAGAAGATGAAGGCCAAGGTGGCCGCGGAGATCGAGGAGAAGAAGAAGGCCAAAAAGGCCAAAAAACAGGTCAAGGTCGTGGACGAAAAGACCGGCGAGGAGACGCTGAAGGACGTGACCGAGGCGGAGATGAACCGCCTGCGCCTGGAGCGGGCCCGCGCCCTGGACGCCGAACTGTACAAGGACGAGCGCACCACGCCTCTGAACGCCAAGACCGGGGAGGAAGAATCATGCGAGAAGTGATCGTTACCGGCAAGACTGTGGAAGAAGCTACCGAGAAGGCCTGCCTGGAGCTGGGCCTGCCCCGGGAGGAAGTGAGCATCGAGATCCTGGAGATGCCCACCCGCAAGCTGTTCAAATCCACCCCCGCCAAGGTGAAGGC
Source organism: Candidatus Allofournierella merdavium (assembly GCA_019118765.1). Taxonomy (GTDB): domain Bacteria; phylum Bacillota; class Clostridia; order Oscillospirales; family Ruminococcaceae; genus Allofournierella_A; species Allofournierella_A merdavium. The sequence continues at coordinate 7,340 of DWYI01000058.1, read as the reverse complement.
CACCGCCGAGGAGACGGAGGAGCCCGCGGCACAGCAGCCCGCCGTGCCGCAAAAGCCCGCCGCCCCCGCGCCGAAGGCGGAGCAGCGGCAGGCCCCCGAGGCCCCGAAGGCCCCGGAGAAAAAGCCCCAGGCCCCCGCGGCGGAAGAGACCGTAGAGGCGGAGCAAACGGAGCAAGAGCCCGCCCCTGACCAGGGGGAGGGCGCGTCCCTCACCGAGGCCCAGCAGGCCAAGCTGGACGCCGCGGTGGAATACCTGAAAACGGTGTTCGCCGCCATGGGCGCGGGCGAGGTGACCATGACCACCCACCGGCAGGGCGAGGCCTGCATCATCCGGGTGGAGGGCGACGACGTGGGCATCCTGATCGGCCACCGGGGCGAGACGATGGAGAGCCTGTCCTATCTCGCCAGCCTGGTGGCCAACCGGCTGCCCGGCGAGTACATCAAGCTGGGGCTGGACGTGGCCGGCTACCGGGGCAAGCGGGAGAAGGACCTGGAGGCCCTGGCCCGGCGGATGGGCGCCAAGGTGCTGCGCACCGGCCGCAGCTGGGCCATGGACCCCATGAACCCCTACGAGCGGCGGATCATCCACTCCACCATCAGCGGCATGGAGGGGCTGCGCAGCGAGTCCAAGGGAGAGGGCGCCGACCGCCGCGTGGTGATCTACCCCACCGACCCCGAGGCCCGCGGCACCGCCTTTGAGCGGGAGCGCCGGGGCGGCCGCGGCGGCCGGGGCGGTCGCGGCGGCAAGGGCCGGGGCGACAAGCCCCGCAAGGGCGGCGAGCGCCGCTCCAGCGTGCCCGCCCGGGAGTTTGCCGACACCCCCCGCGACGAGGGCGCCGAGCCCATGGCTCCCAAGCGCACCCAGCTGATCGACGACGCGGAGGGCTTTGCCCTCTACGGCAAGATCGAGCTGTAAAAACAGAACAAAGGTTTTCCGTCCGGCCCGGTTTGGGCCGGGCGGTTTTTGTTTTGGCGGGGGAGAGGAGAGGGGCAGGCGCTGCACACTGTCCGCGACCGGCGGGCCGAAGCGAAGCCCGGTCCTCCGCACGTAGTGCGCATCGGAACGGACATTTTCCGTCGTCGTGGAAAATGTCCGAGACGCCGCGTGCGGTGCGGAGGGACCGGGCGCAGTATGTGCGCTGCTGCTCCACGCGCGGAGCAAACGGTCCGGGCGAAACAGGGGGAGAGCCGCCCCGCCCCCTTGCCCCGCCGGCGGCGCTGTGCTACAATAAATCGGATATACCCAAATTTGTGCGGCCTTATGCCGCGTTTCAGGGAGGCGTTTTTCATGGCCGAGACCATCGTGGCGCTGGCCACCCCGCCGGGGGTGGGGGGCATCGCCGTGGTGCGCCTGTCCGGCGAGGCGGCGCTGACGGTGGCGGCGAAGGTATTTTTTCCACACAACGCCGCCAAAAAAGTGGAAAACGCGAAGGGCTACACCGCCCTCTACGGCAAATTTATGGCCGATGGCCGGGAACTGGACGACGGGGTGGCCCTCTTTTTCCGGGCGCCCCACAGCTACACCGGCGAGGACGTGGCGGAACTCAGCTGCCACGGCGGGCCGGTGGTGGCCCAGAGCCTCATTGACGCCTGCATCGCCGCGGGGGCACGCCCGGCGGGGCCGGGGGAGTACACCCGGCGCGCCTTTGTAAACGGGCGCATCGACCTGACCCAGGCGGAGGCGGTGATGAGCCTGATCGACGCGGCGGGGCGGCAGGGCGCGGCACTGGCCCGCACGGCGCTGGACGGCGCGCTGGCAAGGCGCATCCAGGAGTTCAAGCAGCGGCTGGTGGCCCTGGCGGGGCACATCGCCGCCTGGGTGGACTTCCCCGAGGAGGACGTGCCGGCCCTGGCTCCCGAGGCCCTTGCCGCCACCCTGGACGAAGTTTCCGCCGGCCTTGCCGAACTCATCAAAAACTTCGGCGCGGGGGCGGTGCTGCGGGAAGGGGCGGATGCGGCCATTGTGGGCAGCCCCAATGTGGGCAAGAGCACCCTGCTCAACCTGCTGGCGGGCTTCGACCGGGCCATCGTCACCCCCATCGCCGGCACCACCCGGGACGTGGTGGAGCAGGCAGTGATGCTGGGCGGCGTGCGCGTCACCCTGCGGGACACCGCCGGCCTGCGGGACACCGGCGACGTGGTGGAGGCGGAGGGCATCCGCCGCAGCCGCCGCGCCATGGAGGAGGCGGGCCTCATCCTGGCGGTGTTCGACGGTTCGGCCCCCCTCGCCGAGGCGGACCGGCAGCTGGCGGCGGACTGCGCCGGCCGCCCGGCCATCGCCATCGTGAACAAGAGCGACCTGCCGCAGCAGTTCGACACGGCGGCCGTTGCCGGCAGCTTCTCCGAAGTGGTCACCCTGGCCGCGGGCCGGGGCGAGGGAGCTGAAGCCCTGGGCGAGGCGGTGCGCCGGGTGCTGGGGGTGGCCGGTCTGGACCCCAACGTCCCCTGCCTTGTGAGCCGGCGGCAGTACGCCGCCGCCTGCGAGGCGCGGGACGCGCTGGCCGAGGCGAAAAACGCCCTCGGCGGCGGCTTCGGCCTGGACGCGGTGAGCGTCTGCGTGGACGACGCCCTCTCCGCCCTCTGCCGCCTCACCGGCGAGGACGCCTCCGAAGCCGTGGTGGAGGAAGTGTTCTCCACCTTCTGCGTTGGCAAATAGTTTTAGCGGCTCACGTTCACACCCCGGAGCGAAACATAGTTTATTTACAGGTTCGTTCCTCGGCGGGTATGGGCAGTTTTATCGGCACACGTTTATACCGCGGAGCGAAACATAGTTTATTTACAGGTTCGTTCCTCGGCGGGTATGGGCAGTTTTATCGGCTCACGTTCATGCTGCGGTGATGAACAGAACTTGCCCGCAGATTCCTTCCGCGGTGTTTGCGGGCAGTTTTATCGGCTCACGTTCACGCTTTTGAGTTGAACAAAACCTGTTTGCAGGTTCGCCCCGCGGCGGCGTGACTTAATTTCTTTCCGAAAGGGGGGCCGTCCATGGCTTCCGACACAAAGGGCCTGGTCCATCTGGGCGATTTTGACGTAATTGTTGTGGGCGCGGGCCACGCCGGCATCGAGGCCGCGGCGGCGGCCGCCCGGCTGGGGGCCTCCACCGGCCTGTTCACCCTGGGGCTGGACGGCATCGGCAACATGCCCTGCAACCCCAGCATCGGAGGCACCGCCAAGGGGCACCTTGTCCGCGAGATCGACGCCCTGGGCGGCGTGATGGCCCTGGCCGCCGACGCCACCACCCTCCAAAGCCGGATGCTCAACCGGGGCAAGGGGCCGGCGGTGCACTCTTTGCGGGCGCAGATCGACCGGCAGGCCTACCACCGGTTCACAAAGCAGTATCTGGAGCACATCCCCGGCCTTGCCATCAAACAGGCCGAGGTGGTGGACATTCTGATTGAAAACGGCCGGGTGCAGGGGGTCTGCACCCGCCTCCACGGTTTTTACGGCGCGAAGGCGGTGGTGCTCTGCACCGGCACCAACCTGGCCGGCAAGATTTTCGTGGGGGACGCCAGCGTGCCCAGCGGCCCCGACGGCCAGCACGCCGCCACCCTGCTGGCCGAGAGCCTGCGGGCGGCGGGTCTTCCCATGCGCCGCTTCAAGACCGGCACCCCCGCCCGGGTGCACCGGCGCAGCATCGACTTCTCGGTGCTGGAGCGCCAGCCGGGGGAGGAGCCGCCAGAGCCCTTCAGCTTCCTCACGCCTCCCGGCGGGGTGAAGAACCAGGTGGACTGCTTCATTGCCTGGACCAATCCCGCCACCCACGAGGTCATCCGGCAGAATCTCCACCGCTCGCCCCTCTACGGCGGGGCCATCGAGGGCATCGGCCCCCGCTACTGCCCCAGCATCGAGGACAAGGTGGTGCGCTTCGCCGACAAGGAGCGGCATCAAATTTTCGTGGAGCCCTGCGGGCCGGACACCGAGGAGATGTATCTCCAGGGCATGAGCAGCAGCCTGCCCGAGGACGTGCAGATCGCCATGTACCGCACCATCCGGGGCTTTGAACACCTTGAGATCATGCGCCCGGCCTACGCCATCGAGTACGACTGCATCGACCCCCAGGCTTTGCGCCACACCCTTGAGAGCCGGGCGGTGGCGGGCCTCTACGGCGCGGGGCAGTTCAATGGCACCAGCGGCTACGAGGAGGCGGCGGCCCAGGGCCTGCTGGCGGGGGCCAACGCCGCCCTGGCGGTGCTGGGAAAGGAGCCCATGACCCTGCCCCGCTACACCTCCTATCTGGGCACCCTGGTGGATGACCTGGTCACCAAGGGAGTGATGGACCCCTACCGGATGATGACCAGCCGCAGCGAGTACCGCCTCACCCTTCGGCAAGACAACGCCGACGAGCGCCTCACCCCCATCGGCCGCAAGTTCGGCCTGGTGGACGACGAGCGCTGGGCCGCCTTCCAGAAGGCCATGGAGATAAAAACGGCCGAGGAAAAGCGGCTGGCCTCCGCCACCATCCACCCGGCGCAGCTGAACGCCGTCACCGAAAAAGAGGGCCTCGCCCCGGTGGAAAAGGGAGGCACGGCGGCCCAGCTGCTGCGCCGGCCGGAGATCACCTACGCCCACATCGCGGCGGTCATCGGCCCCGGCGAGGGGGTGGACGGCCGCATGGCCGGCCGCATCGTCACCGAGATCAAGTATGAAGGCTACATCGCCCGGCAGCAGCGGGCCATCCGGGAGGTAAAGCGGCTGGAGAGCCTTGCCATCCCGGCCGATTTCGACTACGCGCCCCTTTCCGGCCTGCGGCTGGAGGCGCGGGAAAAGCTGCAAAAGCTGCGCCCGGCGGACCTGGCGGCGGCGGAGCGCATCCCCGGCGTGTCGCCCGCCGACCTGGCGGTGCTGTCGGTGGCGGTGGCCGCCGCCGGCGCCAAAGCAAAAAGGGAAGGGGAGACCGAAGGATGATCGACAAACAGCGCCTGGAGGACAAATGCGCCGCCGCGGGCATCGAACTCACCGGCGATATGCTGGACAAGCTGGACCAATACGCCGAATGCCTGGTGGAGTACAACCAAAAAGTGAACCTCACCGCCATCACCGACCCGGAGGGCATCGAGGACAAGCACTTTGTGGACAGCCTGCTCTTCGCCGCCCGGCCCGAGGTGGCGGGCAAGCTGGTGGACGTGGGCACCGGCGCGGGCTTCCCCGGCGTGGTGGCCAAAATTTACAAGCCCGACCTGGCCCTCACTCTGATGGAGCCCACCGGCAAGCGGGTGGATTTTCTGCGCTGGGTCTGCGGCCGGCTGGGCCTTGCCGGCGTGGAGTTCGCCAAGGAGCGGGCGGAGGAAGCCGCCCGCAAGCAGTGGCGGGAGGCCTTCGACGTGGCCTGCGCCCGGGCGGTGGCCGCCCTGCCGGTGCTGAGCGAGTACTGCCTGCCCCTGGTAAAGGTGGGGGGCGTGTTCATCGCCCTCAAAGGCTCCGGCGGCGAGGAAGAACTGGCCGCCGCCAAAAACGCCATCGCCAAACTGGGCGGCGCCTGGAGGGAAACGGTGCCCCTGCGCCTGCCCGGCGGCGATGAGCGGTGTTTGATTTTGTGTGAAAAGATTTCGCACACTTCGACCGTTTACCCCCGTAACGGCGGAAAGATCGCAAAAGCTCCCCTGAAGTGACCCGCCCCCTGGCGGCTGGTGTCATTTTCTGTAAATGGAAAATACTGGAAAATATCGGATGTTCGTGGTATACTTTTCCCAGCAAGGGAAGGAGGGCGAAGACGCCCGCCTTTTCGAACGAGGAAGGGAAAAAGAGCCGCGGGCGTCCGATTTTTTTTCAAAAAAGAGGACAGGCGCCCGCCGCCGGGAAGGAGAATGCCCCATGCTGAACGCGCGACCGAAGGTACAGGGAAAGGTGCTGTTGCTGCCGGTGGACAAGATCGTGCCCTCGGCGCACCAGGCCCGCACCCATTTTGACGAGCAGGAGATCGCCCGCCTGGCGCTGAGCATCGCCCAGAACGGCCTGTTGCAGCCGGTGAGCGTGCGCCCGGGAAAGAAAAAGGGCGAGTACGAACTGGTGGCGGGGGAGCGGCGGCTGCGGGCCTGCAAGCTGGCGGGCCTTGCGGAGATCCCGGCCATCCTGGCCCAGCGGGACGAGAGCCAGGCGGCGGCGCTGGGCCTGTTGGAGAACATGCAGCGCCAGGGCCTCGACCCCTTCGAGCAGGCCCGGGGCATCCGGGAGGTGATCGCCCTCTGGGGCTGCACCCAGGAGGAGGCGGCCAGGCGGCTGGGCATCGCCCAGCCCACCCTGAACAATAAGCTGCGGCTGCTGGCCCTTACCGACGAACAGCAGGCCTATTGTGTCGACCACGGCCTCACCGAGCGGCACGCCCGGGCGGTGCTGCGCCTGCCGGAGGCCGAACAGCGCAGCCGGGCGCTGGCGCAGTTCGCGGCAAAACGGATGAACGCCCGCCAGGCGGACGAGTATGTGGAGCGCTGCCTGCAGAAGAAGCCCGCCCGCCGCCGCGCGGTGCCCATGGTGAGGGACGTGCGCATCTTTGTGAACACCATCAACAAGGCGGTGCGCCTGATGGTGGACGCGGGGGTGCCCGCCAGCGCCACCAGGCGGGAAGGGGAGGGGTATGTGGAGTACACCGTCCACATCCCCACCGCCTCTGTGGCCCGGAAAGATGCCGTCCGCGGGGTGGCCGACCCGGCGCGGCAAAATGAACCGGCAACGGTGGGCGCGCCCGGCTGCTCCGCCTGAGGGCCGGCGGTTGCCGGCCCCAAAACGCAAAAACGCCTCTGAGCAGGAGCGACGCCGCTTTCCGCCGGATGCGCCCGTCCCGTCCATAGGGGATGGCGGCGCCTTCGCCCGCCGCCGTGCGCGGCGATGCCAACGTGTTGCCCGAACCGGGCTAAGCCTCTTGAAGGCGCACTGCCGGCTGCCGCAACGGGCCTTGCCCGCTCTCATCATCATTGCCCTTAACATTCCCGGGGCCTCTGACCGTTCCATCGGCCGGGGGCCCCGGGTTTTTCTCTGCCAATGTTCCATGTGGAACAATGAAAAAGCCCTGGGGCGAACTCCGGGGCGAAGAAGAAAAAAGTATTCTCAGCGCGGGCGGTCAGGCCTGCCGCCGGCCAAAGGGGATGAACAGCAGCGGCGCGAACTGGGCGGCAACCGTCGCCGCGGGCAGGGGAAGGGAACACCGCGTCAACAGGTAGGCAAGGCTGCCGGTCCAGGTATAAAACCGGGCAAGAAACAGGCTGACCTTCAGCGGAAAGACCTGCTAACAAAAGTCAAGTAGAAATTTCAGATTTTTGGGAGCGGCAAAAAGACAACACAAAATCAAGCCGCTGAGCATCTCAAAATCGAAAGGGCGGCCAGCCAGATGGTATGACACGAAAATT
>DWYI01000008.1 GCA_019118765.1 Candidatus Allofournierella merdavium | reverse complement strand
CTGCCCCGCCTCGGGCTTGAACCGCAGAAGTATATGCTGCTCTCGGCCCATCGGGAGGAAAACATCGATACCGAAAAGAACTTTCTCTCGCTCTTCACCTCGATCAATCACCTGGCCGAAACCTACGATATGCCGATCCTTTACTCCTGCCATCCGCGCAGCCGCAAGCGGCTGGAGGCGATGAACTTCCAGCTGGACGAGCGGGTCAAACTGCATGAGCCGCTGGGCTTCCATGACTACAACCACCTGCAGATGAACGCCTACTGCGTCATCTCCGACTCCGGCACCCTGCCGGAGGAATCCAGCTTCTTCACCAGCGTGGGCCATCCCTTCCCCGCCGTGTGCATCCGCACCTCCACCGAGCGCCCCGAGGCGCTGGACAAGGGCTGCTTCATCCTGGCGGGCATCGCCGCCGGCGGCGTGGAGCAGGCGGTCCAGACGGCTGTTGCCATGAACGACAACGGCGATCTGGGCATTCCCGTGCCCTGCTACACCGAGGATGTGTCCACCAAGGTGGTCAAGATCATTCAGAGTTATGTGGGCGTGGTGAACAAGATGGTCTGGCGCAAAGGCTGAGCGCCTCAGCGGAAAGGAGAGTTTGCCCCGATGAATCCGCCGGACAGGCCCGCCCTCTGCGCCGCCCCCGCCGCCGCGGGGCGGATGTACGGCCTTGATCTTCTTCGCATTCTCGCCATCGCCCTGGTGGTGGGCGTTCATCTCTCTGCCCAGATCACCGAGAGCGCGGCGGCCGGCACCCCGGCGGCCGCTTTCGGCTGCGTGCTGGGCGTCTTCTGCTCGGCCTGCATCAACCTTTTTGTGCTGCTGTCCAGCTATTTCCTCTGCCAAAGCCGCTTTTCTTTTCTCCACTGGTTCCGCCTGTGGGCGCAGGTGCTGGTCTACGGTTTTGTGATCGTCACCTTCATCACCCTGCGGCTCTTTTCCCCCTTCAGCGGCGACCCCGCGGCCATCCCCTACGACGCCTTCTGGGAGAGTTTTGCCGCCCTCTTCCCGCTGAGCAGCAGCCAGTACTGGTTCTTCAACGTCTACACGGTGTTCTTTTTCCTGTCGCCCTTTCTGGCCAAGCTGGCCCGGGCGCTCACCCAAAAGCAGCACTTTTTGCTGGTGCTGGTGTTTTTGTGGTTCGGCTCCTTCGGCACCGAGTTCGCCCAGTGGTTCGACAAGGACGCCTTCCGCTTCGGGATGGGGTACCGGGTGCTCTGGTTCATCGCCCTGTTCTTCTGCGGCGCCTACCTGCGGTTCTACGGTTCCGCCGAGCCCTCCCGCCGCAAGTTCCTGGCCGGCGCGGGCGGGTATGTCCTTGCCATGAGCTGCCTTTCCCTGTGGGCGCTGTGGCTGCAGGGGCACACCTTCCGGCCCTTCGGCTACCCCGCCGCCGACACCCACCTGCACTACAACCAGCCCTTCACCGTGATCGGCTCGCTGTGCCTGTTCTACGCCTTTGTGCATCTGTCCGTCCGCCGCGCGCCGCTGCAACGGGCGCTTCGCTGGGGGGCGCGGCACTGCTTTGCCGTCTATCTGATCCATTCCAACTTCTATTTCGCCATGTACTACGTCGCGGCCTTTTCGCCGCTGAAAAACGCCTCGGACATGCCCTTTGCCCGGCTGGCGGCGGCGCTGGCCGGGTACTGGCTGCTGCTGGTTTTGGGCTGCATGCTGGTGGACAGCTGCCGCACCGCCCTCTTCCGCCTGCTGCGGCTCGACCGGCTGATCGACCGGTGCGGCGAATGGGTCTTCCGGGCGCTTAGCGCCGGCGCCGACCGGCTTTTCACCCTCACGCAAAGGATCGAAAACAAATGAGTTCTGACCGCATCCTCATCGTCACCCAGCACTTCTGGCCGGAGGCCTTTCGGGTCAACGACCTGGCCGCCGGCTTCATCGAGCGCGGCTATGGGGTGGACGTGCTCTGCGGGCTGCCCAACTACCCCAAGGGGGAGTGGTTTCCCGGCTACCGCTACACCGGCCCCCGGCGGGAGACCCACGACGAAGTGAACATCATCCGGGCGGGGGAAATTCGCCGCAAGGGCAACACCGGCCTGCGCATCTTTCTCAACTACGTCAGCTGGCCGGTGTGCGCCGTGTTCAATCTCTGGCGGCTGAAGGGCCCCTACGCGGCGGTGCTGTGCTACAACACCAGCCCGGTGCTGATGAACCTGCCCGCCATCCTCTACGCCAAGGCCCACCGGGTGCCCCTGACCAGCTATGTGCTGGACATCTGGCCGGAAAACCTTTACAGCGTGCTGCCGGTGAAAAACGCCTTTCTGCGGGCCGTGGCCCGCGGGGTGAGCGACTGGCACTACCGCCGGTGCGACCGGCTGATCGCCATGAGCGAGAGCCTGCGCCGCCGGCTTTGCCGCCGCACCGGCAAACCGGAAACGGCGGTGGCGGTGATCCCCCAGCACTGCGAGGATTTTTATGCCCGGCCCATCCGGGACGAGAGATTGGCCGCCCGCTTTGCCGGCCGGTTCAACCTGGTGTTCACCGGCAACTTCAGCCCCGCCCAGAGCCTTGAGACCGTCATCAAAGCGGCGGTGAAGGCCCGTGCGGCGGGGGCGGAGGGCCTGCGCCTTGTGCTGGTGGGCGACGGCATGAGCGCCGATTCCCTGAAGGCGCTGGCAGAAGAGCTGAACGCCGGCGACACGGTGGAGTTCTGGCCCAGCGTGCCCCCGGAGCGGGTGCCCGCCTACACCGCCCTGGCCGACGCGCTGGTGGCCAGCCTCTCGGACACCGAGGACCTGGGCATGACGGTGCCCGCCAAGATCGCCAGCTACATGGCGGCGGCAAAGCCCATCCTGGCCAGCATGAACGGCGAGGGCGCCGCCGCGGTGGCCGCGGCGGGCTGCGGCCTGGTGAGCCCCGCCGCCGACGCGGACGCGCTGGCGGCCAACATGGAGGCCCTGTGCGCCGCGCCGGACGAGGAGCGGGCGGAGATGGGCCGCAAAGCCTTTGCCTATTACCAAGACCACTACCGCCGCCGGGCCGTTCTGGACCGGCTGGAGGAATTTATCCTGCGAGGTAACTGCGTGTGAAGATACTGGTGATCATCCCCTGCTACAACGAAGCGGAAAACATCGCCCGGGTGGTGCGCCGGCTGCGGGAGGAATGCCCCGAGGCGGACTATGTGGTGGTGAACGACTGCTCCACCGACCAGAGCGTCCAGGTGTTGAAAGCCGAGGGCTGCAACTACCTGGACCTGCCCATCAACCTGGGCATCGGCGGCGGGGTGCAGTGCGGCTACCGCTACGCGGTGGAACACGGCTACGACGTGACGGTGCAGATGGACGGCGATGGCCAGCACGACCCCGCCTATCTGCAGGCGGTGATCGCGCCGGTGCTGGCCGGCCGCCTGGATATGTGCATCGGCAGCCGGTTCATCACCAAAGAGGGCTTTCAGACCAGCTTTATGCGGCGGGTGGGCATCCGCTTTCTGAGCAGCCTGATCCATGTGCTCACCGGCCGCAAGGTGCTGGACGTCACCAGCGGCTACCGGGCCTGCGGCAAGGCCCTCACCGCCCGCTTTGCTGTGCGCTACGCCCAGGACTACCCCGAGCCGGAGGCCATCCTGCGGGCGGTGTGCGAGGGCTATGAGGTGGGCGAGGTGCCGGTGGTGATGGCCGAGCGCCAGGGGGGCAAGTCCAGCATCAACGCCCTCAAGAGCGTCTACTACATGGTGAAGGTGAGCCTGTCGCTGGTGATCTACCGGCTGTGTTTCACCGGCACAAAAAAGAGGAGGGCCAAGGCATGAACGATCTTCTCTATCCCCTGCTGGCGGTGGGAGACCTTGTCTTTCTGCTGCTGATCTTCCTCTTTGTCAAGCACGGCAAGTTGAGCGTGCGGTTCAGCCTGGCCTGGTTTGCGCTGGGGGGCGTGCTGCTGGTGTTCGCCGCCTTCCCGGTGGTGGCCAAGATGCTGCGGGCGCTGCTTCGCTTCGAAGTGGTGGCCAACATGGTGTTCACCCTGCTGTTCTGCTTTGTGCTGCTGGTGCTGCTGATCCTCTCGGCCACCGCCAGCAGCCAGACCGAGGAGATCAAGCGGCTGGCCCAGCAGAACGCCCTGCTGGAGCACCGGGTGCGCCGGCTGGAAGAGGCGGTGAAAACCGGCGGGGCCGCCCCCGATGGGAACAAGCCGGCGGACGGCCGGTGACGGGTCGGATACATCTTCGGCATATACTGGCCGAAAACGGGCCTTTTCCCGGCAGAATCAAACGCGGTGAGGTGTGACGCGCGATGGATTTCAATACCCCCATCTTTCTGGGCTTTTTTGCGGTGGTGGCTCTGCTGACCTACTGCGTGCCCCGGCAGCTGAAAGCCTATCTGCTGCTGGTGGCCAGCTATATTTTTTATCTGTACAAGCCGGAAAACGCCCGGCTGGTGATGCTGCTGGTGAGCGCCACCGCCGTGACCTGGTGCGCCGGGGTGGCCCTGGGCAGCCGCAAACTGCAGAACCCCTGGGCCCGCCGGGCCTTTTTATGGCTGGCGCTGGCGGTGTGCCTGGGCATCCTGTTCTTCTTCAAGTATTTCAACTTCTTCGGCCAGCTGGCGGCGGACATCGGCGGCATCTTCGGCGGCAGCGGCAGCTTTGCGAAACTTGATCTGGTGGCGCCGCTGGGCCTGTCCTACTTCACCTTCCAGAGTCTCGGCTATGTGATCGACGTCTACCAGCACAAGGCCAAGCCCCAGCTGAACTTCTTCAAGTACGCGCTGTTCGTCAGCTTTTTCGCCTGCATCTTCACCGGCCCCATCGAGCGGGCGGGCCACCTGATGCCCCAGCTGGACCATCCCCATCCCTTCAGCTACTCCCGCATGGCGGGGGGCGCCTTCCGCATGCTGTGGGGCTACTTCAAAAAGATGGTGCTGGCGGACGGCATCGGCCAGTTCGTGCGGGCGGTCTACGGCGGGGCGGACACCGCCGCCGGGCCCTACCTTGTGGCGGCGAGCCTGTTGTTCAGCTACCAGATCTATCTGGATTTTTCCGGCTGCTGCGACATCGCCATCGGCGGCGCGCGCATTTTGGGCATCGACCTTTTGGAAAACTTCAACCGTCCCTTTGCCGCCACCAGCTACACCGAACTGTGGAACCGCTGGCACATGAGCCTTACAAACTGGTTCCGGGACTACATCTTCACCCCCCTGGCCTTCTACAACCGGGGCCTGCCCGGCGTGTGGGGCAAGCTGCAGGGGTGGTTCAACGTTTTTCTCATCTTCCCCATCAGCGGCCTGTGGCACGGCGCCAGCTGGGGCTATGTGATCTGGGGCGTGCTCAACGGCCTGTTCCTGGTGTTCGGCAAGGCCACCGCCAAGGCGCGCCGCAAGCTGGCCAAGAAAAACCCGCTCTACCGCTTCAAGCCCGTCAAGAACTTCATCCAGCGGGCCATCGTCTACCTGCTGTTCACCGTCTGCATCGTCTTCTTCGCCGCCGACCTCTACGGCGCCGCGGCGGGCACGGTGTTTGCCGGGATGTTCAAAGGCTGGGGCATCGGCTGGCAGGCATTCTGGAACGGCGTTCTCGACCGGGGGCTCACCCCCCGGCTCGTCGCGGTGCTCATCGCCGGCAGCGCGCTGGTGGAGCTGGTGGAGTGGCGCGGCCCGGTGGCCGAGTGGATCCGCCGCCGGTGGTTCTTCATCCGCTGGCCGCTGTACTACCTGCTGGCGCTGGCCATCCTGTTCTTCGCGGCCTTCGGCCAGTCCGCGTTCATCTACCAGCAGTATTAAGGGGGCGAGGATATGAAAAAGATCATCTCGTTCCTGCGCTTTCTTGTGGTGCGGCTGCTCTGCTTTTTGGAGATCGGCCTCAAGTTCTGCCTGTTTTTGCCCATCCTGCTCTTCATGGTGTGGTTCAACTACAAGGTGGACATCAGCGGCCTGTTCCAGGGGGAACTGGCCCCCCGGCAGGTGGCGAACCTGCTGCTGGAGGGGAAGAACGTCTCCGACTACGACAAGATGGACGAGCGGCAGGTGCTGCAGCTGTATGCGCAGAACCTGGACAAGGCGCCGGACACGGTAGCCCTGGGTTCCAGCCGGGTGCTGCAGCTGACCGAGGGCCTTGTGGGCGGCAGCTACTTCAACGCCGGCATCAGCGGCGCCGGGGCCATGGACATCATGAACATCTGGTACCTCTTTGAGCGGGAGGACAAGCTGCCGGAGAACCTCATCCTCTGTGTGGACCCCTGGCTGTTCAACCCGGACCCCGACCTGAACAAGAACGCCGACACCGAACTGTTCGCCGAGTTTCTGGAAAAGGGCCTGGGCATCGCCGCCGACTATGAGGAGCCGGACACGGTGGCCCTGTGGAAGGCGCTGGTGGACCCGGCCTACTTCCAGGGCAACGTGACCTACTACCTCAAGCAGAAGGAGAGCGGCGTGGTGCAGACCGAGGACGGCGGCAGCATCCCCTTCCACGCCCTTGCGAACGGGAGCCTTGGCACGCTGGAATACGCCGCCAAGCGGGCGGACGGCAGCGTGCAGTACCCGCTGAGCTTCTGCACCTGGAACTACGATCAGGTGATGGCCGAGGTGCTGGCCCAGGCGGGCACCCTCAACGCCATGCACGGCTTCGAGCAGATGGACGCCTACTGGACCGACCTGTTCGTGCGCTTTGTGGAGCATGTGCAGCAAAAGGGGGTCAACGTGGTCTTTCTGCTCACCCCCTACCACCCCTTCATCGCTCTGCACGTCTACAACAACCCCCAGGGGTTCACCGGCTTTTTTGAGGTGGAGCCCTGGGTGCGGGAGTTCGCCGCCGGGCACGGCATCCCGGTGTACGGCAGCTACCACGCCGGCCGGGTGGGCATTCAGGAGAGCATGTTCTTCGACGGCGTGCACTGCAAGCCCGAGGCCCTGCGGCTGATGTTCCCGGGCATCGACGAGGCGCTGGCCGGCGGCCAGACCGCCTACGAGACGATGTATCTCGCCACCTACGGCGGCACCGAGAACAGCGCGAACGCCCTCATCGGTTACGACGCGAACTGTGTGGTGGTGGACGCGGACTGGCTGGCCCAGGCCGAGGCGGCCACGCCGGGCCCATAAAAAACCTTTTTCCGCCGGGGCGCAGCGCCCCGGCGGATTTTTCTCGCCGCTGCCGCTTGACAACGGCGCTTTCGTAGGGTAAAATGGTAGCATTATAAACGATGCGCAGATGGGGAGAAAGCCCGGGCGATGCGTTTTTCAGAGAGCCGCCGGATGGTGCGAGGCGGCAGCGCGGCGCGGGTATACTGGCCCCGGAGCACCCGGACTCAACGGCGTTTTTTCGCCCTGTAGGCCCGGGCGGCCACCCACCGTTAGCGGGGCGCGGTTCGCAGCAATGCCGACCGTAAAGAGGCCGCCTTCGGGCGGCAATGAGAGTGGTACCGCGGGTGCTTTTCAAAAACTTCTGAAAGCCCTCGTCTCTCAAAGCAATGCTTTGAGGGGCGAGGCTTTTTTCGTCCCTCCGGCGAAACGAAAAGGAGGAACTGTTGCAATGATGGACGTGACCAAGTACGGCATAGGGTACTACAATCCCCCGGTGTGTGAATACCGCTGGGTGCACAAGGACCACATCGAAAAGGCCCCCGCCTGGTGCAGCGTGGACCTGCGGGACGGCAACCAGAGCCTGATCGTGCCCATGAGCCTGGAGGAGAAGCTGGAGTTCTTTGACCTGCTGGTGAAGATCGGCTTCAAGGAGATCGAGGTGGGCTTCCCCGCCGCCAGCGAGACGGAGTATGAATTCCTGCGCACCCTCATCGAGCAAAACCGCATCCCCGCCGACGTGACGGTGCAGGTGCTCACCCAGTGCCGGGATCACATCATCCGCAAGACCTTTGACGCGGTGAAGGGCGCGCCCAGCGCGGTGATCCACTTCTACAACTCCACCAGCGTGGCCCAGCGGGAGCAGGTGTTCAAGAAGTCCAAGGAGGAGATCAAGAAGATCGCCACCGACGGCGCGGCGCTGGTGAAAAAGCTGGCCGAGGAGTACGAGGGCAACTTCCGCTTTGAGTACAGCCCCGAGAGCTTCACCGGCACCGAACCGGAGTACGCGCTGGAAGTGTGCAACGCGGTGCTGGACATCATGCAGCCCACCCCCGAAAAGCCCATGATCATCAACCTGCCGGTGACGGTGGCCATGAGCATGAGCCACATCTACGCCAACCAGATCGAGTACATGCGCGACAATCTGAAGTACCGCGACAGCGTGGTGCTGAGCCTGCACCCCCACAACGACCGGGGCTGCGGCGTGGCCGACACCGAGCTGGCCCTGCTGGCGGGGGCGGACCGGGTGGAGGGCACCCTGTTCGGCAACGGCGAGCGCACCGGCAACGTGGACCTGATCACCCTGGCGATGAACCTGTACACCCACGGGGTAGACCCCCATCTGGACTTCTCCGACATGCCCGCCATCGTGGAACTGTACGAGCGGGTGACGCGGATGCATGTCTACGAGCGCACCCCCTACGCCGGCGCGCTGGTGTTCGCCGCCTTCTCCGGCAGCCACCAGGACGCCATCGCCAAGGGCCTGACCTGGCGCAAGGAAAAACACCTGCACAAGTGGACGGTGCCCTACATCCCGGTGGACCCCACCGACATCGGCCGCCGCTACGAGGCGGACGTCATCCGCATCAACAGCCAGAGCGGCAAGGGCGGCATTGGCTTTTTGCTGGCCCAGGACCACGGCTACGACCTGCCCCCCAAGATGCGGGAGCACTTCGGCTACACAGTCAAGGGCGTGTCCGACCACGCCCACAAGGAGCTCTCCAGCGCCGAGGTGCTGGACATCTTCCGGAAGACCTACCTGAACAAGGTGAGCCCCCTGAACATCACCGAGGCCCACTTCATCCAGAAGAGCGGCATCTTCGCCGTCATCACCCTGGCGGAGGGCGGCAAGGCGCGGGAGGCCTCCGCCCAGGGCAACGGCCGCCTGGACGCGGTATGCAACGCCCTGAAGGCCGCCACCGGCCTGGACTTCACCATCAGCGTTTACTCGGAGCACAGCCTGGAGCACGGCTCCACCAGCGAGGCCGCCAGCTATGTGGGCCTTGCCTGGGGCGACGGCACCGTCACCTGGGGCGCCGGCACCGACACCGACATCATCCAGGCGGGCATCAAGGCGCTGGTGAGCGCCGTCAACAACAAATAAGGGCTGCGGCCCGAAGGAATATGAGGAGGGAAAGACCCATGGGAATGACCATGACCCAGAAGATCCTCGCCGCCCACGCGGGGCTGGACGAGGTAAAGCCCGGCCAGCTGATCAACGCCAGGCTGGACGAGGTGCTGGGCAACGACATCACCACCCCGGTGGCCATCAACGAGTTTGAGAAGGCGGGCTTTGACAGCGTGTACGACAACACCCGCATCAACATCGTGCTGGACCACTTCGTGCCCAACAAGGACATCAAAAGCGCCCAGCAGTCCAAGCAGTGCCGCCAGTTCGCCTCGAAGTACGACATCGTGAACTTCTTCGACGTGGGCAAAATGGGCATCGAGCACGCGCTGCTGCCCGAGCAGGGTATCGTGACCGCCGGCGACTGCATCATCGGGGCGGACAGCCACACCTGCACCTACGGCGCGGTGGGGGCCTTCTCCACCGGGGTGGGCAGCACCGACATGGCCGCGGGCATGGCCACCGGCATGGCCTGGTTCAAGGTGCCCGCCGCCATCCGCTTCAACCTCACCGGCAAGCTGGGCCCCCGGGTGAGCGGCAAGGACGTCATCCTGCACATCATCGGCATGATCGGGGTGGACGGCGCGCTCTACAAGAGCATGGAGTTCGCCGGCCCGGGCGTGGCCAGCCTCTCGATGGATGACCGGCTTTGCATCTGCAACATGGCCATCGAGGCGGGGGCCAAAAACGGCATCTTCCCGGTGGACGAGGTCACCACCGCCTACCTCACGGGCCGCAGCCAGCGCCCCTGGAAGGTGTACCAGGCGGACGCCGACGCGGAGTACGAAAAGACCATCGACATCGACCTTGCGTCCATCGAGCCCACCGTCTCCTGGCCCCACCTGCCGGAGAACACCCGCACCGCCAAGGAGAGCGAGGGGGTGGCCATCGACCAGGTGGTCATCGGCAGCTGCACCAACGGCCGCCTTGAAGACATGCAGGCCGCCTATGAGATCCTCAAAGGCAAGACCATCGCGCCCGGCGTGCGGGGCATCATCATCCCCGGCACCATGGCGGTGTACAAGGCCTGTTTGCAGAACGGCTGGCTGGAGGCCTTCATCGACGCGGGGTGCATCGTGTCCACCCCCACCTGCGGGCCCTGCCTGGGCGGCTACATGGGCATTTTGGCGGAGGGCGAAAAGTGCATCTCCACCACCAACCGCAACTTCGTGGGCCGCATGGGCCATGTGAAGAGCGAAGTGTATCTGGCCAGCCCCGCCACCGCCGCCGCCAGCGCGCTGACCGGGCACATTACCGATCCTCGGGAGGTGGAGTAAATGAACGCACAGGGAACCGTTTTCAAATACCCCGACAATGTGGACACCGACGTGATCATCCCCGCCCGCTACCTGAACAGCCAGGACGCGGCGGAGCTGGCCCGGCACTGCATGGAGGACATCGACCCGGAGTTTGTGAACAAGGTCAAACCCGGCGACATCATGGTGGGCGGCTGGAACTTCGGCTGCGGCTCCAGCCGGGAGCACGCGCCGCTGGTCATCAAGACCAGCGGCATCGCCTGCGTCATCGCCAAGAGTTTTGCCCGCATCTTCTACCGCAACGCCATCAACATCGGCCTGCCCATTCTGGAGTGCGAGGCCGCGGCGGACGCCATCGCCGCGGGGGACGAGGTGGCGGTGGACTTTGGCACCGGCGTCATCACCGACGTCACCACCGGAAAGACCTTCCAGGCCCAGCCCTTCCCCCCCTTCATCCAGGACATCATCCGCGCCGGCGGGCTGATGAAGAGCATCCGGCAGAAAGGCGGCAACCAGAAATGAACAAGACCATTGCGGTGATCCGGGGCGACGGCATCGGCCCCGAGATCGTGAACGAAGCCATCAAGGTGCTGGACGCGGTGGCCGAAAAATACGGCCACACCTTCACCTACGACGATGTGGACATGGGCGGCGTCGCCATTGACAAGTGGGGCGACCCCCTGCCCCAGGCCATGCTGGACAAGTGCCTTGCCGCCGACAGCGTGCTGCTGGGGGCGGTGGGCGGCCCCAAGTGGGAGGGGCTGCCCGGGCCCCGGCGCCCGGAAAAGGGCCTGCTGCGCCTGCGGGCGGGCATGGGCCTTTACTCGAACCTCCGCCCGGCGAAACTCTGGCCCCAGCTGGCGGCGGCCAGCCCCCTGAAGCCTTCCATCGTGGAAAAGGGCATCGACTTCCTGGTGGTGCGGGAACTCATCAGCGGCGTCTACTTCGGCGAGCACAAGACGGTGGAGCAGGACGGCGAGAAGGTTGCCACCGACGTGATGCTCTATTCCGAGCACGAGATCGAGCGCATCGGCCGCATCGCCTTTGAAACCGCCAGAAAGCGCCGCAAAAAAGTCACCTGCGTGGACAAGGCGAACGTGCTGGACACCAGCCGCCTGTGGCGGGCGGTGCTGCACCGCATCCAGGAGGATTACCCCGATGTGGAGTACGGCGAGATGTTCGTGGACAACGCCGCCATGCAGCTGGTGCGCGACCCAGGCCAGTTCGACGTGATCGTGACCGAAAATATGTTCGGCGACATCCTCTCGGACGAGGCCAGCATGCTCACCGGCACCATCGGCATGATCCCCTCCTCCAGTTTGGGGGACGGCACCCGGGGCATGTACGAACCCATCCACGGCTCCGCGCCGGACATTGCCGGCCAGAACAAGGCAAACCCCATCGGCACCATCCTCTCCGCCGCCATGATGCTGAAGTACAGCTTCGGCCTGGACGCCGAGGCCGCCGCCATCGAGGCGGCGGTGAACAAGGCCCTGGACGACGGGCTGCGCACCGCCGACATGATGGCCGAGGGCTGCACCCTGGCCAGCTGTTCGGAGATGGGCAGCGCCATCACCGCCCGGCTGTAAATCTTTTGCAAAATACCCGGCGCCCCGGCTCGTTTTTCTGGACGAGCCGGGGCGCCGGTGCTATACTGTGTGTAGAATCGACCGGGAGGTATACATTTCATGAAAAAGCTGTCGGCTTTTGCCGCCGGCGCCCTGGCCGCCCTGCTGCTGGCCGGGTGCAGCGAGCGCACCATCACCGGCACCCTCACCGTCCCGGGGGACGCGGCCGCCCGCACCTTCACGATGGAGGGGGACGATGGCCGCACCTATGCGGTCACTCTGACGGAAGACGCCCCGGTGGCGGCCTGGCCGGAGGACACCCGGGCCGATGACCTGTACACCGGGCGCTGGCCCGCCCTGCGCCTCTCGGTCACCGGGCGGCTGCGCCTTTTCGGCGGCAAGCCTCTGGCTCTGACCGCCGCCAGCGCGCAGATCGACGCAGCGCGGCAGCCGGAGGACCTGCCCCTTGCCGACGGCACGCCGCTGGCGGTGTGGCAGGGCAGCTTTGACCGGGAGTACTCGCTCCCGGACGGCACGGTGCTGCTGGAAGAACGGCTGGGCGGCAAAGCCGCCGACGCTGTGGAGGGCGTGCCCGGCCTGACCAAAGAGGCCGGAGAAAACATCCTCGCCTTTTACGAACGGCAGGGCATCCTCTACGACCTGCCCGCCCAGCTGGAAGCGGCCTGGGCCGCATACAGCGAGAAGGGCGAAGGTTTTGACCCTTACACCCTGGGGCAGGAGGTGAACCTGAGCGCCGAAAACGACAGCACCCTCTGGCTGACCACCACGGTGACGCTGCCCCTGGGCGGAGGGGTGGTCACCGAGGAGCAATTCAGCGCCGCCTTTGACAAGGCATCCGGCGAGGCGCTGGCGCCCGGAGACCTGTTCACCCGCACCGGCGGCGAATTGGCCGCCGCCCTGCTGGACGCCGCCGCCATCACCGGCGAACCGCGGCGAAGCGAGATGCTGGCCGCCTTTGACGAGCGCCGGGTGGTGTTCCGCCCCGACGCGCTGGAGGTATTCTTTCCGGGGGGCGCTGTGCCCAGCGAGGAGACGGCCCTCATCCTGGGGCTTGATTACACCGACGGGGTGAAGGCCCTGCTTCGGCCCCGTGCCCTGCCCTCCGCCTAAGACGGACCGTCAGCGGAACAGATCCATCAGATAGCCGTAGCCCTCGGCCTCCATCTCCTCGTAGGGGATGAAGCGCAACGCGGCGCTGTTGATGCAGTAGCGCACCCCGTTGGGGGATTCGGGGTCATTGGTGAACACATGCCCCAGGTGGGAATCCCCCGCCCGGCTGCGCACCTCGGTGCGCTGCATGCCGTAGCTGCCGTCCGGCAGTTCCACCACCGCCGGGGCCTCGATGGGCCTGGAAAAGGCGGGCCAGCCGCAGCCGCTCTCGAATTTGTCGGCGGAGGAAAACAGCGGCTCACCGGTGACCACATCCACATAGATGCCTTTCTCGAACTGGTTCCAGAACTCGTTGCGGAAGGGGGCCTCGGTGCCCTGCTCCTGGGTGACGCGGTACTGTTCGGCGGTCAGTTTGTCCCGAATGGCCTGGCGCGCCGGCTTCTGGTAGTCGCCCGGGTCGATGCGCAGCCGGGAGAACGACTCGATCTCCTTTTGGGGGATGTGGCAGTAGCCGCCGGGGTTCTTTTCCAGATAGTCCTGGTGGTACTCCTCGGCGGGGTAGAAGTTCACCAGCGGGCCCACCTCCACCGCAAAGGCCTCGCTGCGGCCCCGCTCGATCTCCACGATGCGCTCCACCGTCTTCTTTGCCCTGTCGTTGGTGTAGTAAATGCCGGTCTGGTACTGGGTGCCCCGGTCGTTGCCCTGGCGGTTCTCCACCGTGGGGTCAATGACGTAAAAATACGCCAGCAGCAGCGCGTCCAGGCTGACCTGCTCCGGGTCGTACTCCACCCGCACCGTCTCCCGAAAGCCGGTTTGGCCGGTGCACACAGCGGGGTAGTTGGCGTCCGCCGCGCCGGTGCCGTTGGCGTAGCCGCTCCGGGCGTCCAGCACGCCGGGGATGGACTGCATCAGGTGCTCGATGCCCCAAAAGCAGCCCCCCGCCAGATAGATCACATTTTCGCTGGTTTCCATAAAAGCCTCTTCCTTCGCGGGCAGGCCCTCCGCCTGTGCCGGCTGCGGCCCCTGCGACGGGGCGGCGCAGCCGCCCAGCAGCGCCAGGGCCAGCAGCAGCGATATGATTTTTTTGTTCATTGCCCGGGTCTCCTTTTATCCTTGGCAGTGGGGAGAGAAACCATGCGCGCCAGGCCCCTTTGACCCGGGACCTGGCGCGGGATGGCACACTGTGCGCGGCCGGCGGGGGTTACGCTTTCTTATAGCCGCACTTGGGGCAGACGCCCTGCTCGTTCAGCGCAATGCCGCACAGCGGGCAGCGGTCGATCTCGTTTTTGGTGTCAAACTCCGCCGAGGCCGCGTTCACGCCGCTGGTGAAGGTGATCTTGGCGATGTTCAGCTTGTCCTTCAGCAGCTCGTAAACGATCTTGATCATGCCCTCCACCGTCATGGTCTCCTTGGTGACCACCAGGCGGCAGTCCGGGTAGGCGGTGGCCAGCTCGGTCTGGAACGCGGGGCCCTTCATCTGGTTCTGGGGCGCGCCGTCCCGAATGCCCTGCTCCTCGTAGACCTTCAAAACGGCGGGCAGCAGCGGGTCGTCCTGGCGCAGGATCAGGGCGTGGTCGAAGTTTTTCAGCACCGACCAGGCGGTTTTCTGGATCTCGTTGCAGGGGAACACCATGTTCACGCCGGGGTTCACCGTGTCCTCCACCTCAATGGTCAGCACACCGGTGTGGCCGTGGAGATACTGGGCTTCCCCCTTGAACCCATAAAAGCGGTGGGCATACTGCAGATCGAGGGTGGTAATGCTTCTCATACGATAACCTCCTGTTGTTTGATGTAGTTCCGGGCGTTGTGCCCGGGATCTCTTCCAAAATCCCGGAGCCGCGCTCCAGAATTTTAGAATTATTCTAATTCCAATATAGTCAAACAAGATCGGTTTGTCAACCCCGCTTTGGGAGAAAGGAGGTCGAAATGGTGACAACGTCACAGTAAAGGCGCACAGTTTGGGGTATTCTATGTATGTAAGATAAACAAAGAGGCGGCCGGCCCGCCGAAAGGAGATAAGAACAATGAGCGTTGTGCATGTGGATTCCAAAAATTTTGAGGCCGAGGTGCTGCACAGCACCCAGCCGGTGCTGCTGGACTTCTGGGCTACCTGGTGCGGGCCCTGCCGGATGCTGGCCCCGGTGCTGGACGAGATCGCCGCCGAGAAGGCCGGCCAGGTAAAGGTGTGCAAGGTGGACATCGACCAGAACCCTGACCTGGCCACCCAGTACGGCGTGATGAGCATCCCCACCCTGATGGTCTTCAAGAACGGCCAGGTGGTGAACAAGAGCGTGGGCCTGGTGCCCAAGGCCGCGGTGGAAAAGCTGTTGGGCTGAAAACAGCACGATGCCGGGAAGGAAGACTCGCTTGTCTTCCCTCCCGGCTTTTTGCGTCTTGCGGTTTTTGTACGGCGTGCCTTTCGCGCCTCACCCTTCGCCCAGGTATTCCTCCAGACACAGGCCCTGTTCGGTGATGGCGCGGGCGGCCTCCCGCCCCACATAGCGGTAGTGCCAGGGCTCGTTGGAGATGCCGGTGATGTCCACCTTGTCCGCCGGGTAGCGCTTGATGAAGCCGTACTCCCAGGCGTGCTCCAGCAGCCAGTCGTAGAGTTCCTGCCCGGTGCCCATGCTGCCGTCGGGGTTGATGTCCACCGCCAGGCCCAGTTCGTGCTCGCTGGTGCCCGGCTGGGCCACCCACTGTGCCGCCGCCTGCCGGGCCAGGTCGTCGGGATAGCCCTCCTGCCGGTAGGCGGCGATCTTGTCTTCCAGGATCTGTTGCTGCTCCTGGTTCGTGCGATAGCCCGAGGCCACCACCGGATAAAGGCCCTGGGCCCGGGCCGCGTCAAACAGCTGCTGCAGCGCGGGCAGGATACGCTGGTCCACCCGCTCGCCCCCCGCCACCTCCACCGTCTCCACCTGCCAGTCTGCCGGCAGGGGGTGGTCGGCATTCACCAGCGTCAGTTCCCAGCCGCCGGCGGCGGGAGGCGGGCTTGCCGTGCCGCCCGTCGCGCTGCCGCTTCCCGCCACAAGGCCATCGGACGCCGTGTATCCCCTTCCCAGCAGGGCCCGCACTCCCCCGGCGGCCCAGGCGGAGAGACGCCACACCCCCACCAGCAGCAGGGCGAAGGCCGCCAGCGCCAGCAGCCGCCTGCCCAAACGCCGGGCTGTTCGGCGGGCAACCCGCCGCGGGGGATGCACCGGACGCCGGCGGGCGGCGGGCTGAGGCCCCCGCGTGTTCACCGCCCCCGGCGCGCCCCGCCGGGCGGCCGCGGTGCGCAGCCGTCGTCCGCCGCCCCTTTCTTTTTCGTTTATCTTTCGCCGGCATTTCATGCGCCGTCCCCTCCCCTGCAACTAAGCGCCGCCCCTTCGCGGCACATTCATTGTACCGGGAAAGGGCGGCGCGTGTGTTTGGATTTTGGAACGGAAATCCTGCGATTTCCTGCAAAAGACCTTACGATTTTATGACGCGGGCAGCCGCACGGTGAAGATCACCCGGTCGTCAAAGCTCTCGGCGGTGATGGAGCCGCCGTGCCGGGTGACGATCTCTTTCGCGATGGCCAGGCCCAGCCCCGCGCCGCCGCTGCGGGTGGCGCGGGCGGAATCCGCCCGGTAAAAGCGTTCGAACAGGCGGGCGAGGCTCTCCGGCGGGATGGTGCGGCCCCGGTTCTCCAGCCGGATGGTCACCCGGCCGTTTTCCGACTCCAGCGTCAGCAGAAGGGGGCTGTCCGGCTCGCTGTAACTGATGGCGTTGCGGATGAGGTTGTCAAACACCCGCTCCATCTTGTTGGCGTCGCACGCCAGCATGACCCCCTTCGGCAGACGGGCCTGCCAGGTGAGGCGCTTGTCCGCCATGAGGGGCTTGAACTCCCACATCATCTGCTCCAGCATCCGGCTCACATCCACCCGCTCCTTCTCCAGTTCGATGGTGGAGAGGTTGAAGCGGGTGATCTCGAAGAACTCGTTGATTAAATCTTCCAGCCGCAGGGCCTTGTCCAGCGCCACCCCGGTGTAGCGCGCCCGCATTTCGGGGGAGAGGTGCGGTTCGTCCCGCAGCAGGGTCAGGTAGCCCACCACGCTGGTGAGAGGCGTTTTCAGGTCATGGGCCAGGTAGACGATCAGGTCATTTTTGCGCTGCTCGGCCTCCCGGGCCACATAGGCGGCGCGCAGGGCCTGCTCCCGCAGCAGATTCAGTTCGTCCTCCGCCGGCTGCAGGTCGGCGGACAGGCGGATGGGCTCTTCGCCGGGCGTTGCCAGCTGCCTTGTGGCCTGCAGCAGTTCGTCGGCGCAGCGCAGGGCCCGGCGCACGAACCACCAGGCCACCCCCAGCCACACCGTCAGCAGGCCGCAGACCCCCACCAGCAGGAAGTTGTCCTTGATCCAGCGCAGCAGCTCATAATTCGGCTCCCAGCCCTGCCAGACGCGGCTGGTGCCCGTCCGCCAGGCCAACAGCGCCAGTGCGCCAAAGACGGCGGCGGTGAAA
Organism: Candidatus Allofournierella merdavium; assembly: GCA_019118765.1. GTDB lineage: Bacteria > Bacillota > Clostridia > Oscillospirales > Ruminococcaceae > Allofournierella_A > Allofournierella_A merdavium. Next base: position 49,890 of record DWYI01000008.1, on the reverse strand, counting down.
AACAGCGCCGCGAACATCCGGCTCTGCAGCTGGCGGCCGACGCGGCTTTTTCTCTTTTCATTCAACGGTGTAGCCCACCCCCCACACGGTCTTTACATAGCGGGGTTTGCGGGGCGGCTCCCCCAGCTTTTCCCGCAGGCGGGCGATGTGGGCCATGACGGTGTTGTTGCTGTCCAGGTATTTTTCGCCCCATACCGCCTCGAACAACTCCTCGGCGGGCACCACCTTGCCCTGCCGCCGGCAGAGATACCACAGGATATCAAATTCGGTGGGGGTGAGCAAGACCTCTTTGCCGTTGAGGGTGCAGCGGTGCTCCTCCCGGCTGATGCACAGGCCCCGGATGGCCAGCTGTTCTTTCGCCGCGCCGGCGCTGGCCCCGTCGTAGCGCAGGTAGCGCCGCAGCAGGGTCTTGACCCGGGCCACCAGTTCCAGCGGATTGAAGGGCTTGGTCATGTAGTCGTCCGCCCCCAGGGACAGGCCGGTGATCTTGTCCATGTCCTCCACCCGGGCGGTGAGCATCAGGATGGGAAAGAGGTGGGTCTGGCGGATGCGCCGGCAGAGGGAAAAGCCGTCCATATCCGGCAGCATCACGTCCAGGATGGCCAGCGCCGGCGGCTGCCGCTCCAGCTCCTCCAGCGCCGCCGCGGCGGTGGCGCAGCAGCGCACCCGGTAGCCCTCGTTTTCCAGATACACCTTCACAAGGTCGGCGATCTCCTGCTCGTCGTCCACCACCAGGATGTTCTCGTTCATTCCCCGCTCTCCTCCCCCAGCGGCTTTACCATAAACAACACGTCCTCATAGCTGCCGTCGGGGAACTTCATGTTCCGGGGCAGGGTGCCGCAAATCGCAAAGCCCAGCTTTTTGTAAAGCGCCACCGCCCCCGCGTTGTGGACGGCCACCTCCAGTTCCAGCTGCTCGATGCCGGCCCTGCGGGCCTCGGCAAAGAGGCGCTCCAGCAGAACCGTGCCGATGCCCTGCCCGGTGAATTTCTGGTAAAGGGCCACCCCCACCTGGGCCCGGTGGCGGGCCCGCGCCATGGAAAAGCCCATCAGCGAGGCGTTGCCCGCGTGCTCGCCGTCCACGAAGGCCAGCAGCATCAGGTTCGTCTCGGAGTCGTTCTGGCCCCGGATGAAGGCCCGCTCGTCCTCCTCGGTCATGGTGACCTCCTCCGGGCCCCGGGCCAGCCAGCGGCTCTCGCCGCAGGTGGTTTTCAGATAGTCCAGCAGCAGCCGGGCGTCCTCCTCCTGCGCACAGCGCAGGAGGAGTTCATGGCCGTTCAGCCGGTGGGTGGAAGGTTCCACGCGCATGATGTCCTCTCCTTTTGCACGGCTCAGCGCACGACCGCGTTTTCGGTGATGCAGACCGCGTCCGCCACCGTTTGGTTGCGGGTGTCAAACACCACGATGTTGATGCCGTTGTCACTCTTTTTGTAGTTTTTTCTGTTCCAATAGACGCCGCTGTCGTCCACCAGCAATTCGTTTTTGCCGAACCGCTGCGCCCAGTAGTATCCATAAGGGGTTTTTGTCACGGTCTCCATGGTCTGACCTTGGAGGATCCATGCCTGTCCGCCCTGTTCCGGCGGGTCTCCGATCCCGTGGTTTTGGATAAACGTCTTCGTCAGATCCCAGGCGCCGAAGGTGGCGCCCGGCTCCAGAATGACGATGTACTCCTCGCCCAGGAAATCCAACGTTGCAAGGTAGGTGGCCGCGTCCGTTACCAGCGACAGCGCCTTGTTGCGCATGCTGTGGTCGTAATAGTCATACGCGGCGTCCCACGAGGCGTATTTTTCCCGCTCGGCGCTGTGGTCTTCCCAGGTGTAGTGTTCCAGCAGGTATTCTCCCAGGGTCTCCGTGAACTTCTTGTTGCCCAGGTAGCTGAGGTGGGCGGGGTCTGCGGCGTCGGTGGACCAGTCCAGCCCCATCTCATTGTAATCGTCGTTGAAATTCACAAAGGGCACGCCCGCCGCTTGGGCGATTTGCTTCGCCGTATTGTAGACCTGCATCTCCCCCTGCGTGTAACCGGCATAGGGGCTGACCACCACCAGAAGCGGCAGGCCTTCCTCCTTGCAAAACGCGATGATCTTCTCGTAATACTCCTGCTGCTTGGGATAGATCGGGGCGGTGCTTCCGTCGTTCACCACCTGGGGCGCCTCGTAGGGGATCACGCCAAAGTTGTTGCCGAAGCCCTTCCAGGAGGAATAGAAGGCCGGGTCATCCTGGTACGGGCGGAAGTCGGCGGCCTCCAGCGCGCTGTAGCGGTTGTGGTACTGGATGTATTCCAGGCCGAATTCGACCCAGCGGTCCTCCGGCGCGCTGACTTTTAGTGCGTCCAGCTTGTTTTCCGACGGCTTCAGGCCGTACACGTTTTTGATGATGCGGCTGTCGTCCATATATTCGTATGGCTGGGTCAGGCAGTAGGCTTCCAGGATCACCAGCCTGGGCGACTGGGTCTTGACGGCTTCCTTGAGGAAGTAGTAGCTGTTCCACAGGGGCGTAATGGAGCCGCACAGATCGTAGGCGGCGATGCCGGCGTCCTTCCAGAGGATCATGGGGTTTATGTTCTGGTAGGCGTGCGAACTGCCCAGGATCAGAAGGTCCACGGAATCCTCTTCCTGTTCATAGAACGTGGTGACGGAATAGATCCCGTCGCCATATTTGAAGGAAAACACCCTGCGGAACCCCAGCAGGCTGACGGCGAGCATCCCCGCCAGGCCCAGAAAATACAGAAATCGTTTCATCCCGGTCCTCTTCAAAACTGAAAGTAGATAAATGCCTGTGCGTCAAACGCCGGGCCGTATGCCCCGAAGATGAAGATGGACAGCACCAGCAGCGTTACACAGATATACTGAAAGGGTATGTTTTGGTTCAGCAGCGCATCCGCGATGCTCTGCTTTTTGAAGTACCGCAAGCCATCCGCGATGAACAGGACCAGCAACGCCATAAAGAGGACGCCGACCTCCCTGCGGTCCAACCCCAGGGTGTAGATGACTTCCTGCGAAAATGCCCAGGGGTCAAAGTCCAGAACGATGCGCCGGATGTAATCCACGGCAACGGCGAGCCCCGGCGCCCGGAAAAAGATCCAGGCCAGGTCCACCAGCACGAATGTTTTTACCACCCGCGCCGCCTTGTAGCTGAAGCAATCGGTTTTGACCGAGAGCCTGGCGTTGATTTTGGAAACGACAGGGGCCAGTGCGTTTTCCGCGATCTGCAGCACGCCGTGGATGCCGCCCCAGACGATGAAGTTCAGCGAGGCGCCGTGCCACAGCCCGCTCACCAGGAACGTTATCATCAGATTGCGGTAATGGCGCAGCTTCGAGCAGCGGCTGCCGCCCAGCGGGATGTAGAGATAGTCCCGGAACCAGGTGCTTAGGGAAATATGCCACCGTGACCAGAATTCCTTGATGCTGCCCGCCAGATAGGGCGCCGCGAAGTTTTCCATCAGCGAAAAGCCCAGCACCTCCGCCGCGCCGATGGCGATGGTAGAATAGCTGGAAAAATCGCAGTAGATCTGGATCGCGAACGCGAGCGCCGCCAGGATCAGCGCGGTCCCGCCATATGTATAGTACCGGTCGAACACGGTGTCCACGATGACCACGATCCTGTCGGCGATGACCATCTTCAAAAAAAGGCCCCACAGCATCAGCAAAAGGCCGTGGTACATCCCTTTCGGATCGATCTTTCGCCGCTCGATGGTCCGGATCTGGCTGAGCAGGTGGGAGGTGCGCTCGATGGGCCCCGCCACCAGCTGCGGGAAGAACGAGACGAACAGGGCGTACTTGAGAAAGTTTCGTTCCACCTGCACCTCGCCGCGGTACACATCGATGGAATAGCTCAGCGCCTGAAAGGTGTAGAAGGAGATGCCCACCGGGAGGATCACGTCCACGGTGGGCAGCACCATCGAAACACCCGCAAGGGAAAGAAGCTCTCCCATCTCATCCAGCAGGAAGTTGCTGTACTTGAAATAGACCAAAATCGCCAGATTGGCCGCAATCACAATCGCCAGCGTTACCTTGCGCAGCGCCGGCTTTGCCCTCGACAGCGTCCGGCTGCCGATCAGCAGGCTGCCCAGATAGGTAATTGCTGTGGAAGCAAGCATCAAAAGCGCATAGCGGGGGTTCCACGCCATGTAGAAATAGTACGAGCAGGCCAGCAGCCAGATGTACCGGATCCGTTTGGGATGGATCAGGTAAAAGCCCAGCACAGCCACCGGGAAAAACCACAGGAAGTGGATCGAGTTAAAAAGCATTTAAATTCCTCTCACAGCAATCTTATTCCGCAAAAAGGCATGCTTTTTCAGGGCTGGTACTTCTCCCGGTCCACGCCCTTCTGCCGCAGCTTGCGGCGGGTGGCGGTGCGCAGCAGGCTGTAAGCCACCGAGCAGGCGGGGATCATCACCAGCATGCCCACCACGCCCATGGCGCTGCCGCCCACGGTGACGGCCATCAGCACCCAGATGCCGGGCAGGCCCACCGAGTTGCCCACCACCCGGGGGTAGATCAGGTTGCCCTCGATCTGCTGGATGCACAAAAACAGCACCACGAACCACACCGCCTGCATGGGGTTCTGCACCAGGATGAGGAAGGCGCCCACCACGCAGCCGATGAAGGCGCCGAACACCGGGATCAGCGCGGTGACCGCCACCAGCACGCTGACCAGGGTGACATAGGGCATGCGGCACAGCAGCATCCCCACCGCGAACAGTCCCCCCAGGATACACGCCTCAAGGCACTGGCCGGAGAGGAATTTGGAGAAGGTGCGGTTCGTCAGCCGGGCGACCTCCACCGCCTTGTCCGCCTTTTCAGCGGGGGTCCAGGCATACAGCAGCATCTTTGCCTGGCGGGTGAGGGTCTCTTTGCACACCAGCAGATACATGGCGAAGATGAGCCCGATGAAGAAGTTCACAAAGCCCCGCACCACGCCGGTGGCGGCGGTGGCGGCGTTGCCCACCAGCGCAAAGCCCCCGTTTTTGAACCAATCCACCGCGGCGGCGATGGCGCTTTCCCAATCGGTGATGAACTTGCTGGAAATCCACTCCTCCAGCACCGGATAGCGCTCCATGATCTCCGCCAGCCATTTCTGGCTCTCGGCCCAGAAGGCGGGCAGCCGCGCGCCGATGCTGGCGATGGTGCGGCCCAGCTGCGGGATGATGAGCAGCAGCACCAGCGCCAGCACCCCCACCACTGCCAGCAGGGTGAGGGTGAGCGCCGCCGCGCGGCGAAAGCGTGTCATTCGTTTGGGCAGCTTTTTCTCGATGGCCCGCATGGGCACGTTCAGGATGAAGGCGAGGCTGCCGCCCAGCACGAAGGGGGACACAAGGCCCCACAGCCCGCCCAGGATGCCGCTCACCCGGTCCAGGTTCTGCAGCGCCCAGTAGAGCACGATGCAGAAGCCGGCCATGAGCAGCAGGGTCCGTATGGTCTTTTTGTCAAGCTGCATGATCGCAGGCCCTCACTTTGTTTTTTTCTGGGCCCCGGCGCCGCCGGGGCCTTGCTCTTATTGTATCCTGCTTTGAGGCAATTCGCAAGCCGTGTTTTGCCGCTCTCAGCTTTCCAGCTCGCCCAGCAGCCAGTCGAGGCTCTGGCGGGTGAGGTCCAGCTGCTCCTGGGCTCGCTCCAGCTGGGCGCGCACCTCCGCGCAGTCCTCCCCCTGCTCCTGGGCAAGGGCGGCGATCCCCGCCTGCAGCGGCACCCAATACTGCCCGCCCTGGTAGACGATCTGCGCCCAGACGGAGCCGTTCCACTCGCCGTCTGTTACCATGGCGGCGGGGTAGCGCCCGGCGGCCAGCGTGCCCGAGAGGGCCGCCGGCTCCGGCGCGTAGTAATAGATGGTGTTGTTCTGATAGACCACCAGTTCGGTGCCGGTGAGCGCCAGGGTGGCCGGGCCCTGGGAATAGCCGTTCTTGCCCGTCGCCCGGATCAGGGGCAGGAAGTCCTTATAGCTGTAATTCAGGTCCACATTGCCGGAGATGCCGTTCACCCGCCCGGTGCTGGAATACTGCCACATGTCGTAGTCGCCCTGATAGCCCACATAGCCCCGGTAGTCGGCGATCCACAGCGGATAGGCCGCCAGCTCGGCCATGTTCAGATAGTTCTGGGCAAAATTGGTATAGGTGTAAAAGCCGGGATACCAGCCTTTTTGATCCAGGATGTCCATGGCGAAGCGCACCAGTCGGGTGAGTTCGGTCCGCCCCAGGCTTTGCAGGCTGGAGGCCTCCACGTCCACGAACACCGGATATTCCAGCTTCAGGCCCTCCAGCGCCCCCAGCAGGGTGTCCAGTTCGTTGATGACCGCCGCCTCGGTGCGGGCGTAGGTGTAGTAATAGGCCCCCACCCGCATCCCCGCCTCGTGGGCGCCGGCCACGTTTTTCGCAAAATAGGGGTCCACATACACCCCGCTGCTGCTGGAGGACACCGCCCGCACGATGGCGAACTGCTTGCCCGCCGCCACCTGCTGCCAGTCGATGTCGCCCTGGTACCGGGACACGTCGATGCCGGTCTCGAAAATCTCCATAAAAAGCCCCCCTCTTTGCCATGGTATGCACAGAGGGGGGGATCGGTTCGTATTCGGGCGTCAGACCACCAGGCCGCCGTTGACGCCCAGCACCTGCCCGGTGATGTAGCTTGCCCCTTCGCCGGCCAGGAACACCAGCGCCTGCGCCACCTGACGGGGCGTGCCCAACGCGCCCAGGGGCGTTTCCTGGGCCAGGGCGGCCTTGTCCGCGGCGGAAAAGGAGGCCATCATATCGGTGTCGATGACGCCGGGGGCCACACAGTTGACGGTGACGCCGCTGGGGCCCTCTTCCTTGGCCAGGGCTTTGGTCAGGCCGATGAGGCCGGCCTTGGCGGCGGAATAGGCCACCTCGCAGCTGCCCCCCACCTGCCCCCACATGGAGCTGACGGTGAGGATGCGCCCCCACTTGTGGCGGATCATATAAGGCAGCGCCCGCCGGCAGCAGTAAAAGGCGCCGGTAAGGTGCACCGCCAGCATCCGCTGCCACTCCTCGTCGGTCACGTCGGTGAACAGTTTCTGGGCGGCGATGCCGGCGTTGCACACCAGCACGTCCACCCCGCCGAAGGCTTTTTCGGCGGCGTCGAACATGGCCTCCACCTGGGCGCGGTCGGCCACGTCCGCCCCCACCGCCAGCGCCCGGCCGGGCCAGCGGGCGGCCAGCGCTTCGGCCTGCTCGGCGCTGTGCAGATAGTTGATGACCACCTGATACCCCGCCTCGGCAAAGCTTTCGACGGCGGCGGCCCCGATGCCCCGGGCCCCGCCGGTGATGAGCACTGTTTTCATCGCGCTTCCTCCCGTTTTTTGCGCAGGGCTGCGAAAAAGCCCTTCAAAAGGCCGGCGCACTCCTCCGCCAGCAGTCCGTCCTCCACCTGCGGATGGTGGTTGAAGGGCAGGGCGAACAGGTCGGTGACCGAACCGCAGCAACCCGCCTTGGGGTCCGCCGCGCCGTACACCACCCGCCGGATGCGGCTGTTGATGATGGCGCCGCTGCACATGGGGCAGGGTTCCAGCGTCACAAACAGTTCGCACTGCCACAGCCGCCAGCCCCCCAGCGCCCGGCAGGCGGCGTCGATGGCCAGCAGTTCCGCGTGGTGGGTGGCGTTTTTCCCGGTCTCCCGGGTGTTGCAGGCCACGGCCACCGGCTCGCCGTCCTTTGCCACCACCGCCCCCACCGGCACCTCGCCCAGGGCGGCGGCCTTTTTCGCCTGTTCAATGGCAAGGCGCATCAGTTGTTCGTCGGTCATCTTCATCCCCCAATGGTCTTGTAAACGCTCAGCGCCGCCAGCACCGCCAGCGCCGCCAGATAGCCGGGGCTGCGCAACAGGCACAGCCAGTCTCTCCCCTGCCCCCGCAGCCGGCCCCTTTTGCGGGCGGGCAGCGCCCGCCAGGGGGCGAAAGCCAGCGCCGCCAGCGGCGGCAGGAACATCAATATGTAGCTGACCAGCGGGGGCGCGCCGTACTGCTGGCAGTACTGCCCCGCAAAGGCCAGCGTGTTGTTGTACAGGTGAAACACCATACCCGGCACAAGGCTGCCGGAGGCAGCCGCGGCCAGGCCCAAGGCCAGCCCGCCGAACAGCCCGGCCACCACGGCGGACAGGCGGCCGTGGAGCAGCCCGAAGAGCAGCGCCGGCCCCGCCACGGCCACCACCGGGCCGAAGGGGCGCAGCCAGCCCTGCAGAAGCCCCCGGAAGAGCAGTTCCTCCCCCACGGCGGGCACAAGGCACACCGCCAGCCAGGCAGCCGCCAGCGCAAGGCCGCCGGCAGGCAGTTCCATCCGGGAAGCAGTATTCTGCCCGCCGGTGAGCGCGCCCGCCAGCAGGTTGCCCGCCATCATCAGCAGCCAGAAAAGGAGGAACAGCCCGGCCTTTGCCTCCGCGCCCAGGCGGCGAAAGCCGTTCGAAGCGGGCGGGGTGCCCGCGAGAGGCAGCAGCGCGAAGGGCGCGGCCAGGGAGAGGGCGCTCACCGCCGCCTGCAGCAGGATAGCCTCGGCCAGTCCGGTGCCGGCGGGGTTCGCAAGGCTCGCCCCCGGCACCCGCATCGCCAGCAGGGCGCCGGCCAGCGCGGTGAATACCGCCCGGGCCGCCAGATACCCCAGGGCCGCGCAGCCGCAGGCCGCCCCGGCCCGCCGCAAAGCGGCGGCGCGGGCCGCCCCCGCCGGCAGCGGCTCAGCGGTCCTCATCGGAGACGTCTTTGTAATCCACATCCACAGCCTCATTCCCGCCGGGGGCGGCGCGGCCGTCCAGCGCTTCGGTCAGTTTGTCCAGCTGGCGGGCGGCATCCCGGGCGGTGCGCTCCAGGCCCCGCAGCAGCACGGCGGCGTACACCGCGCTGATAAGGCTGAGCGCCCCCTCCACCAGCAGGATGACGCCGATGGCCATCACCAGCAGCTGCACCGTCTCAAAGGGATTGACCACCATCAGCACGCCCAGCGCCACCGACAGGCCCGCCAGGATCAGAAAACCCCACCAGCGGCCGTAGCCCATGGCCCGCAGTTCAAAGGCGGATTGCAGCCGCACCACCGCGTCCACGATGACGTAGATGCCCACCAGGATGGGCAGCACCGACACCACCGTGTCCGGCTGGAGCAGCAAAAACACCCCCAGGGCGCTGGCGGCGATGCCGAACACCAGGCCGAAATAATCAAAGAAGAAGCGTTCCTCCGCCCGCACATAGCCCCAGATGCTCAAGAGGCCCTTCAGCAGGATCACCGCGCCGAAGAGATAGCACACCAGGCGCAGTGAGGCCTCCGGCCAGAGCAGCAGCGCCAGCCCCAGCAGCATGAGGGCCAGGGCCGAAAGCAGGAACCCTTTTTTCATGTGTGTCATATTTGTGACCGTCCTTTCCCCTGCGGCGCGGCTTGCCCGCCGCATCTGATGGCTTTTCACAACATCAGTATACCATATTTTGCCCCGTCGTGCCCCTGCTTTTGCCACATTTGCGGCAAAAAGCAAAAAAGCGGGGCAGCCCCCAGGGGACCGCCCCGCGCAGCGCGGAACATTTTTACTGCATCAACTCGCACACCGCCTGGGCGTAGGCCACGGGGTCCTCGATGGGCAGGCCCTCGATGAGCAGGGCCTGGTCGTAGAGGATGCGGGCGTACTTGCCCAGCTTCTCGCTCTCGCCCTTTTCCTGCAGGCCTTGCAGGGTGGCGAAGATGGGATGGTCGGCGTTGATCTCCAGCACCTTCTGGCTCTTGGGGGCGTTTTCCGCCGCGCCGGGCATGGCGGAGAGCACCTTTTCCATCTCCAGCGACAGGGGCCCCTCGCTGGACAGGCACACCGGGTGGCTCTTGAGCCGGGTGGACAGGCGCACCGCCTCCACCTTGCCCTCCAGCGCCGCCTTCATGGCGTCGAACAGGGGCTTGTTGGCCTCGGTCTTCTCCTCGGCGGCCTTCTTCTCCTCCTCGGTCTCGAGACCCAGGTCGCCGGAGGAGACGTTCTTGAACTCCTTCTCGGCGTCCTTCTCGCCGTAGCGGCGCAGCATCTGCAGGCAGAATTCGTCCACGTCCTCGGTGAGCAGCAGCACGTCAAAGCCCTTCTCCAGCACCAGTTCGGCGGCGGGCAGCTTGGCCAGCCGGTCCGCCGAGTCGCCGGCGGCGTAGTAGATGTACTTCTGGCCCTCGCCCATCTTCTCCACATACTCCGCCAGGGTGACCATCTTCTTCTCCCGGGCGCTGTAGAAGAGCAGCAGGTCCTTCAGCAGGTCGGCGTGCATGCCGTAGTCGGCGTAGCAGCCGTATTTCAGCTGGCGGCCAAAATTCTTGAAGAACTCCTCGTACTTCTCCCGGTCGTTGTTCTTCATGGCGGTGAGCTCGTTCTTGATCTTCTTTTCCAGGCTGGTGCGGATAAGCTTGAGCCGCCCGTCCTGCTGGAGCATCTCACGGCTGATGTTCAGAGAGAGGTCCTGGCTGTCCACCACGCCCTTGACGAAGCTGAAGTGGTCGGGCAACAGGTCCGCGCACTTGTCCATGATGAGCACACCGCTGGCGTACAGCTGCAGGCCCTTCTCATACTCGCGGGTGTAGTAGTCGTAGGGCGCGCGGCCCGGGATGAACAACAGGGCATTGTAGGTGGCGGTGCCCTCGGTGCGGCTCACGATCACCCGGGCGGGGTCGGTGTAGTCGTAGAATTTATCCTTGTAGAACTGGTTGTACTCCTCGTCCGTCACCTCGCCTTTGGCCCGCTTCCACAGCGGCACCATGCTGTTCAGCGTCTCCAGCTCGGTGTAGGTCTCGTACTCGGGGGTGTAATCCTCCCCGGCGTCGGCGGGCTTTTCCTTCTGGCGGGTCTTCTCCCGGTACATCTGGATGGGGTAGCGCACATAGTCGCTGTACTTCTTCACGATGCCCACCAGGGTGTACTCGTCCAAAAAGCGGTCATAGTTCTCCTCGGGGGTGTTCTCCTTGATGACCAGGATGACCTGGGTGCCCACCTCCGGCTTGTCGGCCTCGGTGATGGTGTAGCCCTCGGCGCCCTTGCTCTCCCACTTCCAGGCGGTGTCGCTGCCGAAGGCACGGCTGATCACCGTGACCCGACTGGCCACCATGAAGGCGGAATAGAAGCCCACGCCGAACTGGCCGATGATGTCGATGTCATCGGCCTTATTTTCCTTTTTGAAGTCAAAGCTGCCGCTGCGGGCGATGGTGCCCAGGTTCTTTTCCAACTCCTCCTTGGTCATGCCGATGCCGTTGTCGGTGAGGGTGATGGTGCGGCTGGCCTTATCCAGCGCCAGCTGGATCTTGTAGTCCTCCTTGCGGCTGGACACGGTGTGATCGGTGAGGCTTTTGAAATAGAGCTTATCGATGGCGTCGCTGGCGTTGCTGATGAGCTCCCGCAGGAAAATCTCCTTGTTGGAGTAGATGCTGTTGATCATCAGATCCAGCAGCTTTTTGCTCTCGGCCTTGAATTGTTTTACTGCCATGTGTGTTCGCTCCCTTTATATCAAATCTTGCGTGATACGTTTTAGCACTCTCTATTTAAGAGTGCTAATTAACTATAACGCGTTTTGCATAAAATTGCAAGAGGTTTCACACAAAATTTAAATTCCGTTCAAATCCCGTGGCTGCGGGGAAACGGCACGGCGGAACAGCAGCGGACCCGCCAGAGGGAAAAGGTCGCAGCGCGGCGGCAGGCAGCGCGTTTTGGCGGATGGCGGCGGGGTGAAGCGGAGGTCACAGGCCAGGCGGGCGGTGGAGCCCCCTCCTTCGCCCGGGACGCGCGAAGGGGGGGGCCGGCGGCACACACGTCCGGGCGCTGAAACGGGCCCGGACGGGACCAGCCCCCGGAAAACGACCCATGACGGCAAAAAAGCCGGGCTGAAACATCAGCCCGGCGTGAACAGTTCGTCCACGGTGGTGCCCAGCTCCTGCGCCAGCTTGAAGGCCAGCGCCAGGGTGGGGTCGTATTTGTTGTTCTCGATGGCGTTGATGGTCTGGCGGGATACGCCGCACTTTTTGGCCAGCTGTTCCTGCAAAAGGCCCTTTTTCCGGCGCATCTGGCGGATCTTATTTTCCACGTTCGAAATCACCGTACCGTTTCTTTAACACCAGCAGCACCACGAAGTAGGTCATCGCGGTGACGCTGAGGTCGATAAATGGGTTGGACTGCAGCTTCTGCGCCCGCACCACCGCCTCCACCACGTCGAAGATCTGGGTCAGCACCGTGACCAGCAGGGTGAAAGCCCCCGCCTTCCAGACGATGAGCTGGCGGCGCTCGTCTCCCTGGCGCACCAGCGACACCACCATCCCGATGTCCAGGGCGATGCTGCCCAGCAGAAAAAGCCCGAACAAAATCAGAAGAAAGTTTTCCACCGTGAACATGCCTTGCGTTACAGGGTCCATTGCGCTGCCTCCTTTTTAAAATGTCAAATCTTTTTGACATCATCAGCATAACACGGGGCGCAGCGTATGTCAAGAGCTTTTGACATTTTTTATTGGGCGCAGGCGCCTTCATCGCGCAGGGCAGTGCCGCAGGACAAGGGGACCGGCAAGCGGGCATGATCCTGGGCAGGCAAGGCGCCGGTCCGCAGGGCGGCAAGACGGCAAGCGACGGCCCCGCGCGACAGAAGACGGGGCACGGCGGCGGGCAGCTGCCGCATGCGAAACCTCCCGCCCTTTCTTCATGACGAAAAGGTGTCCCCGTCGGCTGAAACAGGCAGGCGGTCACCGCGGGTCATTACAAAAAGGGGGCCGGCCGGGCCTTGCGGCCCGGCCGGCCCCCTGGGGAAGCGCTATTGACAAGCCGCCCTCAGCGGGTGCTCTTGTCGTAGGGGACGCCCTCCGCCTTGGGGGCGCGGCTCTTCTTGCTGGTGAAGGCCAGCACCACCAGGGTGATGAGGTAGGGCAGCATCCGGTAGAAGTGGGGGCTGATGCCCACATCCGCCAGCAGGAACACGCCGTCGCCGTTGATGTCGATGCTGGCGTAGGAGGCGGCGATGCACTTGAACAGGCCGAACAGCAGCGCCGAGCAGGCGATGTTCAGCGGCTTCCAGTTGCCGAAGATCATCACGGCCAGGGCCAAAAAGCCGAAGCCGGCCACGTCGCCGGTGGAGGCGCAGTTGGCGGTGGTGAGGGCGTAGACGAAGCCGCCCATGCCGGCCAGCGCACCGGAGATGGTGGTGCCGGCGTAGCGCATCACATAGACGTTGATGCCCAGGGAGTCCGCCGCCTGGGGGTTCTCGCCGCAGCTGCGCAGCCGCAGGCCGAAGCGGGTCTTGTAAAGCAGGACGGACAGCAGGATGAACAGCAAAATGCAGATGTAGGTGGCAAGGTAGGTCTTGTCGATGAAGGTGCTGCCGAAGAAGCCCATCTCATCGCTGCGGCCATAGCCGAAGAAGCTCTTTTTGATCATGAACCAGCTGGCGGAGTCGCCCTCGGCCATCTGCAGGGTGTTCTGGTTGGCGATGATGCGGATGAAGAAGAGCACCAGCGCGGGGGCCAGCAGGTTCAGCGCGGTGCCGCCGATGGTCTGGTCCGCCTTGAGGTTCACCGAGGCGAAGGAGAGCAGCAGCGAGAACACAGCGCCCATGATGGCCGCCACCAGCATGGCCAGCACCATGAAGCCCTGCAAAGCCACCCAGTCGCCGGCGGCCTTGGCCTCGGCAAAGGTGCCCGCCTTCTGGGTGAGGTTGACGAACAGCACGCCGATGAAGGCGCCGAAGATCATGATGCCTTCCAGCGCCAGGTTGATGATGCCGCTGCGCTCGGCGAAAACGCCGGCCAGCGCCACGATCATCAGCGGCACGGCATAAATCAGGGTCTGTTGGATCAGAAAGGTCATTTCGCCTCGCCTCCTTTCGCGTCTCCGGCGTCCGCCGGCGCGGGGGCCGGCTCGGCGGCAGCGGCCGCCTTGTGCTTCTTGCCGCGGCCGCTGAGCCACAGCTTGATGACCAGCGAGAAGGCGCTGAGGTAGACAATCACCGCGATGATGACGTCGGTGATGTACTCGTTGTAGGCGGTGAGGTTGGTCAGCTGCAGGCCCACGATGTCCAGCATAGACATGAAGCAGCCGGTGAAGATGACGCCGATGGGGTTGCTGGCCGCCAGCAGGGCCACGGGGATGCCGTTGAAGCCGGTGGCGGGCAGGCTCTGGTAGGTGGACCAGAAGAACTCGGTGTTGCCGGAGAGGTAATAGAGGGAGGCGGCCGCGCCGGACAGCGCGCCGGCGATGGCCATGCTCAGCACGATGTTGCGCTTGTCGTTGATGCCGGCGTAGCGGGCCGCGTGGCGGTTGGCGCCGCAGGCTTTGAGCTCATAGCCCAGGATGGTCTTGTTCATCAGCACATACACCAGGATGGCGATGACGATGGCCACCAGGATGCCGCCGTTCACCTGGGAATTGGGGAACAGCTTGTCCAGCCCCAGCTTTGCGGTCTGCACGCCGTTGTAGCTGGTCTTGTAGATGTAGCCGCTCTTGGTGTTCTCCACCAGGTTGCGGAAGTCGCTGCCGTCGAACATCCAGGTCACAAGGTTGGCGGCGATCCAGTTGGTCATGATGCAGGCCAGCACCTCGTTGATGTTGAGGAATGCCTTGACCAGGCCGGGCAGGCAGCCCCAGGCCGCGCCCGCCAGCATACCGCCCAAAAAGGCGATGAGCCAGACCAGCGGGGCGGGCACCACCTCGGTGGGGATGCCCAGCGCCAGCATCAGGGTGGCGGCGGTGCCCATCAGGTACTGACCGGGCGCGCCGATGTTGAACAGGCCGGTCTTGAAGGCCACCGCCACCGACAGGCCGGTGAGGATCAGCGGGGTGGCGCGGAAGAGCATATTGCCCACGCTGGTGGAGTTGAAGCCGAAGGTCAGCTGGCCGGCGGCGTTGCGGCCGGTGCTGAACAGGCCGCCGAACACCAGGCGGATGCCCTCCCAGGCGCCGGTGGCGCCCAGGTTCTTGTTGCCCAGGCCCACCACCAGGATGATGACGCCGCCCACGGCCATGCCGATCAGGATGGAGATCAGAGAGGCAAGCACCGACTTGGTGCCGTCTTTCTGCCAAAGCTTTGAAAGCCCTCCGTTCATGCGCTCTCCCCCTCCTTCTTCATTCGTTTCGCGCCGGCCATGTAGAGGCCCAGCTCCTGCACGGTGGTGGCCTTGGGATCCAATTCGCCCACGATCTCACCCTCGTACATCACCAGGATGCGGTCGGACAGGCTCATCACCTCGTCCAGCTCCAGGCTGACCAGCAGCACCGCCTTGCCGGCGTCCCGCTGGGCCACCAGCTGACCGTGGATGTACTCGATGGCGCCCACGTCCAGGCCGCGGGTGGGCTGCACCGCCACCACCAGGGGCTTCTGGCGGTCCAGCTCGCGGGCGATGATGGCCTTCTGCTGGTTGCCGCCGGACATACTGCGGGCGATGGTCACGGGGCCCTGGCCGCTGCGCACGTCGTACTGCTTGATGAGTTTTTCGGCGTAGGCGCGCACCGCGCCGTTGTCGATGAAGCCGAAATGCTCAAAGCGGGGCTCCCGGTAGGTCTGGAGCACCATGTTCTGCTCCAGCGTGAAATCCAGCACCAGGCCGTGCTTGTGGCGGTCCTCGGGGATGTGGCTCATATTCTGGCCGCGGCTGCGGATGGAGGCGTGGGTGATGTCGCGGCCGCACAGGGTGATGCGGCCGCCGCTGGCCTTGTCCAGCCCGGTGAGGCCGTGGATGAACTCGGTCTGGCCGTTGCCGTCGATGCCGGCGATGCAGACGATCTCGCCCGCGCGCACCTCAAAACTCACGTTGTTCACCGCGTTGTGCTTGTGGCCGCTCTTGCCGGGCATGGTGAAGCCTTCCACCTGAAGCACCACATCGCCGGGCTTGGCGGGCTCCTTGACCACTTCCAGCTGCACGGGGCGGCCCACCATCATGTTGGAGAGGGACTGCTTGTCCGTCTCGGCGGTGTTCACGGTGCCGATGTACTTGCCCTTGCGCAGCACCGTGACCCGGTCGGCCACCGCCATGATCTCGTTGAGCTTGTGGGAGATGAACAGGATGCTCTTGCCCTCCTTGACGAACTCCCGCATGGTGTTCATCAGCTCGTCGATCTCCTGGGGGGTGAGCACGGCGGTGGGCTCGTCGAAGATCAGGATCTCATTGTCGCGGTAGAGCATCTTGAGGATCTCCACCCGCTGCTGCATCCCCACGGTGATGTCCTCCACCTTTGCGTCCAGGTCCACCTTCAGGCCGTACTTTTCGCTGAGGGCCTGCACCTTCTCCCGGGCCGCCTTCTTCTGCAAAAAGCCCAGGCGGGTGGTCTCGGCGCCCAGGATGATGTTGTCCAGCACGGTGAACACGTCGATCAGCTTGAAGTGCTGGTGCACCATGCCGATGCCCAGGGCTGTGGCGTCGTTGGGATTGTTGATCTTCACCACTTCGCCGTTTTTGCGGATCTCGCCCTTCTCCGGCTGGTACAGGCCGAACAGCACGCTCATCAGCGTGGATTTGCCCGCGCCGTTCTCCCCCAGCAGGGCGTGGATCTCGCCCCGCCGCAGCTGGAGGGTGATGTCGTCGTTGGCGATGATCCCGGGGAACTCTTTGGTAATGTGCAACATCTCGATGATGTTCTCAGTTTGCATGATTCTGGTCCCGCCTCCTCCGCGTAAAATGTGCGATTGTAACAGTTTTTATTATACCGTATGGGCCGGTAAAACACAAGAAATATTCCTGTTCGCCCTCCCTTTGCGCGAAAAAAATACGGGGCGGAGGCAAAAGCCTCCGCCCCGCGCATTTGCAAAGGGTGCGATCAGATCACATTCAGGTTCAGGTTGCTCCAATCGGTAGTCTCCAGCTTGGAGAAGTCGTTGTCCACCACCAGGGTGCCGTCCAGCATCTGCTGATACAGAGCCTCGTACTCCTCCACGGTGAAGGTCTCGAAGCGCCAGGAGTCGGCCGCGGTGGGCAGCTCAACGGCGTTGTCCTTCACGCCCAGGCTGGTGGCATTGCCGCCGATCTCGCTGAAGGTGCCGTCGTAGACCTTGGCCACGGCCCACTGCACCGCGTCGCTCAGGCCCTTCATGGCGCTGGTGACAACGGTGTCAGACTCGCCGGACTGGTCCACGTCCACGCCGATCACATAGCCGTCGTTGGCGGAGGCAGCGGCGGAGATGGACTGGAACATGGAACCGCCGCAGGCGAAGACGATCTCAGTGCCGTTGGCGTACCAGCCGCTGATCATGGTCTGCAGCTCGGTGGACGCCTGGAAGGTGGCGCCGTACTCCCAGGAGTAGTTCATGTCGACGGTGATGCCCAACTCAGAGGCAGCGGCGTTGGCGCCCTGCACATAACCGTAGCCGAAACGGCAGCAGGCGTCGTTGGTGCCGCCGCCGCCGCCGGAGAAGCCCAGCTTGGTGAAGCCGTCCTTCACAGCGGCGAAGCCGGCCAGGTAGCCGGCCTGCTCCTCCTGGAAGGCGATGCCGGCAACGTTGGTCAGGGTGTTGCCCGCATCATCGGTCAGGGGGTAGCCGTCGATGAAGACGAAGGGGGTGTCAGGGAACTCGATGGCGGCGCGCTTCAGAGCGGCCTCCTGCAGGTAGCCGGCGCACACCACGACCTCGGCGCCGCTGTCCACGGCGGCCTTCATGGCGTCGTAGCGGTCATCGTCGGTGGCCTGATCGCCGTTGGCGGGCTGGTAGTACTTGTAGCTCAGGCCGTTGGCGGCGGCGTACAGCTTCACGCCGTCGTAGGTGCCCTGGTTGAAGGACTTGTCCTTCAGCTGGCCCACGTCGGTGACGAAGGCCACCTGGTACTTGCCGTCGGCGCTGGTCATGTTGTCCTCGATGTCGTCGGCGGAGACAGTCTCGGTCTGGGCGGGCTCGCTGGCGGGCTCGCTGGCAGGGGTGGAGGCGGAGGCGGGCTCGCTGGCGGGGGTGCTGGTGGAGGCAGGGGTGCCGCCGCAAGCAGCCAGAGACAGAGCCATCGCCGCAGCCATGACAAGAGCGAGTAACTTCTTCATGCTTGACTCTCCTTTTTCTTTTCGGCCGGCGGTGTGCCCAGCCGCGAAGCGGCCCGGCAAACCGGCCTTTGAATGTGTGCCGGGCGCACAAAAACCCGGCCGCGCAGTTCAAGTATACCGCCCTTTGGCCCCGTTTTCAATCGTTTGAGGGCAAAAGGGTCAGTTACAAAAAGTTACACAAACATCCCAAAGGGGCGCTTGTTTGCGGCGGCAGGCCTCTTTTGCCGCCAAACGCCGCGGCGTTCATTCCAGGTTCGCCGGGCCGAAACCGATGGGCAGCAGCTGGCCCAGGGTCATGGTGATGTAATCCTCTTCGCTCCTGGCCAGGATGACCTCCAGCCCGTCGCCGCCGAACTCGTAGAGGAACTGTCGGCACACCCCGCAGGGAGAGGTGACCAGGGTGTTCACCTTGCCCTGGGCCGCGCCCACGATGGCGATGCGGGAAAACTCCCGCACCCCCTCGCTCACCGCCTTCACCAGCGCCGTGCGCTCGGCGCAGCAGGTGGGGGTGTAGGTGGCGCTCTCGATGTTGCAGCCGGTGAACACCCGGCCGTCCTTCGCCTCCAGCGCCGCGCCCACCGTGAAGCGGGAGTAGGGCGCGTAGGCCTTTTCCCGGGCGGCAAAGGCGGTGCGGATGAGTTCCTGTGTGGTCAAAGCCGCTCTCCCCTTTCCCTTTATTCCGCCGCGCCCAGGGCGATCTTCATCATGTTGGTGAAGGTGGTCTGGCGCTGCTCAGGCGTGGTGATCTCGGGGCTGACGAAGCTGTCGGAGATGGTGAGGATGCAGGCGGCCTTTTTGCCCAGCACCGCCGCGTTGTGGAAGAGGGCGAAGCTCTCCATCTCCACCGCCACGCAGCCCTTTTCGTCCCGCAGCACCTCCCAGTAGGCAGGGTTTTTGCGGTCGTCGTGGCGGTAGAACACGTCGCTGGAGTGGATGACCCCCTCCACCAGGGGGACGCCCAGGGCGGCGGCTGAGGCCCGCAGCCGGTCGTTCAGTTCGGCGCTGGGCCGGGTGGTGTCGCCCTCAAAACCGGACATGGTCTTTGCGTAGCTGCTTTCGGAATAGGCGGCGGTGGCCAGCACCACGTCGTAGAGTTTCGCCCCTTCGGTGTAGGAGCCGGCGGAGCCGATGCGGATGATGTTCTCCACGCCGTACTGGGCGTACAGCTCATGGGAGTAGATGCCGATGCTGGGCATGCCCATGCCGCTGCCCATCACGCTCACCGGCTTGCCCTGCCAGGTGCCGGTGTAGCCCAGCATCCCCCGCACGTCGTTGAACAGCACGGGGTTTTCCAGGAAGGTCTCGGCGATGAACTTCGCCCGCAGCGGGTCGCCGGGCATCAGCACGGTCTTGGCGATCTGGCCTTTTTCGGCCTTGTTGTGGGGGGTAGACATAACAGTTCTCTCCTTCTTTATATGAAATGGTCCAGTGTAAAAGGGCCGTCAGCCCTCGGGGCGCTCCTTGACAAGGCCGGTCTGGTAGGCGGCCACCAGCCGCTTTAAATCCTCCACGTCGGCGGCCAGCTTGCGGCCGTTGTCGGTGTCGCCCACCAGCACCCGCTTTTCGGTGGTCTCGAACACGTCCACGCTGGAGACGATGTCCAGGTTCTCTTTGATGGCCTTCTCCACCGTCTCGAAGGGCTGGTGGGCCCGCAGGGACAGGCCGTGGCTGTTGTAAACGAGGGTGTAGCCGGCGATGCCGGTCTTTTCGTGGTAGGCGCGGCAGAAGCCGCCGTCGATGCGGATCATCCGCCCGCCGCCCTTCACCGGGGCCTCCCCCTCCACCGCCCGCACCGGCACATGGCCGTTGACGATGTGGCTGCGGGTCTGGTCCAGCCCAAACTCCACCAGGATGGCCCGGTCCATGCGGGTGTCGTTCACAAAGCGGTAGTAGGGATTGCTGGGCTCGTCGTGGGTGGCCTTGTCCGCCACAAAAAGGCGTTCAAAGGTGGTCATCTTGGCCCGGCCGTAGAGGGGCGAAAGCCTGCCGCACCACAGATACCACAGAAAATCGCACCCGCTCTGCCAGGCCTCGCTGCCCTCGGGGGAGAAATAGGCCCGCCGGGCCCGCTCGTCGCAGTAGTCCATCAGCGCCTTGCCGGCATAGCCGTGCTGCTCGAAGGTCTCCACCTGGAAGCCGCCGGACTCGGTGAGGGGCACCGCCCCGTGGAACATCAGGTTGCCGTTCTCGATGTGGTACACCCCGCCCTTGGCGTAGAGAAAGCGCACATGGCGCTGCAGCCGCTCGCTGTCGGTGAAGCTGCGCCGCAGCGAGGCCAGCACCTCCTCCTCGCCGGGGGTGAGGCGGGCGGGGTCGGCGGGGTCCACGGTGGGCAGGTCGTCGTCCTGCAACGGGTAGTGTTTGCCCTCCACCTCCACGGTGCCCGCCGAAAAGTCGATGCGGCGCAGGAAGTCCCGCCCTTCCAGCTCGAAGTCGGGGTTGCGGTCGATGACGGCGCACTCCAGCTTGAACATGATGACGGCGATGGCCTTGTGCATCCGGGCCACCCGGGCCAGTTCGCTGCGGTGGTAGGGGCCGCGGCTCTCGTCCACATGGGGATAGAAGTGGTGGATGTCACAATCCCGGTAGGTGTTTTCGGCAAAGAGGGCCAGCGGGCGGGTGTTGATGCCGTAGCCGTCTTCCACCGCCTCCAGGTTGTTGTAGGCCAGGGTGGTGCGCAGCACCGTGGCGATGCACACCGGGCTGCCCGCCGCCGCGCCCATCCACACCACGTCGTGATTGCCCCACTGGATGTCCACCGAGTGATGGGCCATCAGCTGCTCCATGATCAGGTCCGGCCGGGGGCCCCGGTCGAAGATGTCCCCCAGGATGTGCAGCTTGAACACCGCCAGCGTCTTGATGAGCTCGCACAGCGCCTCGATGAAGTCGTCCGCCCGGCCCACCGCCAGGATGCTGTTCAAGATCTCGTTGTAATAAAATTCCTTGTCGTGGTCCTCAAAGTGGGCGTGGAGCAGTTCGTCCAGAATGTAGGCGTAGTTTTTGGGCAGCCGCTTGCGCACAAAGCTGCGGGTGTGCTTGCTGGACACCACCCGGCAGACATCGATGAGCCGGAACAGCGTTTTGCGGTACCAGGCGGGCAGGTCGGTCTGGCGGGCCTTCAGCTCGTCCAGCTTGCGATTCGGATAGTAGATGAGGGTGGCGAACTCCGCCCGCTCGGCCTCGCTCACCTCCTCGCCCAGCACCCGGTCCACCTTTTCCTTGATGACCCCGGAGGCGTTGTTCATAATATGGGTGAAGGCCTCGGCCTCCCCGTGGAGGTCGCTCATGAAGTGCTCGGTGCCCTTGGGCAGCTTGAGGATGGCCTGCAGGTTGATGATCTCGCTGCAGGCGCTGGCGATGGAGGGGTACTCCCGGGCCAGCAGGGTGAGGTATTTCAGATCTTTGCGCAGCTTATCCGCACCGGATCGCATGGCATTCGTCCTTTCGTTTGTCTTTTTGCGGGAAAAGATCGCACGATCAGCTTTCAGGGCCATTATACCACACCGGGCAGGAAATATGGTACAATGTTCCTTGGAAAATTTCAATCTCCCCGAAAGGTCGTGTCCCATGTTTGCTTCCACCCACTGCCAACTCTGCCCCCGCCGCTGCGGCGCGGACCGCACAAAGCACGCCGGGCGCTGCGGCGCCGGCGGGCAGCTGCGCGTCGCCCGGGCGGCCCTCCACTTCTGGGAGGAGCCCTGCATCAGCGGCGAAAGGGGCAGCGGCACGGTGTTCTTCACCGGCTGCTCCCTGGGCTGCTGCTACTGCCAGAATTATGCCATCAGCCAGCAGGGGCTGGGCAAGGACATCGACGAACACCGCCTTTCGGACATCTTTCTGGAACTGCAGGCAAAGGGCGCGGCCAACCTGAACCTGGTCACCGCTACCCAGTGGCTGCCCTGGGTGACCGCCGCGCTGGACGCCGCCCGCGCCCGGGGCCTCCGCTTGCCGGTGGTGTGGAACACCGGCGGCTACGAGACCGAGGAGACGGTGGCCGCCCTGGCGGGCTATGTGGACGTGTGGTTATGTGACGTAAAGTATATTTCGACAAAATTATCCAAAATGTATTCAGACGCGGCGGATTACTTCACCGTCTGCGAGAAGGCGGTCAAGGCGATGCTGGCCCAGGCGGGGCGGCCGGTGCTGGACGGGGAGGGCTACCTGCAAAGGGGGGTCATCCTGCGGCATCTGGCGCTGCCGGGCTGCCTTTCGGACAGCCTGGCGGTGCTGGACTGGATGGCCACCCTTCCCAGGGGCAGCTTTATCCCCAGCCTGATGAGCCAGTACACACCTTTTTATAAAGCGAAGGAGACAAAGCCGCTGGACCGGCGCATCTCCACCTGGGAGTACCGGAAGGTGATCGACCGGGCGGTGGAACTGGGGCTGACGGAGGGCTACATGCAGGAAAAAAGCAGCGCGAAGGAGGAGTACACGCCCCCCTTCGATCTGGAGGGCGTATGATGGGCAATGTGTTGAGCCTTTTGTATATGGGGGTGTTTCTGGCGGCGGGAGCGGGCCTTGCCCGCCGCCTTGTGCCCCATTCGGATGTGCAGGAGCGGGTGGTGCTGGCCAGCGCCTTTGCCACCGCGCTGCTGGCGGCGCTTCCGGCCCTGACGGCGCTGTTGTTCCGCTTCACCCTGCCCGCCGCCCTCACCGCCCTGGCCGGGGCGGCGGCGGTGGCGGTGTGGGGCTGGCTGCCCGCCGGGGGCACGGCCATGGGCCGGCAGGTGTGGAAAGGCTTCTGGCTTTGCATCCTGCCGGCGGCGGCCCTCACCGGCTGGCTGCTCTTCACCCACACCCTTTATTTGAAGGATGGGGCCTACTGGTGCGGCCAGAGCACCTACGGCGACCTGCCCATGCACCTGGCGCTGATCGAGGCGCTGGCCCAGCAGGGGGATTTCCCGCCGGGCTTTTCGCTGCTGGCGGGGCAGACGGTGGCGGGCTACCACTTTTTGTGCGAGAGCGTGTCCAGCGTGTTTCTGCTGCTGGGGGCGGGGCTGAAATTTGCCTGCCTGCTGCCCCAGTTCGCGGCGCTGCCGGCGGTGTTCGGCGGGGCCTGGCTGCTGGCAAGGCGCCTGCTGCACAGCGCCGGGGCGGCCAGCCTTGCCTTCTGGCTGTTCTTCATGGGCAGCGGCTTCGGCTTTGTCTACTTTTTGGGCGGTGAAAAGGGCAACTTCACCCGCATCTTCACCGCCTTTTACGAGACTCCCACCAACTATGTGGAGGAGAACATCCGCTGGGTGAACCCCATCGTGGATATGCTGGTGCCCCAGCGGGCCACCCTGTTCGGCTGGGCGCTGCTCTTCCCCGCCCTGGCGCTGCTGGCGGCTTTTGCCCTGGAGGGCCGGCGGGAACTCTGGCCCGCCATCGCCCTGCTGGCCGCCCCCCTGCCCCTGACCCAGACCCACGCGGCGCTGGCGCTGGCGCTGGTGTGCGCGGTGCTGTTTTTCCGTCAGCTGCTCACCGGCCGCGGCCGGGCGGCGCTGGCCCCCTGGCTGGCGCTGGCGGCGGTGTGCGTGTTGGTGTGGCTGCCCCAGCTTTTGGGGGAGATCCTGCCCGGCGTGCAGGGGGGCGAGCGCTTTTTGCGCCTGTCCTTCAACTGGGCCAACGAGGGGGACAACTACTTCTGGTTCTACATCAAGAACATCGGGGTGGTGTACCTGCTGCTCATCCCCGCCTTCCTCGCGGCGGACAAGGCCCTGCGCTGGTTCTACGGGGGCGGGCTGGCCATCCTGCTTTTGAGCGAGTTCGTGGTGTTCCAGCCCAACGACTACGACAACAACAAGCTGCTGTTCGTCTGGCACCTGCTGGGCTGCGTCCTGGTGGCGGGGCTGCTGTGGAAATTTTCCGCCGGCGCCCTGCGGGCGATGGGCGAAGGGGGCGGCGGCCACACCCGGCGCCGCCCGCTGCGGCTGGCGGCAGCGGGGCTGCTGGTGGTGCTGGCCACCTTCGGCAGCGTGCTGACGATGGGGCGGGAGCTGGTGAGCGAATACCAGCAGTTTTCCGCCGACGCCATCGCCGCGGGCCAGTGGGCCCGGCAGAAGACCGACCCCCACGCCCTGTTTTTGACCGGCACCCAGCACATCAACGCGGTGGCGTCTCTTGCCGGGCGCACCGTCCTCTGCGGCAGCCCCAGCTATCTCTATTACCACGGCCTCAAATACGGCGAGCAGCAGGCGGCGGCGAAGGCGATGTACGAGACGCCCAGCGCCGGCCTGCTGGCGGAGTGGGGCGTGGAGTATGTGGTGTTCAGCGGCTTTGAGCGCAGCGAATTTGCCGCCGATGAAGGCTGGTACCAGCGCAACTGCGCCCAGGTGTTCCGCCAGGGGGAGTATGTGATCTACCAGGTGGGCTGACCCCTGCCAAACGAAAAAGCGGCGCCTTCCGGGCTTTGCAGCCTTCGGAAGGCGCCGCTTTCGGCGTTTGTCGGCAGCCCCCGGGCGGAGGACCGCGTTTTTACTCCGCGATGCCGCGGGCGCTCTCGCTGCGGCGGCCCATGCTGTCCAGCGCGCCCCACTTGTGGTAGCGGATGATCTCCTCGGCCTTGTCCTTGTCGCCGGCCTCCAGGGCGTCCAGCAGTTCAAAATGCTGCTGCATCGAAATGCGATACCACTCGTCGGGGATGGCGTTGGCGTAATGGCCGGTGGGCCACTTGTTCCAGAGTTCGTCGATGTAGTCCACCAGCACGTCGTTGCCGGTGGTGCGGTAAAGGGTGATGTGGAACTTGTGGTTCAGCGCGGAGCACTGCTTCAGATTGCCCGCCTCGAAGGCGGCCACCATATCCCGCGCCAGGCCCCGCAGCCGCTTGAGCTGGGCGGGGGTGAGGTTGTCCGCCGCGAGGCGCACCGCGCCGCTTTCCAGGATCGCCTTCACCGCGAACAGCTGCGACAGGAACGACTTGCTCACCCGGGAGACCACCGCCCCCCGGTTGGGCAGCAGTTCCACCAGCTTCTCGCTCTCCAGCCGGCGCAGCGCCTCCCGCACCGGGATTTCGCTGCAGCCGTTTTCCCGGGCCACCCGGCTGATGACGATCCGGTCGCCGGGGAGATACTCTCCCTTTTTGATGCCGCTGAGGATCGCCCTGTAAACGATATCGACTTTTGAGGAATATTTCATACAGACATCTCGCCTCGCACACGCATATGGTGTGGGTTTCCACACATTTCCAGTATTTTTTATTATATCACTCTTTGCCGCCGTCCGCAACCGGCGGACACGGTTCCAGGGCAGAAAAAGAGGCCCTCAGCGCAGCCGGTCGCCCGACGGCTGAAGGCCTCCTGTGCGCGGTGGGCGGTCACACCGTGTCGATCACTCGGCCACGCGCAGTTCGTCGAAGAAGAGCACATTGTTCACGTTGGTCTTCACGCCCTCCACCTTGCTGGTGGTGGCCCAGATGTTGAAGCGGTCGTTGGTCCAGACAGCGGCGGGGTCGTCGATGTACAGGATCTGCTGGGCCTGCTTGTAGAGATCCAGACGGGCGGTCTCGTCCATCTCCACGGCGGCGGCGTTCAGCAGACGGTCCACCTCGGCGTTGGAGTACCAGCCGTAGTTGTTGTTGTTATTGCCGTCGGGGCTGGTCTCCCAGATGCGGCGCAGGCCCTCGTCGCAGTCGGCGGTGCCGGCGCCGTAGCCCATGAAGAACATGCCCCAGGGGAAGTCCTCACCGGGAGTGGAGCGGTTGCCCATGGAGGCGTTGAAGGTGGCGTTGTCCACGGTCTCGATGGTGGCGGTGATGCCCACCTCGGCCAGGTCGGAGACGATCATCTCACAGGTCTCCAGGCTCTTGTTGTAGCCGGTGTGGACCATGATGGAGAACTCAAAGCCGTCGGGATAGCCGGCCTCGGCCATCAGCTGCTTGGCCTTCTCCTGATCCTGCTGGATCACACCGAAGTCGTAGTAGCCCCAGACGTTGGGGTTGACGGGGGCGGTGCAGGCCTCCTCGCCGATGTCGGAGTAGAGGGCGTCGATGATGGCCTGGCGGTCGATGGCGTAGCTCACGGCCTGGCGCAGGCGGGTGTCCTTCAGATACTCGTTGGCGCAGTTGAACTGCAGGCCGTGGGCGCCGATGCTCTCGGTGGTGATGATGTTCAGGTCGGGGTTCTGCTTCAGGGCGGGCACCTCGCTGGTGGCCACGGTGGTCATATCCACCTCGCCGGTCTCCAGGGCCACCTGACGGGCGTTGGCGTCGGAGACAATCAGGATGTCGATGGTCTTAGTGGGCACGGCGCCGCCGAAGTAGTCGTCAAAGCGCTCCAGCACCATCTCCTGATCCCGGTCCCAGGAGGCCAGCTTGTAGGGGCCGGTGCCGTCCACGGACTCGGCGGTCAGGCCCAGCTCGGTGCCGTACTTCTCAATGTAGTCGGCGTTGAGGATCAGGTTGGAGCGGTGGGTCAGGTTGGCCAGGAAGGGCGCGATGGGGCTGGGGGTGATCAGCTGGACGGTGTAGTCGTCCACCACCTTGCACTCGGAGATGTAGCCGGCGGCCAGGCTGGTGTAGCGCACGGGGTTCTCCTCGTCCAGCAGGCGGTCGTAGCTGGCCTTCACGTCGGCGGAGGTCAGTTCTTTGCCGCTGTGGAACTTCACGCCCTGCTTCAGGTGGAAGGTCCAGGTGCAGCCGTCCTCAGACACTTCCCAGCTCTCGGCCAGATCGCCCACCAGTTCGTTGTTGGCGTCCCGGCGGACCAGCTGGGAATACACGGCGCGCAGGTACACGTCGTTGGTGTTGTTCATCTGGCCGTCCATGTAGTTCTGGTCACTGCTGGAGGCGATGGTGAGGGTGTCCTTGTAGGTCACGGCGTCGGCGGCGGACCCGGAAGCGCTCGTGCCGCCGGAAGCGGCGGAGTCGCCCGAGGAACCGCAGCCGGCGAGCAGGGAAACGCTCATGATCGCCGCCAGGGCAAGGGCAAGCAGCTTTGTCTTTCTCATGTTTTTCTCTCCTTTTTGCATTTTATATCCATACCCCTGTGAGGCAACAGATATCAGTTGGTTTTGCCCGCGCACAGGTGGCAGGCCACCTGGTGCCCCGGCCCCACCTCGGCGAGGGCCGGCTTCTCCCGGCCGCAGCGCTCGGTGGCAAACTTGCAGCGGGTGTGGAAGCAGCAGCCGCTGGGCGGGTTCAGCGGGCTGGGCACGTCGCCCTCCAGCTCGCCGCTCATGGTCACCCGCTCGGGGTCGGGCACGGGGATGGCGTCCAGCAGGGCCTTGGTGTAGGGATGGCGGGGGTCCTCAAAGAGTTGTTTTTTGTCGGCGATCTCCACCACGTTGCCCAGGTACATCACGGCGATGCGGTCGCACAGGTGATGCACCACGCTCAGGTTGTGGGAGATGAAGATGTAGGTCAGGCCGTGTTTCTCCTTGAGTTCCTGCATCAGGTTCAAAATCTGCGCCTGGATGGACACGTCCAGCGCGCTCACCGGCTCGTCGCAGATGATGAGGCCGGGGTTGAGGGCCAGGGCCCGGGCGATGCCGATGCGCTGGCGCTGGCCGCCGGAGAACTCGTGGGGGTAGCGGGTGATCTGCTCGTGGTTGAGGCCCACCTCCCGCATCAGCTCCTCCACCCGGGCGTTGCGCTCCTCACGGGTGCCGATCTTGTGCACGTCCAGCGGCTCGCGGATGCAGCGGCCCACGGTGAAGCGGGAATCCAGGGAGGAATAGGGGTCCTGGAAGATGATCTGCAGTTTTTTGGCCCGCTCGCGGCTCAGGGCCCCCTTGCTGTTCACCAGCGACTCGCCCTCGTAGAGGATGTCGCCGGCGGTGGCCTTCAGCAGGCCCACGATGGCGTGGCCGGTGGTGGACTTGCCGCAGCCCGATTCGCCCACGATGCCGAAGGCCTCCTTGCGGCGCACCTGGAAGCTGACGCCGTCCACCGCCTTGACCCAGGCCTTGCGGGGGATCAGCGATTTGGTCTTGACCGGGTAGTAGACCTTCAGGTCCTTCACTTCCAGCAGCACGTCATTGTTCATCGCTCTCACCTCCCACATAGTTCCAGCAGCGCACCTTGCGCCCGTCGGGCAGCGCGGTCAGCGGCGGGGGGCTCTTGCGGCACCTGTCGCAGGCCTTGTCGCACCGGGGCGAGAAGCGGCAGCCCTGGGGGTAGTCCTTGGGGCTGGGGATGTTGCCCTTGATGCTGTAAAGGGAATCCTTCTCCTCGCCCAGCACCGGCAGCGACTTCAAAAGCCCCTGGGTGTAGGGGTGCAGCGGGTCCTTGAAGATGCTCTTCACGTCGGCGTACTCCACCGCCTGCCCCGCGTACATGACCATCACGTTCTGGGCGATCTGGGCCACCACCCCGAGATCGTGGGTGATGAGGATGATGGAGGTGTCCCGCCCTTCCTTCAGATCGCTCAGCAGGTGCATAATCTGGGCCTGGATGGTCACGTCCAGGGCGGTGGTGGGCTCGTCGGCGATGAGGATGCCCGGGTTGCAGGCCAGGGCCATGGCGATCATCACCCGCTGGCGCATGCCGCCGGACAGCTGGTGGGGGTAGTCGTTGACCACCTTTTCCGGCGCGGGGATACGCACCTTTTTGAGCATCTCCACCGCCTTTTCATAGGCATCTTTGCGCTTCATGCCCTGGTGCATGCACAGGATGTCGGTGATCTGCTTGCCGATGGTGAACACCGGGTTCAGGCTGGTGAGCGGCTCCTGGAAGATCATGGTGATCTCGTTGCCCCGGATGGCGCGCATCTGCTTTTCGGTCTTTTTCAAAAGGTCCTCGCCCTTATAGAGGATCTCCCCGTCCAGGATCTTGCCCGGCGGGCTGGGCACGATGCGCAAAATAGACAGGCTGGTGACGCTTTTGCCGCAGCCGGATTCGCCCACGATGGCCAGCGTCTCGCCCTTGTGGAGGTCGAAGTCCAAGCCGTCCACCGCGGGGACGGTGCCCTCCTCCGTGTAAAAATAGGTCTTCAGGTTCCTCACCTGCAATACCGTTTCTTGCATAGCCATTCTCTCTTTCGTCCGCATTCAGGATACATTCTTCAGTTTGGGGTCCAGCGCGTCCCGCAGGCCGTCGCCCACCAGGCTGAAACTCATCACCACCAGGGTGATGACCAGGCCGGGGAAGATGGCCTCCCAGGGGTTTGTGCGGATGACCTCTTTGGCCTTGTTGAGCATGGCGCCCCACTCCGGGCTGGGGGGCTGCACGCCCATGCCCAGAAAGGACAGGGAGGAGGAGGTCAGGATGGCGCTGCCCAGATTCAGCGTGACGTTGACGATGATCTGGGACACCGAGTTGGGGATGATGTGGGTGAGGATGATCTGGGCGTTGGACTCGCCCATCACCTTGGCCGCGCCGATGTACTGGGAATCCTTGTTGGAGATGACCACGCCGCGCACCATGCGGGCGATGGAGGGCACCGCGAACACCGCGATGGCGATGACGGTGTTCTGGGTGCCGTTGCCCAGGATGGCCACGATGACGATGGCCAGAAGCAGGCCCGGGAAGGCCAGCAGCACGTCGATCACGCGGGAGATGATGGCGTCCGCCACGCCGCCGAAGTAGCCGGCGCACACGCCCAGGATGATGCCCACAAAGCAGCCGGAGAACACCCCCGCGAAGCTGATGGAAAGGGACACCCGGGCGCCGTAGACGATGCGGGTGAAGGTGTCGCGACCCAGGTAGTCGGTGCCGAACCAGTGGGCGGCGCTGGGGCCTTTGCTGATGAGGGAGGTGTCCTGCGCCAGGGGATCATAGCTGCACAGGAAGGGCCCGACGAGGGCCATCAGGAAAAAGATCAGCAGCACCACCAGGCCGATGATGGAAACCTTGCGCTTCAAAAAGCGCCGAACGATGGGTGATTTCATTGCGCTGCCTCCTCAATCGTATTTGACCCGGGGGTCCACCAGGCCGTAGATGATGTCCACCAGTGTGTTCACGATCACGAAGGAGGCGGCCAGCACCAGCACCGTGCTCTGGATGGCGGGGTAGTCGCGGCCGTTCACGCTGTCCACCAGAAAGCTGCCGATGCCCTGGATGGTGAAGATGGTCTCCACCAGCGCCGCGCCGGCCAGCAGGCTGCCGAAGCGCAGGCCGATGGCGGTGAGCACGGGGATTAGGGCGTTCTTAAAGGCGTACTGGGTGATGATCTTGAACTTGGAGGTGCCGTAGGCACGGGCGGTGCGGATGTAGTCCTGGTTGATGACATCCAGCATGGAGGAGCGGGTGGTGCGGGCGATCATGCCCACCGCCCCGAGGCCCAGCGTTGCGATGGGCAGTATGGCGTGCCGCCAGCTTCGCAGCCCCAGGCTTGGCAGCACCCCCAGATGCAGGCAGAAATAGAGCATCAGCAGCATCGCCAAAAAGAAGGATGGCACAGACACCGCCACCATGGAGATGACCATGACGATGTTATCCCCCGCCTTGTTGTGGAAGGTGGCCGCGATGATGCCGCATATGACGCCGATGATGGAACCCACCACCGTGCCGCCCACCGCCAGGGTGACGGTGTAGGGGTAGCGGTTGGTCAGCTCCTCCAGAATGGTCTTGTGGGTGCGCAGGGAGGTCCCCATGTCCCCCTGGACAAAGCCCGTGATCCACCGGAAATACTGCACGATCAGCGGATCGTTCAGGCCGTACTTATCCCGCATGGCGTCCAGGTATTCCTCGCTGGTGCCGCCGCTCTCGGACACACCGTACAGCAGGGTGATGGGGTCGCCGGGGATGATCCGGACCATCAAAAATACGATGATGGATACCAGCAGCAGCGTGGGGATGAGCTGCAGCAGTCGTTTTGCGATGTATCTGAGCATGGTTTCTCTCCCGCAATCTTTTTATGGTTTCCCGGGGGGCGCGCCCGCCGGGCCGGTTTTCAAGGGAAGGGAAAAAAAACGCCCCGGAAGCAGCCCTCCGGGGCGCTTTTCCCGCGTTTGTGGCGTTATTTCAGCGCCGCCACGACGTTCATTTCCAGGAAGTATCCCTCGGGGATCTTCGCTTCCACGCAGACCCGGGCGGGGGCGTGGCCGGGGTTCAGCCAGGCGTCCCACACGGCGTTCATCTCCTCTTTCAGCGAGAGGTCGGAGATGTAGATGGTGACGAACAGCATGTGGTCCTTGTCGCTGCCGTGCTGTTCCAGCAGCTGCTCATAGCGCTCGCACAGAGCCTTGGTCTGGCCGGCGATGGTGTCGTGCTTCTGGCCGTCCACATGGCCGCTGAAGTAGATCACCCCGTTGTGTTTGACGGCGCGGGCAAAGGTGGGCGCCGGGTCGATGTATTCGATCATGGTCTCGCTCCTCACAGGCTTATTCCTTGACGATGCCCAGCTTCTTGGCCGCCGCCAGGCCCTTGGTGTAGCCGAAGGCGCCGGGATAGGCCACCTTCATCAGCTCCCGCAGGGCGTCGGCAGCCTTCTCGGGCTCGCCGTGCAGCGTCCAGTAGCAGTACAGGCCGTAGTACATGCCGTTCTTTTCCAGGTTCACCCGGTTCTCCCGGGGCAGCACCTTGTCCTTCATGTCCGGCTCGATGAACTCCTCGGGCTTCACCAGGCCCTTGTACAGCCGCACCACGCGGCAGTAGCCGTAGTCCATCTTGGGAGGCTCCACGGTGGCGTCGATCAGATCGAGGCACTTCTCTGCCTCGTCGAACTTGCCCAGCTCCACATAGGAGGTGTAGATCCAGTGGATCAGGGGGTAGTGCTCGGCGGGGTTGGACAGCTTCATGCACTGGCGGAAGTCGTCGATGGACTCCTCGATGTGGCCCGCCAGGTTCAGGGTGGTGGCGCGGTAGTACCAGTAGGTCCAGCAGTCGGAATCCAGGTGGATGGCCACGGTGAAGTCCGCCACCGCCTGCCAGAAGTGGCCGGTGGTGTTCAGCTTGCGGCCCCGGCCGAAGTAGTTGGGGGCGTAGAAGGGATCAAAGGCGATGCCCTGGCTGTACACCTCGATGGCCTCCTCGTAGCGGCCGGCGTTGCCCAGGGCGGTGCCGTACTCGTACAGCGCCCGGGCGTCGGTGTCGTCCTTGTCCACCTTGGCCTTGGCCTCCTCGATGGTGGGCTGCATCATCAGAATATGACGCATCTCCTCGTTCTTGGCTTCGTTGTAGACGAATTTCATTTCAACAGCCTCCTGTCGTATTTTCAGCCGCGCCGCCCCGGCGTGCGGGGCGCATCGGGCCGATTGCGTGTTTCGTGCCTTATTTCAAAAGGCCCAGCCGTTTGGCGATGGGAATGGACTTGGTGTAGCCGAAGGCGCCGGGATAGGCGATGGGCAGCAGCTTTTTGATGGCCTCGGCGGCCTTGTCCGGCTGGCCGTGCACCATCCAGTAGCAGTACAGCCCGTAATACATGGTGTTCTGCTCCAGTTCCACCCGCTTTTCCCGGGGCAGCACCTTGTCCTTCATGTCCGGCTCGATGAATTCCTCCGGCTTGACCATCCCTTTGTACAGGCGCACCGTGCGGCAGTAGCCGTAATCCATCTGCGGGGGTTCGATGGTGGCGTCCACCCCTTCCAGGCTCTTTTCCGCCTTGTCGTACTGGCCCATCTCCACATAGGTGGAGTAGATCCAGTGGATCAGGGGGTAGTGCTCCGACGGGTCGGACACCTTCATGCACTGGCGGAAGTCGTCGATGGACTCCTCCAGATGCCCCGCCAGGTTCAGGGTGGTGGCCCGGTAATACCAGTACAGCCAGTTGGAGGAATCCAGATGGATGGCCATGGTGTAGTCCGCCAAAGCGCCCCAGAAGTGGCCGGTGGTGCTGAGCTTGCCGCCCCGCCCGAAGTAGTTGGGGGCGTAGAAGGGGTCGTACACGATGCCCTGGCTGTGGGCCTCGATGGCCTCGTCGTAGCGCTTTTCCAGCGACAGCGCCTTGCCGTAGACGTACCAGGCGTAGGCGTCGGTGTCGTCCTTTTCCAGCGCGGCCTTCGCCTCGGCCACGGTGGGCTGCATCATCAGCATCTCGCGGTTGTGATCGTTTTTCTTTTGATTGAAGACGAATTTCATTCCTCGCACCTCCTGCGGTCCTTGTCGTACAGCCCGCGCGGGGACGCGGGGTCTTTAAAAAAAAAGCGTCCAGAGCGCATCGTGTTCATGCGGATCCAAACGCCTTTGTTCAGTCCTTGCTGTGTCGTATGCTGTTTTCAGCGCCCGCTCAGGGCAGGATCCCCAGCCTCTTTGCAATGGGGATCGCCTTGGTGTGGGCGAACGTGCCGGGATAGGCCACCTTCATCAGCTCCCGGATGGCGTCGGCGGCCTTTTCCGGCTCGCCGTGGACCATCCAGTAGCAGTACAGGCTGTAATACAGGCCGTTGAGCTCCAGCCGCACCCGGTCCTTCTGGGGCAGCACGTTTTTCTCCAGCAGCGGAATGTCGATGAACTCCTCCGGGCTCACCAGCCCCTTGTACAGCAGCACCGAGCGGCGGTAGCCGTAGTCCATCTGCGGGGCCTCCACCGAGGCGTCCACCAGATCGAGGCTCTTCTCGGCCTCGGCGTAGCGGCCCAACTCCACGTTGGAGGTGTACAGCCAGTCCGCCAGGGGGTAGTGCTCTTCCGGCGCGGTGAGGGAGATGCAGCGGGTGAAATCGTCCAGCGATTCCTCCACATGGCCGTTCATGTTCAGGGTGGTGGCCCGGTAGTACCAGTAGATCCAGTTGGAGGAGTCCAGGTGGATGGCCACCGTGAAATCCGCCACCGCCTGCCAGAAATGGCCCGACGCGCTGTGCCGCCGGCCGCGGCCGAAGTAGTTGGGCGCGTAGAAGGGGGCAAACGCAATGCCCCGGCTGTGGGCCTCGATGGCGCCCTCATAGTCCTTTTCCAGTGACAGCGCCGTGCCCAGGGCATAGAGCGCCGCCGCGTCGGTGTCGTCCTTTTCCAGGGCGGCCCTGGCCTCGGCCACGGTGGGGCGCATCATCAGGATCGTGCGCGCCTGCTCGTTCTTCTGCGGGTTGAACACAAACTTCATCCGTCGTTCCCTCCTTGTCGCCCCGGGGCCCCGGCCCCGGAAAATCATATATTTTATATTGATGTGTATATTCTTTCCGGCGCGGGGAGGAGGCGGGTGCGCCCCGGCGCGTTTTTTCGTCATCGCCCGGCCCGCGCGGTGATAAAATATGCGAAATCCCCTCTGTTTTCGCCGCTAAATTGCTTTTATTGTAATCATAAAAATGCAGTTTGTCAATGTTCATATGCACAAAGTTTATCAGTTTAAAGTCGTAAAATATCATATATTATTCTATATTGATTTTCACTCAAAGTTATGAAATAATGGTACAAAAGTGTGGCCGGAGAGGCCATTGCAAGGAGGGTAAACCATGAGCAACGCATCCGCCGACGCGGCCCGTATTTTAAAGGAGAGCTGCGCCATCGACTCACTGTTTCACGGCCTGTTCACCGACCCGCCCTTTGAGTGCGCGCCGGGCCACAGCATCGTGGACATCCTTCTGGAGGGCGGCGTGAGCGCCATCAGCACCACCATCGTGGACGACAACTACCCCAGCAACTTCACCGACTGCTGCAAGGCCATCCACCAGTATTACCTGTTGGAGGAGACCTGCCCGGACAAGGTGATCATCGCCACCAGCGCGGCGGACATCCTGCGGGCCAAGGCCGAGGGCAAGCTGGCGGTGATCATGAGCACCCAGGGGGCCTTCTGCTTTGAGCAGGACCTGCGTTACATCTCGCTTCTCAACCGCCTGGGGCTGAAGATCGTGCAGCTGACCTACAACCAGCAGAGTTTCATCGGTTCCGGCGCCTTTGTGAGCGACGACACCGGCCTGAGCCGCTTCGGCGAGCAGTGCATCTACGAGATGAACCGGGTGGGCATGCTGATCGACCTGTCCCACGCGGGGCGCAAGACCTCGCTGGACGCCATCGCCGTCTCCGCCGACCCGGTGATCTTCTCCCACTCCTCCTGCTACGACGTGGCAAAGCACACCCGCAACGCCAACGACGAGCAGATCAAAGCCCTGGCGGCCAAGGGCGGTGTGATCGGCCTGTGCCCCCATAGCGTGATGTGCAACGAGGACCAGAGCAGCTGGCCCACGGTGGACCGGTTCATCGACCACATCGAGCATGTGGCCGACCTGGTGGGCATCGACTATGTGGGCATCGGCACCGACCGCTGGAAGCGCCCCACCCTGGACTATCTGATGGGCCGGGTGGAGTTCGAGCGCACCTGCCCCCACTGGTTCGGCAAGTTCAGCGGCTACCAGAAGCATGTGCAGGGCTTCAACTACTTCGACGAGTGGGACAACCTGGTGGATCACATGCTGGCCCGGGGCTTTGGCGAAGAGGACATCAAAAAGGTGCTGGGCGGCAACCTGCTGCGGGTGTTCCGCAAGGTGTGGGACAAGGAGTGACGGGCCATGTATGACATCCTTATTAAAGGGGGCACGGTGATCGACGGCACCGGCGCCGCCGCCATGGAGGCCGACGTGGCCATCCAGGACGGGAAGATTGCCGCCATCGGCGCCATCGACCCCGCCCAGGCCCATGAGGTGATCGACGCGGCGGGCAAAACGGTGACCCCCGGCTTCATCGAGATGCACTCCCACGCCGACCAGACCCTGCTGGCCTACCCCACCATGGACAGCATGCTGCACCAGGGCATCACCACCTTTGTGGGGTGCATGTGCGGCCAGTCCATCGCGCCGGTGGGCAGATACTGGCTGGCCAACCAGGCCATGCGGGACATCTTTGACGAGCTGACCCCCAAGCTCTACGCCGACATGTACGCCGATGACTACTACGCTCTCAGCGAGGAGGTCATCCCCCTCATCCGCCGCCGCTGCGGCTTTGACGTGACCTGGCGCACCTTTCACGAGTGGCTGGACGCGGTGGACGCCCACGGCACCTCCGGCAACATCGTGCCGGTGCTGGGCTACAGCACCATCCGGATGAACGCCGCCGGCCCGGACGGCGACCGCCCCCTCACCGAGGCGGAGAAGGCGCAGCTGAAGGCGGACATCCACGAGGCGCTGGACGCCGGCGCCTTCGGCATGTCGGTGGGACTGGACTACGAGCCGGGCATCTTTTCCGACACCGCCGAACTGCTGGAGATGAGCAAAGAGCTGAAAAAGGACGGGGGCACTCTGTTCGCTCACTGGCGCAAGACCGGCCAGCGCCGGGGCACCCCCAAGCGGCAGAAGAAGATCGACGGCATCAAGGAGATCCTGGAGATCGGCCTGGCCAACGACATCCAGGTGCAGATCTCCCACCTGTCCAAGGGCTACGACCTCTATCCCGCCAACGACGATTATCTGCAGGTCGCGGCCTCCAGGCGCACGCTGCAGGTGATCGACGAGTATGTGGCCAGGGGCGTGCGGGCCGGCTTTGACGTGATCCCCAACTCCACCGGCGGCACCATGATCGCCCCCGACCTGGTCACCCTGTTCCGCCCCTGGTACAAGTTCACCGGCGGGGTGAGCCTGTTTTTGCGCAACCTGAACGGGCAGGACTACCGCCAGATGATCCGGGAGGCCATCTTCTCCGGCTCCTACTACATCCTGAACCCCAAGGTGCAGCCGGAGTGGGAGGACGAGATCAGGATCATCCTCTGCGCCCAGCGCCGCTACGAGGGCAAGACCGCCCGCCAGGTGGGGCAGATGATGGGCTGCGACACCCTCACCGCCCTGTTCGAACTGCTGCTGATCGACCGGCGCACCCAGATCTTCCGGGCGGTGCACGACGCCAACGCCGAGAGCGTCAAGACCTTTGTGGGCCACCCCCAGGCCACCCTGGGCAACGACACCTTCGTCTTCGGTGCCACCTCCACCGTGGCCTACGACCCCGAGAGCCCCGGCAACAAGCCCAACCCCAACACCTACTGCGGGTTCATCAAGTTTTTGACCGGGCTGGGGGGCGACGACCGGGTGGAGATGATCCGCAAACTCACCGGCCGGCCCGCCGAACTGCTGCATCTGAAAAAGCGGGGCACCCTGGCCCCCGGCAAGCAGGCGGATGTGCTGGTCATCGACTGGGAGGCCCTGAAGACCAACGAGAACGTCATCGACCCCACCGTCTACCCCGACGGCATCCAGCATGTGCTGGTGAACGGCGTGCCGGTCATCCGGGACGGCCGGCACACCGGCGCGCTGCCCGGCGGCGCCATCCGCCGGCAGGACTGCTGACATCCAACAGACAAGGAGGAAAACCGCATGTACACAACGGAAAAATTCGACCCGGCCACCTTCACCCCCGCCCGCTTCGAGTCCGACGGCGAGATCGAGCTGCGGGGCCAGCGGGTGCCCTACCACACCGTCAGCGAGGACAACGTGTTTTACGACAAGTCCGGCAAGGCGTTGGCCTCCATCTTCTCCTACTCCTACTTCCGTTCCGACGTGAAGGACACCGCCAACCGTCCGGTGGTGTTCGGCTTCAACGGCGGGCCTGGCTCCTCCTCCATGCATGTCCACGCGGGCTTTTTAGGCGCCACCCGGCTGGTGTACGAGGAGACCGACCGGGCCACCTCCCTGCCCCCCTACAAGAGCATGGACAACCCCGACTGCCTGCTGGACATCGCCGACGTGGTGCTGGTGGACCCGGTGGGCACCGGCTATGGCGTGCTGCTGGACGAGGGCAGCGCCAACAAGTTCTTCGGCATCGAGGAGGATGCCGAGGCCCTTTTGATGTTTGTGGAGAAGTGGCTGCACCGCTACGGCCGCTGGTCCAGCCCCAAGTACATCATCGGCGAGAGCTACGGCTGCACCCGCGCCGCCACCGCCGCCGGCATCGCCGCCACCCGCAGCCACGAGCGCTCCTATGCGGTGGCCTTTGACGGCATCGTGATGATCGGCAACACCGTGACCACCGGCAAGTACTTCGAGCGGGAGGTGCCGGTGGAGCACGCGGTGGTGGCCTTCCCCAGCTACGCGGCGATCCACTGGTACCACAACAGGCCCACCGACGAGTCTCTGGAGGCGTTCGTGGCCCGGGCCAAGGAGTTTGCCGACACCACCTACCTGAGCGCCCTCTACAAGGGCCGGCGGCTGCAGGGCGAGGAGCGGGAGGAGGTCATCCGCCAGATCTGCGGCTTCACCGGCGTGTCCCGTCAGTATCTTGCGGACCGGGACCTGCGCATCGAGGACGAGACCTTCCGGCTGGAGGTCATCAAGGACAAGGGCGCCTCGGTGGCCCGGTTCGACGGCCGCATCACCCGCCCCCGCTACACCCCGGAAGAGGTGGAAAAGACCGCGGGCCTGTGGGACGACGCCTCCAGCGACCGCTACGGCGCCTTCTTCTTCGGGGTGCTCACCGGCACCATCTTCCCCAAACTGAACATCCACCTGGACCGGGTCTATGTGCCTTCTGCCTGCATGTACGACATGTTCACCAAGGAGGACAAGTGGAACCGGGAGGCCCCCATGGGCACCACCGGCGAGCAGCTGCGCAGCGCCATGTACCGGATGCACGGCCTGCGGGTGTTCTTCGCCAACGGCTACTACGACACCGCCACCCACATCGGCATCATCGACTACATGCTGGACCACGCCGGCCTGCCCATGGACCGGGTGTGCCTGAAGGGCTACCCCTCCGGCCACATGATCTACATCGGCGAGGACAACGTGAAGGCCCTGTGCGACGATGTGCGCGACTTCCTGGAGGGCGGCATGCCCCACAACTGAGCGTTCCCCGGTCAGCTTTTGGAGGGTGGGCGCTCCCGCGCGGGGCGCCCGCCCTCCCCTTTGAGGCCGAAAAAGGCCCGTTCCGGTCAGGAACGGGCCTTTTGCATCTTTATACACTTTTCATTCATACAGGGCGGGGCGCACGGCTCACAGCAGTTCCCGGAGTTTGTCCAGGAAGGCCTCCTCGCCCCAGGTGTTGATCTTGAAAAGCAGCGCCTGGCTGCCCCCGGCGGTGATAGCCGAGAGGTGCACCGGCCCGCCGCCGCTCTGGAACAGGGTCACGCTCATGCTCAGGCGGTTGCCGCCGGCATAGCTGTAGCGCTCGAACACCCGCACGCTGCACCGGGCGCCGCCCTCGGAAAAATCGCTGGACGCCTCCAGCGAGGCCGAGACGCTGCCCTCCAGGATGCCCTGCTCGATGCGCGCCAGCAGCCCGTCGAAATTTTCCTGCAGCGCACGCTCCAGTTTTGCCATGCCGCCTCTCCCCTTTTTCGTTTTTTTGCCGCCCCGCGCGGGGGACAATTTGATTCTGCCAGATTTTTTCGCCCGCGTCAAGCAAAGAAAAAGAAAACGGCCCCGGTCAAAAGACCGGGGCCGCTGGTGCGGATGAAGGGACTTGAACCCATATGGAGTTGCCCCCACTAGAACCTGAAAGGCATCAAGGCAACATTCATCCAGTGTTATTTAGTCAGCTCTAACACCCTCTAAACCCGCTTGTGAAGCCATTTTACAAAGATTATCCATTATCAGGAAAGCCCGGCTGTTATCATATGATTTCATGTGATTCTACCCATGTTTTTAGAAGAATGGTAGAAGTCAGGGTAGAACATCAGCGGCAGTTTGCAGAAGAACAGGTACACTTTCACCCGCAAAAAATATTGGTTCACAAATGGTGATCCAATATTCTTTTGTGGGTTTTCTATTATTCAGGAGGATTTATGTTTTCACCGTCCACCAATTCTATATACCGTCGGTTCCGCTCTCGTCGAGGTTCTGACCGGCAAGCAAACAAGCAGCTTCTCTTCGAGCTGGTAAGGGATGATCCCCGCACACTTCATGCAGCCTACCATCCAGACCCTCACACCTTTGAGCAATACTTTATCATTGCTTCTGACAAGGCATTATTGCAGGCCGAACAGCACACAGATGGAAACATCATTATAGTGATTGATTATCCCCAATATGGGTATTTTGATTATGACAGTGACAGTGAAGATTTTATGAGGCATCTTCAACTATTTTAACTGTTTGAATATAAGACCCATAACGAAGTTGTACCCCAATAACCATAATTGCCTGAGCGGTAACGCCAGGCATTGGTAACAGTATCAGATCCTAGGTTTGCAAATGCTTGTTCAGAGTCAGATAACTCCAAATTGGCAAATGCTGATGTAGGGAAAATGCCGATCATAAGAATTGCAGCAAGAATTCCTGCTACTATTTTCTTAAGACGCATACTTAACCTCCATGTTTTTGATTAAACAATTCGATCAATTCATCCGGAGACATGCCCATAGCTTGATCTTTGGTAATGCCATAGCGCTCGAGGTAATAGTTATTGGTTGCTTTAGCTGATTCAGCAAACTCCTGCTCGATTCTTTCTTGAGCGGCAGCACTGCTTTCCGCAAGGCGCTGTTGCTCCTCAGCGGCGGCCTGCTGACCAGCATTCATAATATCCTTAGCCATTTTTTCAGCTTCCTCTTGACTACATCCCCATTTTGTCATATACTTATTAACGAGCTCATTAAAACGAGTTTCCTGGTATTCTGATGGAGAGGGCTCAGCTTCGTAGGTGGCGCCTTCGTTGGTAGGGCCTTCCTCGGTTACCTGCTTAACAGGCTGAGAGCTGGGGGAAGGTTCCGGGGTTGTCGCCGGTTCTTCTGTTGCTGCGGGAGTAGGAGAAGGTGCAGGGGTAGCAGTAGGTTCTGTGGGCTTCTGATTACAAGCAACCACAAAGGCCCCCACCAAGATCACAGCAGCCACAAATCCAATTTTTCGTTTCATTTCCTGATTCCTCCTTGTTATCGCTGGCCTTATTTTACCACAATAACATCTAAAGGACAATACCATTTATCACCCATTTATACCTTATATGCAAAATGCTTCGGCAGCCCTTTTTCCTGGTGCTACCGAAGCATCTTTTTTTATAGATTCAGCATCTGCATTAACTCGAAATCTCCGCCTGCCAGTTCGGAAAGATATTCTTCCAGCTCGGGATATTCCTTATATAGCTCAGGAAGCAGATGTTCATGAACGTGTTCCATCCTTTCATCTTTTTCCTCCTCATTTGCTCTTTTTTGCCGCTCTATATCTTGCTCTACTTCAACAATGCTTTTTCCATGCAAGGCGTTTGCGAGTGTCCGTTCAATTCGCTTTGAGCTATAAACATCCAAGCCACACAAATCTTTATTATAAGGAATTGCAAGAAGTGTTGGCGACCATTGTTCCTTATGCGGAAGTATAAGCTTGCTGTAATAGTTATCTTCCGTAAATGGCGTTAAGTCGTAGTCATCATAAAGCTCTAAGAGGGGGAAAACCTCTTCAAACAATTCCTTTGGGGCATGAACAAGGAATATAGGAAGCACCGCATTTCCCATCCATCCTATCTTCATATCTTCATCGTTATACCCATAGAGCCGAAGCAACGCCGCAATATTGTTAACCGAAATTGTTCTGTCTTTATCTTCGTATACACGTTCCACAATGTCTCGTTTAGGAATTGCCTTTTTTAGCGCATTGGTGAAGTTGGGTTCTATAAACTTATCAATTTGCTCCTTCACTTGCTGAAACTTTTTGACGGGTATTCTTTTAGGGCTTTTTGCTGTCAGTACATTCACATCCAGCAAAGCATCGTCATCGTTTTCATCTTCATCTGGCGACCACCCTCTATCGGTAAATACGCCAAGATAGTTTTTTATGGTTTTTGCGTATTCATCAGCGTTTCTGTTTATGTTTTTACTTAGGGCACAATATCCCTGATTTATTGCAACTAGCGCCTCTTCCATTGCAATGACACTTAGTAAGTCATGCCACTCTATATAAGTAAATTGTGGTTCAATATAATTTTTATCCGCCCACTTGGAAGGATCATATCCAAGCATTTCATCTTCCAATTCACGGGATAATTCTCTTGCGGCACTTCCCAGCACGTTGGATCTTTTTTCAAGTTTTTTTAATATGTCATCAATTCTATGTTCTGTGATTCCTCTTGGTTCATATAGCTCCGAAAATAATTTTTGCTCTATTGCTGCACATTTCGTTTCCTGAATGTTTTTAGGAATTGCCAATTTGCTTCTGTAAGTCGCCAAAAGGCGTTCTGCCATCGTAGTGTGGTACAAGATTGCCTGACATTGCTTCCGCACAATGGCATAACATATCCACCGAAGGCGAGACACATACCTTTCATGTTCTTCATCACTAGTAAGAAGAGTTATTTTTAGTGTCACCGTACCCCCAGACTGGTTAAATCTTCCTTTTTTG
Source organism: Candidatus Allofournierella merdavium (assembly GCA_019118765.1). Taxonomy (GTDB): domain Bacteria; phylum Bacillota; class Clostridia; order Oscillospirales; family Ruminococcaceae; genus Allofournierella_A; species Allofournierella_A merdavium. The sequence continues at coordinate 7,919 of DWYI01000008.1, read as the reverse complement.
TCATATATATTCATTTTAATCCCCCAATTTTAATTGTCAAAATTAAAAAAAGTGCAGATTGTTTTTATATGTTTGAGAAGGCTTGTCACGAGTAAAATAAAAACACAGCCCGAAAATACACGGCTGGAAAGGAGATGACCCCCCATGAAAACATGATTACCTGCCCGTCCGATCATTAACACTCACACAAAATCCAGAAAAGAGGTTACAAAAATGAGTTTTGCCAATTTTATTTTCACAGCTGCCGAAATCCTCCGCACCGATAAGCCGCTGCCAGTTCAGGGCGTGAAACCGTATTTTAACTATGATGATACCGAACGAAAAAATCCGGCTGGTGCGGCTGTTTCAGTTGTGATCCCCGCCCGTGGCTACGCAAGTTTAACCGTCAAGGTCCCCAGCTCGACCGCTTACAAAACCATCGAAGAGGGAAAGGGGTACTCCGCTTCCTTTGAAAAGCTTGTGGCGAAACCTTACGCCTTCCGCACAGAGAAAGGCAGCATCAACAGCGGTTTTTCGGCCATTGCCGAGGCTGTCCAGATCACGGAAATGGACGAATATTTGTGATGTCTCGGCTCATTTCCACCATCAAAATGAGGTGGCATGATGCGTCCACTTTAGGCCGGGTTCGTCTTTGCTGTGTCGTCGCCGCAACAACCCTGATTGTGCTTGCCGCTCTGTTCTTCACCGCCCGCTTGTGGTTGCCGCCGGTGGTATGTGCCGGGTTGGTAGTGTGGGCCATCGTGGACAAAAGCAGGCAGGTCACCCAGCAGCAACAGGCCGAACAGCAAACAGCCTTTCAGCAGAGCCAGCGGGAAGCAGCAGAGTTTGCACAGTGGCTCTTCTGTAAAACGCAGCGCGATATGTTGGGGATTCAGGCCGTGCCGCTGGTTACTTCGCTGGCCTATCTGGCCCGCCACATCGAGAGCGAGCAAACCCAAGCGGGCCTTGTCCACACGCTGACTATCGGCTTGCAGTCTTTCAACAACCAATCCTTTTATTTGCTTTGGGAAAGCCTGCGTGAGCCGATCAATGAAGCACTTTTGAATTATTGTTCCTTGAAAAATCTGGTTTCAGCCGATGGTTCAGCCCGTTTCGCCGTTTCTGCGGTGGATATTCTAGACGGTGCGGTTTTACCTCAAATTGTGTTAAAAATCACCGACAGGAATTTTGTTCCCTTTCACCAATATAACCTGATCTCGCAGGAGGATGCCGATTTATGGCTATGAACACAAAAAATAAAATTGCAATCGCCACCACTTCCACGATGGGCTTGAATGGGCGAGGAAATACGGTTTATCACTACTCAGCCATGTACCCACACTGCTTGATCGCAGGGCGCACCGGCTCCGGCAAGTCCTACGCTGCCCGCAGCTGGATTTACAACTTTCTACAAGCATACCCTGACGCAAAATTGACCCTGCTCGATTTCAAGGGTGAGTTCGGGTTTAGCGAGGGCAAACGGTACTATACCATGGATCGCTGCTTTGAGGGTCTGGAAATGTTCCTGAAAGAGATGGTTGACCGGCAGGCCGTGCGAACCATCCCCAAAACGCCGTGGCTGCTGTATATTGACGAACTGGCCGCTCTTGTTACATATCTGGACAAGAAAAACGCTGATCTATTCCGTTCCCGGTTGAGCACCATTTATATGTTGTCTCGCTCGCAAAATATGTTTACTTTAGCCGGTGTGCAGCGTGCGGATGCCAGCACATGGACAGCCGGTGCCCGTGACAATCTCGGTCTTGTCATGCTGCTGGGCGAACTTTCCAAGGAGACCTGCGACATGTTTTCACTGGATAAATCAAAACTGGGGGCCTGCCCTTATCCCGGCATGGGCCATGTGCTGGTGAACGGTTCGCCCGATTCCCGCATGCGGATTCACACTCTACCCATTCAGGATATGGCCAAGATGGAGCGGGCCATTCAAGAGGCTCTGAACTGATCCGTCATCACCGGGGGGCTTGCTGGCCGGTGGCGAAGCCGAAAGGCCAGCAACAGCCCCCGGTTCCTGGGTGCGAAGCGCCCAGGGTCACCAAGGCTAGTATTACCCTTGGTGACTTATGTAGCAGTAGCAAAACTACTGCTGATTCCCATTTACCCAGCAACAACCAAACAACCCAGAACCACCCACAAGGGGGAATTTAAACAGGTATGGCAAACAACAAAAATGAACAGGGGCGAAAGTGGCAGTTGACCATCAACAACCCGGATCAATATAGCATGACCCCCGAAATCATTAAGCAGAAAGTGTTTACCTTCAATTCACTTCTTTATTTCTGCTTCTCTTATGAGATCGGGCTGGAAACAAAAACGAAGCATGTTCACATCTATTTAGCCTCGGATGTTCCTATCCGTTTTAGCACCTTGAAAAAGCGTTTCCCTTCTGCTCATATTGAGCGCACTATTGGCACATCCCAAGAGAATCGTGATTACATTAAAAAAGAAGGAAAGTGGGAAAATGATCCAAAGAAAGATACATCCCTTCCTGATACCTTTTTTGAGTGGGGTGAGATGCCAAAAGAAAGACAGGGGGAACGAAGTGACTTGGCGCTGCTCTACGACTATGTAAAAGACGGCCTTTCCAACTATGAGATTCTGGAACGCTGCCCCATGTTTATGACCCGCTTAACCGATATAGACCGTGCTCGTGCAACAATTCGACAGGAGCAATATAAGAACACCTTCCGCACAATGAAGGTTGTATATATATCAGGGGCCACCGGCACAGGAAAAACACGAACCGTCATGGAAGAAAACGGATATGAAGCTGTATACCGGGTGACTGACTATGAACACCCCTTTGATTCCTATGCAGGTCAAGAGGTTCTTGTGCTGGACGAGTTCCGAAGTCAATTAAAGATTTCTGAAATGCTCAATATTCTGGACGGCTATCCTTTGGAATTGCGATGCCGCTATGCAAACAAGGTGGCTTGTTTTACCACTGTGTACATTATAGGCAATATCCCATTATATGAGCAATACCCAAATGTTCAATCGAGTGACAAAGAAACTTGGAACGCATTATTACGCAGAATCCAGACCGTCAGAGATTATCATAAAGATGGCAGCGTCCATGAATACACAATGGAAGAATATTTAAACGGCTTCATAGTCCTTGATCCTGCTCGTTATCCTCTCCCATTCAAGAACCAATATAATAGGGAACCCCGTCCAGTTTCATCTGAACAAACCGATTTAGCCCAGGCATTTTAAGGAGTGTTTTATATATGTTTGAAAGCTATCCTGAGATTCTGACCACCAAAGATTTGCAGCAGATTTTTCCCAAAAACAAAGGGGCCATTTATGACCTGCTCAAAACCGGGCAGATTCCAAGCTTTAAAATCGGGAGAGAGTACATGATTCCAAAAGCCGATTTATTGGACTTTATTAACCAGCAGATGAAAAAGTAATAGCATGTTCATTATAGGGGTGTTATACTTTATCTGTACCCGGTTCTTCTGCAAGCAGACCTGCCGCAGTAATTGGAAAGGATGCTGTATATGACAGGCAGATTGCAGAAGAAAAATGATTATTATTATGTGGTGATTCAGCTGAAAGATACCGAAGGTAAACGAAAGCAGAAGTGGATCTCCACAGGATTGCCGGTAAAAGGAAACAAGGCAAGGGCCACCGAAGAGATGCGAAAGATTCTAAACGAGTATGAGAGGGCCAATCTTTTATTTAGCCCAAACGAACCGTTTGTAGATGTTTTGGAGCGGTGGCTGGAGCACGCCAAACTTCATTTGGAGATTAACACCTATTCCAATTACGAGATTATTTTCCGTGCCCACCTTCAACCCTATTTCCTGGAACACCCCATAGAGCTGAGAAAGATTCAGACCGCCCATATTCAGGCATATTGTAATTATAAGCTGCAAACCCTCAGCCCTGTTACCGTCAAAAAGCATTTGAGCAATATTTCCTGCGCTTTAGAAGAGGCCCGAAAGAATCACATAATACCCTATAACCCCGCCCATGATGTGATCCTTCGGGGTAGCAAGAAGTTTATCCCGAATTTCTACGATGAAAAGCAGATTGCCCAGCTCTTTCAGGCAGCACGGAAAAGCAAAATTGAGACTGAGATTATTTTAGCCTGCACCTATGGCCTGAGAAGAAGCGAGGTTGCCGGACTTACATGGTCACAGGTCGATTTTGAAAAGGAAACTATACTCATTTCCAAAACTGCCGTTATCAGCAAAGGCGGCACCGTCTACAAAGAGCGCACCAAAACAAAGAAAAGCTGCCGTGTGCTTCCTATGAGTTCAGAGATCAAGCAATACTTGCAGAACCTCTATAATAGGCAGCAACAGCAGCAGCAAAGTTTAGGCGCTCATTATCACCCATCCGACTTTGTATGCCGACAGGCAGATGGAAGAGTTTTCTCCGTTGAAGCAATCAGCAGCAATTTTAAAAAACTTTTGGCAGACAACGATCTTCCCCCGATTCGGTTTCACGATCTCAGGCACTCAGCAGCCACTAAACTTCTATCAGATGGCTATAATATGAAGTGCGTTTCTGAGTTCCTGGGGCACTGTGATATTCACACAACCATGAACATCTACGCACATGTGAGCAATCAAACCAAGAAAGAAATGGCTGGCAGCATGGGGGGATTATTAAACAGTCTGAATGATCCACCGCCTCAAACACCGGTAGAAGCACCGGTAGAAAAGATTATCTACTTCCCAGCTTCCCGCGCAATATAAGGAATCAGGGTAGAAGATGGTAGAAAAGCGGTAGAAAAAACCTTCACATCAGGGGAATTCCATAATAGGAATATATAGCAAAACCCCTGTAAACCGTTGAGTTTACAGGGGTTTCAACTGGTGCGGATGAAGGGACTTGAACCCCCACGGTATCGCTACCACTAGAACCTGAATCTAGCGCGTCTGCCAATTCCGCCACATCCGCATATTCTGTGCGCCAGCCGAACCGCTGTTGGAGCAGGTGATGGGAGTCGAACCCACGTCCTCAGCTTGGAAGGCTGATGTACTAGCCGTTGTACGACACCTGCACATCGGCTGCGAAATGTATTATAGCATAGCCCCCCGCCGATTGCAAGCATTTTTTTGCGGCGCGCCGGCGGGGGGCGGGCGCCCTTTACTTTCGGCCGATCCGTGCTATAATTATACCGTTTTACAAACGTTTCAGAGGGGGCCGTTTGGTTGAACAAGCGATACAAAGGCGCGGTGTACATCGTGCTGTCGGCCTTTTTCTTTGCGCTGATGGCGCTGCTGGTGCGGCTGGCGGGGGATCTGCCCGCCGTGGAAAAAAGCTTTTTCCGCAACCTGGTGGCGCTGTTCTTCGCGGCGGCGGTGCTGGCGAAAAAGCGTCCCGCCATCCGCATGGAAAAGGCTGACTGGCTGTATATGTTCCTGCGTGCCTCCTTCGGCACGCTGGGTGTGCTGGGCAACTTCTACGCGGTGGACCACCTGCTGCTGGCCGACGCCTCGCTGCTCAACAAGATGGCGCCCTTCTTTGCCATCCTGATGAGCGCGCTGCTGCTGAAAGAGAAGCTGAGCCGCTTCCAGATGGGGGTGGTGGCGGCGGCGTTCTGCGGGGTGCTGCTGGTGGTGAAGCCCACCGGGCAGAATCTCTCCCTCGGGCCGGCGCTCATCGGCCTTTTGGGCGGCTTCGGCGCCGGCTTTGCCTACACCATGGTGCACCTGATGGGCAGCCGCGGCGTGCCCGGGCCCCTGATCGTTTTTTGCTTTTCCCTGTTCTCCTGCCTGGTGACCGGGCCGGTGATGCTGTTGGACTTTGTGCCCATGACCCCCTCCCAGCTGGGGATCCTGCTGCTGGTGGGGCTTTCGGCGGCCCTTGCCCAGTTCTCGGTCACCGCCGCCTACTCCTGCGCCCCGGCGCGGGAGATCTCGGTGTTCGACTACTCCCAGGTGCTCTTCTCGGCGCTGCTGGGCTTTTTGTTCTTCGGGCAGCTGCCCGACGCGCTGAGCTGCCTGGGTTACCTGCTGATCGTCACCACCGCGGCGGCGAACTTTGTGTACAATCTGCGCCGGACGGCGTGACGAGGTGTTTTTATGAGTTTGGCGGAACTTTTGATCCTGGCGGTGGGCCTCTCCATGGATGCCTTTGCCGTGTCCATCTGCAAGGGGCTCAGCCAGCAGCGGCTGAAAGCGGGCCACATGGTCGTCACCGGCCTGTATTTCGGCGGCTTCCAGGCGCTGATGCCGCTGCTGGGCTTTCTTTTGGGCGCCCAGTTCGCCCGGTTCATCAGCGGCTTTGATCACTGGGTGGTGTTCGCCCTGCTGGCCTTCATCGGCGCGGGGATGATCCGGGAATCCCGGGAGGCGGCCTGCCCGGCGGACAAGGGCTTTTCCCCCAAAGAGATGCTGCCGCTGGCGGTGGCCACCAGCATCGACGCGCTGGCCGCCGGGGTGAGCCTGGCGCTGCTGAAGGTGAACATCTTCTGGGCGGTGGGCTTCATCGGGCTGACCACCTTCTGCCTCTCCGCCCTGGGCGTATGGGTGGGCCACCGGTTCGGCGCCCGCTACAAGGGCGGCGCGGAACTGGCGGGCGGCATCGTGTTGATCCTGATCGGCATCAAGGTGCTGGCGGAGCATATGGGCCTGCTGGCGCTGTGATCTTATAAAAAAGGAGGCAAGGGCCATGGAGATGCGGGAGTGTCTGCCCTTCTGGAAGGAACTGACCGTCCAGCAGCAGGCGAAGCTGGAGAGCGCCGCCACGCTGGAGCATGTGAAAAAGGGCGAGGTGATCCACAACGGCACCGCCGACTGTGTGGGCCTGCTGGTGATCGTGAGCGGCCAGCTGCGGGGCTTTTCCCTCTCGGAGGACGGGCGGCAGGTGACCATCTACCGGCTGTTCAGCCGGGACGTCTGCCTGATGAGCGCCTACTGCATGCTCAACAGCCTGCAGTTTGACATCTCGGTGGAGGCCGAGCAGGACAGCGTGTTCTGGCGCATCCCCGCGCCGGTGTACAAGGAGCTGATGCGCCAGTCGGCGCCGGTGGCGAACTTCACCACCGAACTCATCGCCAGCCGCTTTTCTGACGTGATGTGGCTGCTGGACCAAATCCTCTACAAGCATCTGGACAGCCGCCTGGCCGCCTTTCTGGTGGAGGAGTGCCGCCTGACCGGCTCGGACACCCTGTCCCTCACCCACGACGCCATCGCCGGGCATCTGGGCAGCGCCCGGGAGGTCATCACCCGGATGCTGCGCTACTTCTCCTCGGAGGGGCTGGTGAAGCTGGGCCGGGGCAGCCTGCAGGTGCTGAACACCGAGCGGCTGATCCACATTGCCGGCGACAGCCTGCGGTGACACACAAAAAGCGCGGCGCGGAAGGGGCTTCCTTCCGCGCCGCGCTTTTTTCATTTTTACCAGCCCACGCTGGCCACCGGCTCGCCCTCCAGGGTCTTGGCGGTGAAGGTGCCGTTCTCGTAGACCATGTAGCTGTGGCTGCCGTCCTTGGGCAGCGACACGCTGCCGGGGTTGAGGATCAGGGTGTCGCCCTGCCGCTCGGCGTGTTTCACATGGATGTGGCCGAAGGCAAAGGCGCTGCCGGCGGGCAGCGGGGGCAGGTGGTCCGGGTCGAAGAGGTGGCCGTGGGTGGCAAAGAGGGTGTGGCCGTTCTCCAGCAGGATGGTGGTGTAGTCCGCCAGGATGGGGAACTCCAGCACCATCTGGTCCACCTCCGTATCGCAGTTGCCCCGAACCGCGTAAATCTGGTTTTTTAAGGGGTTCAGCATGGCGATCACCTCCTTGGGTGCATATTCCCGAGGCAGGTCGTTGCGGGGGCCATGGTATAAGATATCTCCCAGAATCACCAGGCGGGAGGCGCCGGAGGCCTCGTAGACCTCCAGCATCCTCCGGCAGTAATATGCAGAACCGTGTATATCAGATGCAAACATAATTTTCATCAGGTATTCCTCCTATATTTCCGG
>DWYI01000057.1 GCA_019118765.1 Candidatus Allofournierella merdavium | reverse complement strand
GTGGTGGCCACCGGCCGCCGGGGCGCCGACTGGCTGGAGCGCCGCTGCGCCCAGCACGGCATCGCCCACAAGCCCGGCACCGTGGACATCGGCGTGCGGGTGGAGGTGCGCAACGAGGTGATGGAGAAGGTGAACAAGGTGCTGTATGAGTCCAAACTCATCGGCTACCCCAAGCCCTTCAAGAACAAGGTGCGCACCTTCTGCCAGAACCCCGGCGGCTTTGTGAGCCAGGAGAACTACGACAACGACCTGGCGGTGGTGAACGGCCACAGCTACAAGGAGAAAAAGAGCGACAACACCAACCTTGCCATCCTGTGCAGCCACAACTTCACCGAGCCCTTCAACCAGCCCATCGAGTACGCGCAGAAGGTGGGCGAACTGACCAACATGCTGGGCGCGGGGCACATCCTGGTGCAGCGCTACGGCGACATTCTGGACGGCAAGCGCACCTGGCCCAAGGAGCTGAGCCAGAGCAACGTGCGCCCCACCCTGGTGGACGCGGTGGCCGGTGACATCACCGCCGCCATGCCCTACCGGGCCATGACCAACATCATCGCCTTCATTCAGATGCTGGACCAGGTGGTGCCGGGCTTTGCCAGCGACGAGACGCTGCTTTACAGCCCCGAACTGAAGTTCTACTCCAACAAGGTGAAGATGGATGAGAACCTGGTCACCAACGTGGCGGGCCTGCACTGCCTGGGAGACTCCTGCGGCTGGACCCGCGGCCTGATGATGGCCAGCGTCATGGGCGTGCTCATGGGCCGCAAGATCGCCCAGTGGGACGCGGAATAAAAAATACAAAACAGCCCCGGGACCCTTTGGTCCCGGGGCTGTTTTTTGTCACTCGATGGGCACGGCGCCCGCGTCCTCCAGGCTGATCTCGCCGCCGGTCTCCACCGTCCCGTCGTCGAGGGGCGCGACGGTCTCGGCGGTCTCCTCCGTCAGGGGGGCGTTCGCCGCGGCGGCGGGGTCCTCCGCCGGGGCAGCGGTCTCGGCGACGGCCTGTTCCCCAAAGCCGGCGGCGGTCTCGGCGGCCTGCTCGTCGGTCAGGGGCGCGGCGGAGGCGGTGGCGGTGACCAGGCCGGTCACCTCGCCGCTGGGCTCCGCCAGCAGGTAGGCGCCCACCGGCTCCTCCTTATACACCAGCAGCACCCCGTTCACCTTGTTCTCGCCGGTGCTGCGCCCGGGGCACAGGGCCACCCATTTTTCCACCGTCTTGTTCTTGTATTTCTCCAGGGACAGGCCGCTCTCCTTCACCACCGTGTTGAAGGCGGAGAAACTCTCGTCCCATTTTTTGGGGATCTTCACCTTATCCACCGTGGCGGTGGCCAGGTCCACCTCCAGCCCGTAGGCCTTGAAAAAGGCCTGGATGTCGTCGGTGCCCTCGATCTTCATGGCGGTGGGGTCCACCGCGGCCGTCTCGCCGTTGGCGGCGGTGGGGGTCGCCGCATCGTCCCTGAAAAAGCTGCCGACGGCGAACACCGCGCCCGCCAGCGCCACGCCGCACACCGCGACAGCGCCCAGCCGCCGCAGGCCGTTTTTGCCGAATGTCAACACAAACATATCTGTTACCCTCCTCGTCTGTCGTGGGAACTCCTGTTTATACCTATTCTGTCAGGGGCTGCTTTATTCTTGCGCAAACGGGGCGGGCAGGGTATACTAAAAGCAAACAGGGCGCTTTGGCGCCGGCGGGAGGATACGCGGATGGTACTTTTGGTGGATATGGGCAACACCCGGCTGAGTCTGGCCGGCTGGGAGGAGGCGGGCCCCGCCTTTTTCGCCCAGGTGCCCACCGACCGCAGCTGGGACGAGGCGCGCTATGCCGCCGAACTGGGAAAGGCTCTGGGAAAAGAAAGGCGGTGGGAGGGCTGCGCGCTGTCCAGCGTGGTGCCCCCCCTCACCGGGCCGGTCACCGCGGCGCTGCGCGCCGTCACCGGCTGTGAGCCGCTGGTGCTGGGGGAAAAGACCCTCTCCTTCCGGGTGCTCACCAGGGACGCCATCGGCACGGATATGATGGCCGGGGCCGAGGGGGCGCTGGCCCGCTTTGCCATGCCCGCCATCGTGGCGGACCTGGGCACCGCCACCACCTTCTGCGCCCAGAACCGGGCGGGGGACGTGCTGGGTGTGGCCATCGCCCCCGGGGTGGCCCTGGGGCTGGACGCCCTGGTGCACCGGGCCAGCCACCTGCGGTCCATCGCCTTCGAGCCGCCGGGCCCCGCCATCGGCACCACCACCGCCGAGAGCATGCAAAGCGGCGTTATCTACGGGGCGGCCTGCCTGGTGGACGGGATGTTCCGCCGCATGGCCGCCGAGATGGACCAGACCGGCGGCGCGCCCAGCCTCATCCTCACCGGCGGGCTGGCGCCGCTGGTGGCCCCCTACTGCGAGACAAAGCCCGCCCTCGCGCCGAACCTCATTTTTGAGGGGCTCTGGCGGTGCTATCTCCGGGCCGGGGGCAGGGAATAAAAAACGCCCGCCCCGGCCCATGCCGGAACGGGCGCTTCTGCTTTTAATAGCGGGCGGGCGGGGCATAATGCTCAAAGATGACGCCGTCGTACTCCCGGGTGAGGGCTTCGTGGTTCATGCCGGGACGGGCGGTCCAAAACACCTTCATGGGGCCGAAGGCCTCGATGAGGCGCACCGCGGCGTTCTTGGGCCGCGGGCCCCAGGCGATGAACTGAGGCCGGGCCAGGAAATTGCCCAGGCACCGGCTCAGCGCGAAGGAGCCGATGAGGGAATCGCCCTCCTTGTGGAAAGCGGCGCAGCTGTCCGACAGCTGGCCCCGCAGGATGTCCGGCGCGTTGCGGCGGAACCAGGCCACGATGGTGGGGTCGAAACTCTCCACGCAAAAGGCGCCCTGGTAGCTTCGCAGCAGCGCCAGCGTCTTTTGGCACAGTTCCTTGTTGCGGGGCCCGCTCTTGAGCTCCACGATCAGCGGGGTGCGCCCGGCCACCGTGGCCAGCACCTCGCTGAACAGGGGCATGTGGTGGGCCGTGCCGCACAGGGGCATCTCCCTCAGCTGCGCCCAGTCGAAGGCGTCCACCCGGCCGTGCACTCCGGCCACCCGGTCCAGGGTGTCGTCGTGAAACACCACCACCTCGCCATCCTTCGACAGCTGCACGTCCAGTTCCATGCCGTAGCCCGCGTCGGCCGCGGCGGCAAAGGCGGCCAGGCTGTTTTCGGGGACGGACTTGTCCGGGCTGTGCAGGCCCCGGTGGGCGTAGCACCAGCCGGTGAAGGGCTGCCTTTGGGCAAAGGACGCGAGCCCGGGCAGCAGCAGAAACAACGCCAGCAGCACCAGCGCCGCGGCCGCGAGAAGACATTCGATGAGCATGTGCAAAACTTCCTTTGTTCGACGATGGTCCTATTGTACCGCCCCGGCGGCCGGCCGTCAACGAAAACACGGGATTTTGATTTTTGTTTCACACTTTCGCCACATTCCCCCGCTATGATGGAGACAGTGTAGAAGAAACCATGCAGCAAGGAGGCTGAACACCATGGCTAAAATATTGATCGTGGACGACGAGCCCCGCATCCGGGACCTGATCCGTGCCCACCTGGAGCACGAGGGCTTTGTCTGTGAGGAGGCGGGGGACGGCGGCGCCGCCCTGGCCGCCCTTTCCGGGGGCGATGTGGATCTGGTGATCCTGGACATCATGATGCCCTTTGTGGACGGCATGACCTGCCTGAAGGAGATGCGCAGCCGCAAGATCACCACCCCGGTGATCATGCTCACCGCCCGGGGCGAGGAGTACGACAAGCTGGCCGGCCTGGAGGGCGGGGCGGACGACTATGTGGTCAAGCCCTTCAGCCCCCGGGAACTGGTGGCCCGGGTGAAGGCGGTGCTGGCCCGTACCATGCCCCGCACCGAGACCGAGGGCGGGACGTACACCTTCGGCGGGCTGGTGATCGACCAGGCCAGCCACAGCGTGAAGGTGGACGGCCAGGAGGCCAACCTCACCCCCAAGGAGTTCGACCTGCTGGTGTTCCTGGCCACCAACCGGGGCATCGCCCTCAGCCGGGAGCGCATTCTGCAGAAGGTGTGGAACTACGACTACTTCGGCGAGGACCGCACGGTGGACACCCACATCAAGATGCTCCGCAGCCACCTGGGCCGCTACCGGGACGCCATCGTCACCGTGTGGGGCATCGGCTACAAATTCGACCCGGACGCGGTGAAGTAAATGAGTGAGATCAAAAAGCAGGCGACCCGCGCCGGGCGGGGCGTCTTTTTCAGCCTGCGCTACCAGCTGATGATCGTCTTCTGCCTGATGGTGGCCCTGGTGCTGGGGCTGGTGTGGTTCATCTCCGCCCAGCTGCTGCAGCCGCTGTACAACCGGCACATCTACAACTACCTCAACACCCAGGTGGACACGCTGGCCGCCATGATCGAGGCCTGCGACGCGCCGGTGAGTTACCGGGCCTTCGCCTTCTCCGAGGCGGTGAAGAACGACGACTTCTGGGCGGGGGTGGACGCCGCCGCCCAGGACGGCCGGCTGGACTTCCGCAACTGCTGTGTGGACATCGCCGACTCCACCCTGCGCCATGTGGCCAGCAGCGAAAACGTCTACCCCTGCCTGCTGCACGAGTCGACGGGGGATCTGTTCGGCGGCAAGATCACCACCAAGCGGGACAGCGACACCATCACCGCCTTCCGCCAGGCGGTGATGAAGAACGGCTCGGTGAGTCAGATCGTGGGCACCTCCAGCGGCGCGCAGCAGATGGTGGTGGGCAAGCTGGCCCAGAACGGCCAGTGGGGCAGCTATTCCGTCATCATCTCCACCACCCTCACCCGCGTCAGCGAGGCGGCGGTGGTGCAGAGCCAGCTGATGCCCGCCATCTTCGTCTGCCTGCTGGCGGTGGCGGTGCTGGCCTCCTGGCTGCTCAGCCGCTGGCTCACCCGCCCGCTGACCCAGCTGTCCGCCGCGGCCAAGAAGATGGCGGACGGCGACTACTCGGTGCGGGTGAACGTGTCCCACTCCGACGAGATCGGCCGCCTGGCGGATGAGTTCAACCACATGGCCGACCAGGTGGCCCGCTCGGCCCAGCTCCAGCGGGAGCTGCTGGCCAACGTCAGCCACGACCTGCGCACCCCCCTCACCCTCATCAAGGGCTACGCCGAGACGGTGCGGGACCTCACCGGCGACGACGCGGACAAGCGCACCGACCAGCTGAACGTCATCGTGGACGAGACCGACCGGCTGTCCGGCCTTGTAAACAGCGTGATGGAACTGTCCAAGGTGTCCAGCGGCACCGAGCAGCCCCAGCGGGTGCGCTTTGACATGAGCCAGCTGTGCGAGGAGGTGGCCCAGCGGTACGACGCCGTCTGCGCCCAGAACGGCTGCAAACTCCGGCTGGAGGCGGACACCCCCTGCATGGTCAGCGCCGACCCGGCCATGATGGAGCGGGTGCTCCATAACCTTCTGGGCAACGCCATGCACCACCTGGGCGAGGACGGGGTGTTCATCCTGCGGGTGACGCCGAAAGACGGCTGCGCCCGGGTGGAGGTGGAGGACCACGGCGCGGGCATCGCCCCCGAGGACCTGCCCTACATCTTCGACCGCTACTACCGCAGCCGGTCGGACGCGGGCAAGGTGGGCACCGGGCTGGGCCTGTCCATCACCAAGGCCGTCCTGCGGGGCCACGGCTTCCGCTTCGGGGTGGACAGCACCCTGGGCAAGGGCACTACCTTCTGGTTCGAGGCCACCGACGAGAAGAAGGACGAGGGCGCGAAGCGCAAGTAAAAATACCAAAGGGCCCGCTCCGCGCGGCATGCGCGGGGCGGGCCCTTTTTGCTTTTTTGGGCCGGGTGTGCAATAATAGGCTCAGGAAAAAAGTATACACAACGAAAGGGGGCGCGGGGCATGAACGGGGTGGCAGACAGGGTGCTCACGCCGGAAGAGGCGCTGGAGCACTATGGCCCGCTGGTGCTGCGCACGGCCTTCGGCCTTGTGAAGAATCTGCAGGACGCCGAGGACATTGCTCAGGAGGTTTTTTTGACCCTGCTCAAAAAAGCCCCCGCCTTTGAGGGGCCGGGCCACCAGCAGGCCTGGCTGCTGCGCTGCACCATCAACCGCTGCAAAAGCCACTTCCGCAGCGTATGGCAGAGCCGCACCGACGGCCTGGACGAGAGCCTCAGCGTGCCTTTTACCCCCGCCGAGAGCGAGGTGCTGCGGGCGGTGGGGGATCTGCCCATGAAATACCGGCAGGTGATCTATCTGCATTACATACAGGGCTATTCCACCGCCGAGATCGCAAAGCTGCTGGGCCGGGGCCAGAACACCGTGCTCAGCCAGCTGGCCCGGGGCCGCGCGCTGCTGAAAAAAACATTGAAAGGGGAGTTTTGACCGTGCCGGACCACAAAGACTATCAGAGCGCCATGGACAAGGTCGCTCCCACCCAGACCTGGAAGGCCGCCACACTGGAAAAGCTGGCCGCCGCCCGGGCCGAACAGGAAAAAACCAAAGCCGCCCCCCGCCTGCGGGTGGCAAAGCGGGTGGGGCTGCCCCTGGCCGCGGCCGCGGCGGTGGCGCTGCTGGCGGTGCCCGCCGCGCTGCAGAGCGGGCAGTTCTCCACCGCCGGGGGTACGGTCCAAAGCAGCGCGGCCAGCGCCCCGGCGGCCGCGGAATACAGCCTGGACGCCGCCCCCGAGACGGGGAACACGACGCAGGAGGGCGCCCTGGCCGACGGGCAGCCAAAGAGCGCCGCGCCCCCGGTGCGGGATTTCGATCTGGGCGAATACCAGGGCCTGCCGGTGCTGGTGCTGGGGGACGACTCCGGCGGCATGGGCGGCGGGGTCACCTATGTGGCCGAAAGCCTGGAGGATGTGCGGGGGGATAACCCCACCTGGAACATCGCCGCCGCCGACCTGCCCGCTACCCTGCCGGTGTGGCGCGCCCAGAGCGGCGAACACGCCGGGCCGCTCACTGACCTTTTGAACATCGCCGCCGAGGCCCTGGGCCTGCCCCTGGTGCGGGACGAGGAGGAGGCGCCCACCGGCTACCCCAGCCCGGATCTGTGGCCCTCCAGCGTTTTCGGCAGCCTGATGGACCCGGAGCACTGGGACCCGGACCGCCCCCTCTATGAGCAGCTGGACCCCTCCAAGGCAAAGGTATGGAGCGTTTCCGCCTCCGGCTGCACCGTCTCCGGCCACCGGGATGGGGAGGGGGAGTCGGAGGACTGCCAGGCGGGGGACGACGCGGCCCTGGCCCTGTTCGGGGAGCTGGCGGGCGTCGGGAACCCTGCCCACCAGTACGCGGTGTCCACCGGCTACGACGGGCAGACCCACTGGATGCCCGGCGAGCATTTCTACTATGAGAACAGCGGCGACACGGTGGCCCAGCGCCTTTTGAACTACAGCTTTCACCGGGTGCGGGGCAGCGTGGATTCCACCGGCGCGCTGCGCAACTTTTCCCTGACCCTGCACCCCGACAGCGAAAAGGCGGGCGACTACCCGCTGCGCACCCCCGAAGAGGCGATGGCCGCCCTGCAGGCGGTGCTGGACGAGGAGCAGGCCAGCGGCATGCGGGAATATGACCTCTCGGTGGAGCAGGTGGCGGGCTGGCAGCTGGAATACGCCCAGAGCAGCATGAACCCCTACATCCAGCCGGTCTACCGCTTCTGGCTCAAAACCGACCTCACCCCCCAGGAGGCTTTTTATGAAAACGCCGCGGGCGATGTGTATGTGAGTTACACCGTCAGCGCCCTGCCGGAAGGCTACTGCATCCCCTTCGAGGAAGTGTTCAACTGAAAAAGCGCCCCGCCTGCCGGCCGGCAGACGGGGCGTTTCGTTGTTTTTCAGCTGTTGCAGGGCGGCTCGGGCATGATGATGGCCGCCACGATGTAGGCGATCAGCCCGCTGCCCCACCAGACGGTCAGGGCCACGACGGCCAGCCGCACCAGGGTGGGGTCCAGGTTGAAATACTCGGCGATGCCGCTGCACACGCCGCAGAGCATCTTCTCGTGCCCCTTGTAAAGACGTTTCGGTCCCATGGTTTCTTCCTTTCCGCCGGTGGTGCTCACCAGCCCAGAATGCCGCCGTGCCAGCCGGCGTGGTGATAGCCCTCGGCCCAGTTCTCCACACCGTCAGCCCAGTGCTCCACATCGTCCTCAAAATTGTCGGCCCAGTGCTCCACGCCGTCCTCAAAGTTGTCGGCCCACTGATCCATGCCGCCCCCGAATCCATCGGCCCAGTTGTCCATGTGGTCCTCGAAATGGTCCATGTCGTCGTCGATGCCGTCCACCCAGCCCAGGGCGCGCTCCAGCCAGTAAGGCAGGTCGCCCTGGTAGTGGCGCTGGCCGAGGCTGGTGTAATCCATCGCTCGCCGCGCCGCCGTCGGCCCGCCGATGGCAAAGCCGGCCAGCATCAGCGCAAGCCCCAGGACCGCCAGCGCGGCGGCCACCGCGAACACTTTTACAATGCCCTTCATTGTTTTGCCCCCCTCTTATCCACCAGCCTGTGCCAGGCGCGCTTTGCCAGCCGGAAGCCAGCGGGCACCAGCCAGGTGGCCAGCCACACCGCCGCGGTGATCAGCGCCACGCCCAGGGCCAGGCCCAGCAGGCAGACGCCCACCATGAACAGCCCCACCGGGAAACCGGCGGCGAAGGCGGCGGGGGTGTTGGCTGCCAGCACCGCCGCCACGGCCACTACCGTGGCCACGCCGCCGAAGAAGAAGCCCAGTGCCGCGCCCACGATGCCCAGCAGGATGCCCAGCACCGTGCCCGCCAGGCCGATCCACAGCGGCGAGAGCACCACCGCCAGGATGATGAGCAGGATGGTGCGGTCGCTCATGCCCCTGCGGGGCGGCGGGGGAGGCATGGCGCCCGGCCGCGCACAGGGCGGCAGCGGGATGGAAGCGGCCCCGCCGGCGCCTGCCGGCGGCACGTTCGGCCCCGCCCCGCCCGGGGCGGGCTCCTCCGCCGGCGCCGGCGGTTCGGGCTGCACCCGGCTGCCCGGCACGTTGGCCCGGATGATGGCCGCCACCTTTTCGGGGCTGCCCAGCTCCGCCAGCACCTGCGCCTCCTGTTCCGGGCCCGCGTCGTCCAGGTATTCCTCGTAAAACCGGATGGCCTCGGCCCGTTCCTCCTCGGTCACATCGCTCAGCAGCTCGCCCAGCCGCTGCAAAAATTCTTCTCGGGTCATTGCGCATCCCCCTCGTTCAATAGCATCGCGTCGATCGCCTGCCGGTATTCCACCCACTCCTGCCGCAGCTTTGTCAGCGCCTCGGCGCCGGAGGGAGTGAGCCGGTAATAGCGCCGGTTGCGCCCGGCGAACTCCTGGTCGTAGGTCTCAAGATGGCCTTCCTTCTGCAGCCGGCGCAGCACCGGGTAGAGGGTGCTCTCGCTGACCACCATGATCCGGCGCACCTGCTGGGTGATGCGGTAGCCGTAGGTGGGTTCCCGTTCGGCGGTGCTCAGCACCAGCGCGTCCAGCAGAGCGGCCCCCGTGTTGAACGCCATGCCATCGCCTCCTTTGTGATTGTGGCAATATTATATCTTGTATAATATTAAATGTCAATAGTATATTGCGAAAAATAAAATTACAGGCAGAGAGGGCGGCACGGGGCGGCCATGAGGACGGGGCAAAGAGCCCCGGCGGACGGCAAAAAAAATCCCCCTCCCGCACCCGGCGGGAAGGGGAGGAGGGGGCTGGCGCTCAGTCCTTCTTTTTGAAGATGATGAGTTTGGAGAAAACGTAGTTCGCCACGATGACCAGCACATTGGAGAACACCTTCACCGCGAAGAACCAGAGGTCCTGGTATTCGGCGGGGATGAGCACGGGCCCCAGCAGGTCGGCTCCCAGCCACATCACCGCCACGTCCAGCACCAGGGTGCCCAGGCGGCAGGTGATGAAGGAGACGAACTCCCGCACCGCGGCCGCGCCTTTGGCGCTGCTGCAAAACACCCACAGCCGGTTGGTGACGTAGGCGAAGAGGATGCACAGGATGTTGTCCAGCACGGTGTTGGCCAGGGTGGGCAGGCCCAAAAAGCGGAACACCATGGCCAGCACGATGTTCAGAAGGGTGGCGAGGCCGCCGAAGAAGAGATAGGCGATGGCCTCCCGGTATTTTGTCAGCAGCTTTTTGACCGCCCCGATCATTCCTCCACCACCCGCACGCTCTCCATCACCACCGGCTCCAGGGGCCGGTCGTTGTAGTCGGTGTCCACCTCGGCGATGCGGTCCACCACGTCCATGCCGGCCACCACATGACCGAAGGCGGCGTAGCCGCCGTCCAGGTGGGGCGCATCCTCATGCATGATGAAGAACTGGCTGCCGGCGGAGTTGGGGTCCATGGCCCGGGCCATGCTGATGACCCCCCGGGTGTGCTTGATGGGGTTGGGCACCCCGTTGCGGGCGAATTCCCCCTTGATGTGCCAGCCGGGGCCGCCCATGCCGGTGCCGTCCGGGCAGCCGCCCTGGATCATGAAGCCGGGGATGATGCGGTGAAAGGTGAGGCCGTCGTAGAAGCCGTCGTTTACCAGTTTGAGAAAATTCTCCACGGTGATGGGGGCGGCCTGGGCGTCCAGTTCCAGGTCGATGACGCCGCCGTCCTGCATGGTGATTCGAACCATTGTTGTCACTCCGTTCCCGGGCGGCGGGGCCGCCCGTTTTGTTTTAAATTCCGCACTGACAGTATACCACACCGGCGGGCGGCGGGCAATCAGTATTGGCTGATGGGCAGGTCCGCGTCGTCGGTGCCGGGGCGGATGGCCCGGATGGTCACCGGGTAGGCCACGTCGGCGTTCACCTGCACCGTCACCGTGTCCCCCACCTTGCGGCCGAAGATGGCCCGCCCCAGGGGGGACTCCCGGCTGATGTGGCCGCCCCCCGCGTCCACCCGCAGGGTGGTCACCAGATGCACCTCCATCTCCTCCTCGTCCTCGGGCAGATAGAGGGTCACATAGTCGAACAGGCCCACCCGGCCCTCGGCGTGGTCGGTCTTCACCACCCGGGCGGTGCGGATCATCCGCTGTAGATACCGGATGCGGCTCTCGTTGCGGTTTTTCTGGCGCTTGGCCTCTTTGTATTCAAAATTCTCGCTCAGATCGCCGAAGGCCCGGGCCTCCTGCACCTCTTTGATGTACTGGGGGCGCAGCACCAGAATGCGGTGGTCGATCTCCTCCTGCATCTTTTTGATGTCCACCTCGGTCAGCTCGTCGTACAAAACCGGCCGCCTCCTTTGCCCTTTGTTCTGCCCTCCACTATACCACATCCGCCGCCCCGGCGCAAAGGGGAAATGGGGCGGCACAGGCCGGGAGAGCGCCCCGGGCCCCCATGGCAGCGGGGCGGCGGCGCGCAAGGGGAGAGGCGGCAGGCGGGGGCGGAAAGAGCGCGGGGAGCGGCATGCGGGAGCGCGGGCGGTAAGAAAGGCGGGAGGCGCAGAGGGGAAGGGCCCCGGGGCGGGCGGTGAAAAGGACGGGGACGGCCCGGGAGGGGAGGGCGCGGCAGTTGCGGGCGGCCCGGCGCGGGCGGTAAGAAGGATGGGGGACCGGCGGCCCGTCCGCGGGGCGGGAAAACCGCCGCGCCGGGGCGGAAAACCCGGCGTATGCCCCCTTCGCGCGGTTTTCTTTTGGCAAAGGCTGTGGTATAATACCCATTGTTACAATTAAAATAAAGGAACCCGCGGCCCGGCGCGCGGCTGGGGCGGGCCACAGAACGGAGAAAAGGAATATGCTGTACAAGGACCTTGCCGGCGTGCGGCCGGAGATTTTGCAGGCGGTGGAGCGCATGGGCTTCACCGAGATGACCGAGGTGCAGGAAAAGACCATCCCGGTGATGATGGCGGGCCACGACGTGATCGCCAAGGCCCCCACCGGCACCGGCAAGACCTGCGCTTTCGGCATCCCCATCATCGAGCGCATCGACCCCGCCCGGCTGCTGCCCCAGGCGGTGATCCTGGCCCCCACCCGGGAGCTGGCCCAGCAGATCGCCGGGGACCTGGAGGACCTGACCCACTTTCTGCCGGACATCCGCACCGTCTGCGTCTACGGCGGGGCGGACATGCAAAAGCAGGCAAACCGCCTGAAAAAGGGCTGTCAGATCGTGGTGGCCACCCCCGGCCGGCTGATGGACCACATGCGCCACAAGAGCATCAACGTGAGCGAGGTCACCAGCATCGTGCTGGACGAGGCGGACGAGATGCTGAACATGGGCTTTTACAAGGATGTGCGCAAGATCATCGACGCCATGAAGGCCCGCAAAAGCCTGTGCATGTTCAGCGCCACCATCAGCCGCGAGGTGATGGACATCGGCTGGCTCTACCAGCGGGACGCGGAGGAGATCATCGTGCAGCCGGTCCAGGCCAGCCAGCCCAAGATCACCCAGTACACCCTGTGCACCACCGGCCGCTCCAAACTGGCGGACCTGGCCCAGATCATCATCTCCGGCGGCTACAAGCGGGTGATGGTGTTCTGCAACACCAAGTTCACCACCGCCAGCCTCACCAACCAGCTGGCGCGGCTCCACTTTGTCACCGACTGCCTCCACGGCGACCTCTCCCAGGGCGAGCGCAACAAGATCATGGCCGCCTTCCGGGAGGGCAAGATCGCCGTGCTGGTGGCCACCGACGTGGCCGCCCGGGGCATCGACGTGGAGGACGTGGACGCGGTGATCAATTACGAGGTGCCCACCTCCAACGAGTATTATACCCACCGCATCGGCCGCACCGGCCGGGCAAAAAAGGAGGGCGTGTCCTACCTGCTCTACGACGCGTCCGAGAAAAAGCGGGTGGACGAACTGCTGCGCCTAACCCGCAGCAAGGCCACTCCGGTGCACTGGGACGAAGGCCACACCAAACTCATCGAGGAGCAGGTGGACACCGGCGACAAGTTCCAGATCCGCAGCTATTTCTGAACAGACCCGACAGGCCGCGCCCCGCAGTTTTCCGCCCGGCGCGGCTTTTTTTAAAACAAATCGCAAAAAAAGCCTTGACCTTCCCCCTTGTGGATGGTTTACACTGGGCGCAGAAAGGGGGAGAGAGGGTTGCGCATCAAGGAGGTGGAGGCCCGGGTGGGCCTCTCCGCCAAGAACATCCGCTTTTATGAAAAGGAGGGCCTGCTGGCCCCCCGGCGGCAGGCGGGCAACGGCTACCGTGACTACGACGATGCCGACCTGGAAAGCCTGCGGCGGATCAAGCTGCTGCGCAAGCTGGATGTGCCGCTGGAGGAGATACGGGCCATGCTCACCGGGGCGCTGACCCTGGACGAGGGGATGCGCCGGCACCTGGTGGTGCTGGAGGGCCGCCGCAAAAACCTGGACAACGCCCGCCGGCTCTGCGCCGAGCTGGCAGGCAGGCCCGGCCCGCTGGCCGGCCTGGACCCGGAGGCGGCGCTGGAGGAGATGGCCCGTCTGGAACAGGAGGGGGTGCGCTTTATCGACGTGCAAAAGACCGACCGAAAGAAAAAGGCCCACGGGGCCTGGCTGTCCGCCCTGGTGTTCGTCGCCTTGATGGCGATGATGGAGGGGCTGATGGTCTGGGCCGTCACCACCGACCCGGTGCCGCTGCCGGTGGCGCTGCTGCTGGCGGGCTGGCCCGCGGTGCTGGCCGTGGGGGCGCTGCTGGCGCTGCGCCAGCGGCTCAAAGAGATACGAAAGGGTGAAGAAGATGCTTATCGCAACTACTGAGAACATTCCCGGCCGCCGCTACGAGGTGCTGGGCATCGTCAAGGGCAACGTGGTCCAGAGCAAGAACTTCGGCAAGGACTTCATGAGCGCCATGAAGACCCTGGTGGGCGGCGAGATCACCGCCTACACCGAGATGCTGGGCGAGGCGAGGCAGATCGCCTCCGGCCGGATGGTGGCGGAGGCCGAGGCTCTGGGCGCGGACGCCATCGTGGCCATGCGCTACGCCTCCTCCAGCGTGATGCAGGGGGCCGCCGAGTGCATCGCCTACGGCACCGCCGTCAAATTCATCGACTGAAAAGGCGGGGAGGAACGAGCCATGACATTCGCTCTCTCCGGCGCCCAGATCGCCGCCTTTTCCGTCGCCGCACTGTGCACCCTGGTGCTGCCGGTGGCGCTGCTCATCCTGCTGGGCGCGCTGAAGAAGATCCGCCTCGCGCCCCTGGCCCTGGGCTTTGTGAGCTTCTTTGTGAGCCAGATGGTGCTGCGGCTGCCCCTGCTGCAGCTGCTCACCGCCTCCGGCGCGCTGAACGCCTTCGCCGCCCACACGGTGCTCTACGCTGTGGTGGTGGGCGGGCTGTCCGCCGGCCTCTTTGAGGAGAGCGCCCGGCTGGGCGGTGCGGCCATCCTGAAAAACAACCGCACCTGGAAGGACATGGTCAGCTTCGGGCTGGGCCACGGCCTGTGCGAGGTGATGACGGTGACGGGCATGGCCTACCTGAACTACCTGCTGCTGGCCGCCGCCCTGGCAAACCCCGGCGGGCCGCTGGGCGCGCTGCTGGCCGGGCTGGACAGCGCCACCCTCGCCCAACTGGCCGCCCAGCTGGCAGCCATCGGCCCGGGCCTTGTGGCCCTGGCCCTGCTGGAGCGGGTGAGCGCCGTGCTCTTTCACCTCTTCGCCACCAGCCTTGTGTTCACCGCTGTCATCCGCCGGCGCCCGGGCTGGTATCTGGCCGCCATCGCCGCCCACACCCTCTTCAACTCGGTGGCGGTGCTGCTGGCCGGCGCGGGCATGGTGGTCACCGAGCTGGCCCTGCTGGCCCTGGGCCTTTGCGGGGGCGGGTATGTGCTGGCGGCAAAGCGGAAATGGCCCGCGTAACGCTTGCACATTCGTCCACGAAATCAAAAGTGAAAAGTCATACTTTTCCGATGGCAAAATATCCCGAAAACCCGCATGGCAGGCCGCTGTGCGGGTTTTGCTTTGGCGCAGACGAACAAAAAACCATTGTGCAAATGAATGCCCTCTTGGCGAAAGCGACGAAGTTGGCGAAATGTGTTGAAATCGTGAAGGATGCAGTCTACAATAAAGGATGTTCCGAACAGGGGGTAAGTCCTTGCGGCTTACCCCGTTTCTTATTTTCCTGCAAAAATCAAAACAGGAGGAAAACGAACCATGAAAAAGCTTCTCAGCATCCTGTTGGCGGGCGCCATGGCCCTGAGCCTCGCGGCCTGCGGCGGCGACGCCGGCACCAGCACCAGCCAGCCGGCCTCCGGCAGCGTCTCCACCGGCGCGGCCACCTCCGGCGAAGCCACCACCGGCGGCATCCCCAAGGATCAGATCAAGGTGGGCGTGATCCATCTGTCCGACCCCGCCGAGGGCAGCGGCTATACCTACACCCACGACCAGGGCATCATCGGCATGCAGAAGAACCTGGGCCTTTCTGATGACCAGATCGTGCGCAAGATCTCGGTGGACGACACCGACGCCGCCGCCGTGGAGACCGCCATCACCGAGTGCATCGAGGAAGGCTGCAACATCATCTTCGCTACCTCCTGGGGCTATATGGACACCTGCGAGGCCCTGGCCGAGGAGTATCCCGACGTGATCTTCAGCCACGGCACCGGCTACAAGTCCAACGACACCAACTTCAACAACTACTTCGGCCGCATCTACCAGGCCCGCTACCTCAGCGGCATCGTGGCCGGCATGAAGACCCAGTCGAACAAGATCGGCTATGTGGCCGCCATGGGCCAGGAGAACGGCGAGGTCACCAGCGGCTGCAACGCCTTCGCCATGGGCGTGGCCAGCGTGAACCCCGACGCCCAGGTGTATGTGAGCGTCACCAACAGCTGGTTTGATCCCGAAGGAGAGAAGCAGGCCGCCGAGCGGCTGATCGCCGAGGGCTGCGACGTGATCGGCCAGCACTGCGACACCCCCAACCCCCAGACCGCCGCCGAGGAGCACGGCGTGTGGGGCGTGGGCTACAACAGCGACATGACCAAGGACGCCCCCGGCGCCACCCTCACCAGCGTGATGTGGGACTGGAGCGTCTACTACACCAAGGCCGTGCAGAACGTCATTGACGGCACCTGGGTGGCCGGCGAGAAGGTGGACAACTACTTCGGCGACATGGCCGACGGCCTGGTGGTGCTGGGCGAGTTCAACACCGATCTTGTCACCGAGGATATGATCGCCAAGGTGGAAGAGGTCAAGGCCAAGATCGTCTCCGGCGAGTGGGATGTGTTCGACGGCGTTACCGAGCTGAAGGACAACGAGGGCAACACCCACACCCTGGAGGGCGCCGACTACGGCAGCTGCAACTGGTACTACGAGAACGTGAACGTTCTGTAAGGCCGGCTTTCACACGCAAAGAAAAGGGCGGTCTTCCGACCGCCCTTTTTCCGCTTTTCCCCTGAACACCCCGACGAGGAGGCTGAAACAATGGCACAAACGCAGTGCGCCATCCGGTGCAGCGGCATCACCAAGACCTTCGGCAGCGTGGTGGCCAACGACGCCATCGACCTGGAGGTGAACTATGGCGAGGTGCTGGCGCTGCTGGGCGAGAACGGCAGCGGCAAGACCACATTGATGAACATGCTCTCGGGCATCTACCACCCGGACGCCGGCCAGATCTTCGTGAACGGGCAGTCGGTGTCCATCGCCTCTCCGGTGGACGCCCGGGCCCTGGGCATCGGCATGATCCACCAGCACTTCAAGCTGGTGGATGTGTTCACCGCCATGGAGAACATCGTGCTGGGCATGCCCGGCCGCATGCCCTCCCGCAGGGCGCTGCGGGCGGAGGTGCAGTCCCTCTGCGCCGGCTACGGCCTGGAGATCGACCCGGAAAAACCGGTCTATGAGATGAGCGTCTCCGAAAAGCAGACGGTGGAGATCTTGAAGGTGCTCTACCGGGGCGCGAAGATCCTCATCCTGGACGAGCCCACCGCCGTGCTCACCCCCCAGGAGACCGAAAAGCTGTTTGACATCCTGCGGCAGATGAAGGCCAAGGGCTGCGCGGTGATCATCATCACCCACAAGCTGAACGAGGTGCTGGCCATCAGCGACCGGGTCACCATCCTGCGCAAGGGCAAAAGCGTGGACACGGTGGCCACCGCCGGCGTGGACGCGAACAAACTCACCGAACTGATGGTGGGCCACGCGGTGAGCCTGGCCATCCGCCGCCCCGAGCCCCACGACGTGCACACCATCCTGAAGGTGGTGGACCTGACGGTGGAAAAGCCGGACGGCAGCCTGGGCCTGGACGACGTGAGTTTCCACATCCACAGCGGCGAAATTTTGGGCGTGGCGGGCGTTGCCGGCAGCGGCCAGAAGGAGCTGTGCGAGTGCATTGCGGGCCTTGTGCCCGCCAAAAAGGGCGCGGTGCTCTACAAAAAGGAGAACATCCTGGGCAAGAGCCCCGAGGCCATCATCGACCTGGGCATCTCCATGAGTTTTGTGCCCGAGGACCGGCTGGGCATGGGCCTGGTGGCCAGCATGGGCATGACCGACAACATGCTGCTCAAGAGCTACCGCGCCGGCAAGGGCCCCTTTGTGGACCGGGCTCCCGCCCGGGCGCTGGCCAAAAAGCTGGTGGAGGAACTGTCCATCGTCACGCCGGGCATTGAGACCCCGGTGCGGCTGATGAGCGGCGGCAACGTGCAGAAGGTGCTGCTGGGGCGGGAGATCGAATCCGACCCGAACCTGCTCATCACCGCCTACCCGGTGCGCGGCCTGGACATCAACTCCAGCTACCTGATCTACGACCTGCTCAACAAACAGAAGGAGAAGGGCGTGGCGGTGATGTTCATCGGCGAGGACCTGGACGTGCTGCTGGAGCTGTGCGACCGCATCCTGGTGCTCTGCCACGGCAAGGTCACCGGCGTGGTCAAGGCCGGCGAGGTCACCAAGGAGCAGATCGGCCTGATGATGACCGGCGAGATGACCGAGGAAGAAAAACAAAAGGAGGCGGCCGAGCGATGAGCACACCAGTCAAGACCCACCGGGAGCCGCTGCTGCACACGGTGAAACACGCCGAGCGCAGCGGCCGGCAGACGGTGGCCCTGCGCCTTGCGGCGGTGGCCCTGAGCCTGGTGGCCGGCGGCATCTTCATCCTGGCCATCGGCCAGAACCCCTTCGCGGTGTACGCCACCATCGTCAAGGGCGCCTTCCGCAGCCCGCTGGCCATCCAGTCCACCATCAAGTACACCATCCCCCTGTGCATCTGCGCGCTGGGGGTGACGCTGGCCTTCAAAATGCGCTTTTGGAACATCGGCGGCGAGGGCCAGCTGATCATGGGCGGCGTGTTCGCCACCTTCTTCGCCCTCTTCTGCACCGGCTGGCCCCACCCGCTGCTGCTGGCGGCCATGTTCGTGGCGGGGGCCCTCGGCGGCGGGCTGTGGGGCCTTTTGCCCGCGGTGTTCAAAAGCCGCTGGAACACCAACGAGACCCTGTTCACCCTGATGCTCAACTACATCGCGCTGCACATCGTCTCCTGGCTGCAGTCCGGCCCCTGGCGGGACGAGGCGGCCAACGGCTTCAACAAGATCGCCCGGTTCGACAAAAACGCCGGGCTGGACAAGGTGCTGGGCGTCCACTTCGGCTGGATCATCATGCTGGTGCTGGTGGCGCTGGTGTGGGTGTACCTGAAGTACACCAAACAGGGCTACGAGATCAGCGTGGTGGGCGAAAGCCAGGACACCGCCCGCTACGCCGGCATCCGGGTGAAGAAGGTGGTGCTGCGCACCATGTTCCTCTCCGGCGCCATCGCCGGCATCGCCGGCGTGTGCCAGGTGGGCGGCAGCGACATGACCCTCTCCATGGGGGTGGCCGGCGGCGTGGGCTTCACCGCCATCATCGTGGCCTGGCTGTGCCAGCTGAACCCCGGCATGATTTTGGTGGTGAGTTTCCTGTTCAGCGTGCTGGAAAAGGGCAGCGGCGTGGTGCAGAGCGAGTTCGGCCTCTCGGCGGACAGCGCCGACGTGCTCCAGGGCGTCATCCTCTTCTTCATCCTGGCCAGCGAGTTCTTTGTGCGCTACGGCTTTGCCGTGCGCAAAAAGCAGCCGAAAGGAGGCGCGTGAACCATGGATCTGTTCATCAAATTCCTGGTGGCCGCCGTGGGCGCGGGCACCCCGCTGCTCTTCGGCACCGTGGGCGAGATCCTCAACGAGAAGGTGGGCCACCTGAACCTGGGCGTGGAGGGCATGATGGCCATCGGCGCCTGTGCCGGCTTCATGGCGGGCTACCTTTCCGACAACTTCGCCCTGGCCCTGCTGGCGGCCTTCGCCGCCGGCGTGCTGGCCGCGGGGGTCTATGCGGTGCTCACCGTCACCTTCCTGGCCAATCAGAACGTGGCGGGCCTGACCATGACCATCTTCGGGGTGGGCCTGTCCAACTTCATCGGGGTGTACATGGTGGGCAAAAGCGAGACCAGCACCCTCAAGCTGCCGGAGAACGTCACCGCCCAGATGCGCAGCGTCCATCTGCCGGTGCTGAGCGACCTGCCGGTGGTGGGGGAGCTGCTGTTCAGCTACAACCCCTTCGTCTACATCGGCATCCTGGTGGCCGCCGTCTGCGGCTACTATCTCTACCGCACCAAGACCGGCCTGAACGTGCAGGCCATCGGCGAGAACCCCGCCGCGGCGGACGCCGCCTCCATCCCCGTCAATCGCTGGAAGTACATCAACATCCTCCTGGGCGGCGGCATCTGCGGCATCGGCGGCGCCTACTGCTCCATGATCATCAACAGCGGCGTGTGGATCTCCAACAGCGTCAACGGCCTGGGCTGGATCGCGGTGGCCCTGGTCATCTTCGCCGCCTGGAAGCCCCATGTGGCCATCCTGGGCTCCTTCGTGTTCGGCGCCCTGCGGGTGCTCAAGTACTACAAGGTGGGCCTGATGGCCGGCTGGCCCGACGCCTTCTTCGACATGCTGCCCTTCCTCATCACCGCGCTGGTGCTGGTGTTCACCAGCATCCGGGGCAGCAAGGGGGCCCACATCCCCGCCAGCCTCGGCGTCAACTACTTCCGCGAGGAGCGGTAAATTTCAGAAAAAATGCCCGGGCGCGCGCCCGGGCGTTTTTTTGCGCAAAAAGGGGCCGTGCAACCTCCGGTTGACGAATTGACAGGCAAAAGGGGTAGCCCCGCCACCGCCCTTTCTGCTATGATGGGGGAGACGAAAGGAGGCGCTGCCCATGGATATGGCACAGAGGATACAGCAGCTGCGAAGATCGAAGGGGCTGTCCCAGGAGGAACTGGCCGGGCGGCTGGGGGTCTCCCGGCAGGCGGTGTCCAAATGGGAGGGCGGCCAGAGCGCGCCGGACGCGGAAAAGATCGTGGCCCTCAGCGAGGGGTTCGGCGTGACTACCGACTGGCTTTTGAAGGGGGTCGAACCGGCGGAGGAAAAGGGCGGCGCAAGGCGGAAGCTGGCGGGCCGCATCCTCTTTGCGGCTTCGCCCGCCTTTGTGGCCGCGGGGCTGCTGCTGGCCGTGGCGGGGGAGTGGGAGGGCAGCACCTTTGTGCGCTGCGCCGGCCTCATCGTGCAGGTGATGGGCGTGGCCCTCTATTTCATCGGCCGTGTGCTGACGGGGGAGAAGGGTCCCTTCTGGGCCGCCTGGCTGGATGTGGCGTGTATCGCCTTTCTGCCGGTGCGGTTTGTGATGGGGTGGGGCGTGTTCCTTACCCCCGTGACATGGTTCGTGCCCTTCGAGGCGGCGAAGATCGTCCGCGACCTGCTCTGCTGGCCGGCGTATCTGGCGGTGCTGGCGGTCAGCTTTTTGCTGTTGAAGAAGCGAAAATGACAAAGCCGGGGGCGGCACGGGAAACCCGCGGCCCCGCCGCCGGGACTCCGCGGGCAACATAACAACGGGGCGGCCCCCCGAGCCATCCAGGCTCATGGGGGGCCGCCCCTTTGCGGGCTCAAAGCGTGATCCAGTACCGCTGTTCGGTCACGCCGTCCACGGCCACCTCGTTTTCCAGCACGCCGCCGTTTTTTTGGATGGTGCGGGCGCTGGCGGCGTTCGTTTTGTCGCAGACCATCAGCACCCGGTCAAGGCCCAGCGCCCGGCACTCCTCCAGCGCCAGGGCGATCATGGCGGTGCCATAGCCTCTGCCCCGGGCCGAAGGGCGAATCCCGTCGCCGATGTGGCCGCCGTTCAAAAGCAGCGCTTCGTTCAGCCGGTGGCGGATGTTCACCGCCCCCACCAGCCTGCCGCTCTCCTCGTCCAGGCAGAAGAAGGTGGAGTCCGGCACGAGACCCTCTTTTGCCGCCTGGGCCTCGCTCACCTCAAGGCTTTCGAGGTAGGCGGCAAAATCGCCGCGGGGGTCTGCCTTGCGGATGGCGTAGGGAATAATGGTTTCGCCCGTGGCCATCCACTCGTCCATCATCTCCAGAATCAGGGGCCGCAGGGCCGCGCTGCCCTTGACCAGTTTCAGCTTCATGGCGTTTTCCTCCCTCA
This sequence comes from Candidatus Allofournierella merdavium, assembly GCA_019118765.1. GTDB lineage: Bacteria > Bacillota > Clostridia > Oscillospirales > Ruminococcaceae > Allofournierella_A > Allofournierella_A merdavium. The sequence goes on along the minus strand of DWYI01000057.1, from coordinate 7,578 downwards.
CAGGGGCAGGCGCAGCAGCAGCATGTACACCGCCGTGCCCCCGAAAATGCTTAAAAGGGTGTTGCGCCGCCACAGGTGCAGCGCCGCCGTCACCGCCAGCGCCCCCAGCTGGAAGGCGGCCTCCAGCCCGCCGGCGGCGGGCAGGCCCTTCAGGCAGTAGATGACCAGGATGGCAATGATGGCCCCGGGCAGCACTCCGCCCAGATACCGCACCGCCGCCGGCATGGCGCGCTTTCCGCCGAACACCGCGAAGGGGGCTGCGCGGGTGAAGAGGGTCACCCCGGCGGCGATGAGCAGTACCCACAGAGGATAGAGTTCCATCTCACGCCGCCTCCTTTTTCCGATTCAGCACCGGCCGCGCCAGCAGCAGCACCGCCACCGTGGCGCACAGGGCAGGCAGCAGGAAGTTATCCGGCCCCAGCGCCAGCAGGAACACCGCCCCGCAGCCAAGGCCCAGCAGGGCGGGCAGGTGGCTTTTGGCCCCCCGCCACTGCTCCAGAAAGATCACCAGGAACAGGGCGGTCATGGAGAAGTCGATGCCGGTGAAGTCCAGCGGCAGAGCCCCGGCAAAGGTGCCCAGCAGGCTGCCCGCCACCCAGTAGAGCTGGTCCAGCAGGGCCACCAGAAACATGGCGCCGTGCTTGTCCACCCCGGCGGGCACCTGGTCCATGCCGCAGAGCACCGAATAGGTCTCGTCGGTGAGGGAGAAGATCATGTAGAGCCGCTTTTTGCCCATGGAGGCGAAGCGCTCCACAAAGGAAAGCCCGTAGAACAGGTGCCGGGCGTTGATGAACAGGCTCATCAGCGCCACGGTGGGCAGCGCCGTGGGCGCGGCCAGAAAGCCCGCCAGCACGAACTGCAGGCTGCCCGCGTAGACCAGGCCGCTGAAGGCCAGGGCCCACAGCGCCCCGAAGCCCGCCTGCCGCAGCAGGATGCCGAAGGCGGTGCCGAGAAACAGATACCCGAACAGCACCCCCAGCGACTGCCGGAGGGCAAACCGGGCGGTGCGCCGCCAGTTCGTCTCCATCAAAATCACCTCACACAAAATGTCTCACGCCGCCAGCATGCCCAGCGTGCCGGCCACCAGCAGCGCCAGGCCCACAGCGGCCCGTCGGCTCAGCCGCTCGCCCAGCGCCAGCCGGGAGAAGGCCACCGTCACCAGGATGCTCAGCTTGTCGATGGGGGCCACCGCGCTGGCGGGCCCCAGCTGCAATGCTCGGAAATAGCACAGCCAGGAGCCGCCGGTGACAAGGCCCGAGAGGGCGATGAACCAGCCCTCTTTGCGGCTCACCGCCGAAAGGCCCGCCGTCCTGCCGGTGGCCAGCGCCACCGCCCAGGCCATCGCCAGCACCACCGCCGTGCGGATGGCGGTGCCGAGATTCGAGTCGATGCCCGCCATGCCCAGCTTGCCCAGAATGGAGGTGAGGGCGGCGAAAAAGGCGGAGAGCAGGGCGTAGAACAGCCAGCCGCGGCCCGCCGCGGGCCGGGGCGCCCCTTCGCCGGGCTGCCAGGCCATCAGCCAGCTGCCCGCGCCGATGGCCGCCGTGCACACAAGGCGGGCGGCGCCGGGCTCCTCGCCCAGGAAGGCAAAGGCCAGCAGGATGGTGAGCACGGTGCTCAGCTTGTCCACCGGCACCACCCGGTTCACATCCCCCAGTTGCAGCGCCCGGAAGTAGCACAGCCAGGAGGCGCCGGTGGCAAGGCCGGACAGCACCAGAAATATCCACCCCGCGGGGGAGATGGCGGCGATGCCCTTCTGGGCGCCGGCCAGCAGCACCACCGCCCAGGCCATGACCAGCACCACCACCGTGCGCAGGGCGGTGGCCAGGGTGGAGTCAGTTTTTCGGATGCCGCACTTGGCCAGCACCGAGGACGCCCCGGCGCACAGCGTCGAGCCGAAGGCCCACAGGGCCCACATGCAAAAGACCTCTTTTCCCTTGTTTCAGCGGTCGGCCGCGGCAAAGGGCGCGGCCAGGCGGGCGAACCAGTTCGCCGGCACCTCAAAGCCCAGCAAGATGGCCAGCACCATGGCCGCCGCCAGCTTGGCGGTCTCAAAGCCGGTGAGGCTCGCCCCGGCCAGGTCGCCCTGCACCAGGGCGTAGGCGGTGCGGTAGATGCCCAGCCCCGGCACCAGCGGAAAGATGCCCGAGATGAGGAAGATGGTCACCGGGCAGCGCTGCTGCACCGAGGAAAAGCGGCTGATGAGCACCACCGCCAGTGTGGCCAGGAAGGTGGCCGTCAGGGTGCCCAGCGCCCCTTTCAGGGCCAGGAACACCAGCCATCCGGCGGCGCCGGTGAAGCCGCAGCGGGGGTAATACCGGGTGGGCACATGGAAGAGCAGGGAAAAGGCGATGGTCCCCAGGCCCGCAAAGAACACCTCCGAACAAAAGCGCCACACGCTCATGCCAACGCACCTCCCAGCCGGGCCCACAGGGCCATCACCAGGCCCACGCCAAAGGCCATGCACACCACCACCAGAAACACGTCCAGCATCCGCACCGCGCCGGAGATGTAGTCCTCGTCGGCGATGTCCCGGATGGCGTTGGTAAAGGCCACCCCCGGCATCAGGGGCACCAGCGAGCCTACCGTCACCATGCTCAGCTGGCTGCCCAGCCCCAGTTCGGTGAGCAGGATGGCCGCGGCGCACACCAGCGCCCCGCCGGTGATGTTGGCGGCGATCTTGGAAAGGCGGCCCCGCACCGCCACCAGCAGGTAGAGATAGAGGGCCAGCCCCGCCACAAAGGCGGCGGCGGCGTCCGCCAGGGTGCCGCCGAAGATGTAGCAGAAGGAACCCGCCCCCACGCCGCTGGCCAGCACCCGCTGCCAGCGGGGCCGCAGGGGCATTTGCTGTATCTCCTCCAGGCGGGCGTGGGCCTGGGCGGGGGTGTGCAGCCCCCGGGCGATCTCCCGGGAAAGCTGGTTCACCGCGTCCACCTTGTCCAGCCGGCTGGCGGTGAGGGGGATGTGTCGCACCTTGGCCAGGCAGTGACGCCGGCCGTCCCGGGCGGTCATCATGATGCCGTTGCTCAGCACAAAGGGCTCGAACCCCTCGCAGCCGTAGGCGGCGGCGATGCGTTCCATCGTCTCGGTGACCCGGAAGATCTCCGCCCCGCTGGACACCAGGATCTCCCCCGCCAGCGCCACCGTTTCAAACACCAGGTCGTTCTGTTCGGCCTCCATGGCCCGGCCTCCTTCAGAAGAGGATTTGCAAAGTTCGCATATCTTCACTATAATAAAATAATCCGGGCCGGGATGCAAGAGCCGGCCCCACCCACGGCAAAGAAAGGCGGCGCGGCGCGTGATCCGGTTCAACTATCCCTATTACCCCCTCCAGTGGTACAAAAACGGCAACCCTGTCTCGGGCAACGCGGGCCAGTTCAACTACAAGGCCCTGCGCCAGGGGGAGGAACTGCGGGCCTGGTGGTGGCTGGGCCCCTGGTGCCTGGAAAAGACAAAAGAGGTGGAAACAGCCGCCTTCCCCTTCGGGCAGGAGGGCATCGACCAGGCGAAGGCCTGGCTGGAGGAGGCATTCAACGCCATTCCGCGGGAGACCATCGAGGCGAAAAGCGCCTTTCTGGACACCGAGCCCTGGACGCCTCCGGCCCCCGAGGAGGAAAAGGACGAGGACGCCCCGCCCTTTTGAAAAAACAGCAAGCGCGCCGCCGGCGGAATTTTTTCCGCCGGCGGCGCGCTTTTGCCCGTCCGGGCCCTTTGTCACACGGTTTTGATGTTGCGCCAGCCGCCCGCCTTCCAGCGGAGGATGAACAGCACCGCCCGCAGGTTCTCGTCCAGGGCAAAGGCCATCCAGATGCCCACCAGGCCCCAGCCCAGCACGATGCCGAAGAGCCAGGCGATGCCCACCCCCACGATCCACTGGCTGAGGATGCCCAAGGCCACCGGGAACTTCACGTCGCCCACCGCCTGCAGGTTGCGCACCAGCACGATGTTGAAGGAGCGGCCGATCTCCAGCACCACCTCCACCCACATGGTACGGCAGCCCAGCTCGATCACCCGGGGGTCGGTGGTGAAGATGCTGAACAGGGGCTTTGCGAAGAGGGCCAGCACCAGCGCGATGCCCACCGTGAGGGGGGAGAAGATGCGCAGCACCCGCCAGTTCTCCCGGTCGGCCCGGTCAAAGTCTTTGGCGCCGATGCAGTAGCCGATGATGATGCCCGCCGCCTGGCTCACCGCGTTCACCAGCATGTAGCACACCTGGGCGAACATGTTCAGGTACATGCGGGCGGTCACCGCGTAGGTGCCGATGATGTTCACAAACACCAGGCTGGTGCTCTGGGACAGGTTGTAGGACAGCCCTTCGCCCCCGGCGGGCAGGCCGATGCTCAACAGCCGGCGCAAAAGGTCGTTGGGGAAGGGCCGCAGCACTTTGGGGCTTAAGGTCGCGCCCTCCACGCTCTTGAAGAAGGCGAACAGCACCATCAGCATGCCGGCGGTGCGGCACAGGCTGGTGCTCAGCGCCGCGCCGGTGGCCCCCAGGCGGGGCAGCGGCCCCAGGCCGTAGATGAAGGCGGTGTTGCCCACGATGTTGATCAGGTTGATGGCGCCCGTGGAGCACATGATCACCAGCATGTGAGCGTGGGCCCGCAGAAAGGCGCTGAAGGTGAGCATCAGGGCCTGGCAGGGCAGGCTGAGCGCCGCGATGAGCAGATAGCTGCGGGCCTCCGGCACCGCCTCGGCGGGCACCTTCATCAGGGCGAACAGCCCGTCCGCCCCCAGCAGCAGCCCCAGGGTGATGACAAGGCTGATGAGCAGGTTCAGCCCGGCGGCCAGGGTGTAGATCTGGCGCACCTTCTCCTGCTGCCGCGCCCCCAGATACTGACTCAGCAGGATGGTGGCCGCCAGACTGATGACGCTGAAGGTCAAAATCAGCGTGTTCATGATCTGGTTGGCGTTGCCCACCGCCGCCACCGCCGTCTCGTTGTAGTGGCTGAGCATGATCTGGTCGATGTTGCCCACCAGCATCTGCAGCAGCAGTTCGATGAAGACCGGCCAGGTCATTCTGATAAGTGAGAACTGCATTTCACCCGTCCCGGCGTGTTTCATGTTCTTTTCCTCCCCGCAGAGCATGATCCCCTCTGAATTCACCGGTCATTATACACCTCGCCGCCCGCCTTTGGTAGAGGAAAAATCTACGATGTTTACAATAATCGGACGACGATTTTGTGATATACGCGCATAAAATGCGGCGGCGCGCCCTCTTTTTCACCGCGGCCGGAGGTTTTTCGGCCCCCGCCTGCAACCGATTGCCTTTTGGCGGGTTTTGTGGTACGCTGTTTCTGTTGTAAGAACGAAAGGGGAGCGGGCGGATGAACCGGATCAAAAGGGACTGGCCCCGCGCGGCGGCAGCCGCAGGGCTGCTGGTGCTGGCGGCGGCCTTTCTGCTGCGCTTTTCCTACTCCACCAGCTTCCTCTGGCCGGGCTATTGCGGGTACGATTCCGCCATCTTCCAGACCATCGGCAAATACTGGGCCGAAGGGTCGGTGCCCTACCGGGACCTGTTCGACCACAAGGGCCCGCTGATCTTCTTCATCGACATGATCGGCTACCTGCTCTGGGGCCGGGCGGGCATCCTGGTGCCCCAGACGATCAGCCTGGCCGCCGCCCTGTTTTTCCTCTACAAGCTGGGCCGGGTGTATCTGCCCCGGCCGGGGGCCGCGGGGGCCGCGCTGGCGGCCCTTGTGTATCTGGCGCGCACCTTTGATGAGGGCAACATGACCGAGGAGTACGCCCTGCCCTTCATCGCCGCAAGCCTGTGGCTGGCCGCCCGGTGGTGCGAGGAACAGAAACGGGACCCCGCCGCGCCCCACCCCTGGCGGTACGCCGCGGTCTACGGGCTCTCCTTCGGGGCCATCCTGCTGCTGCGGGTCACCAGCGCGGTGAGCATCGGCAGCTTTGTGCTGGTGATCGCCCTGTACACCCTGGCGCGAAAGCAGTGGGTGACCCTGGCGAAAAACGCCGCCGCCTTTTTGGGCGGGTTTGCCGCCGTCACCGCGCCCTTCTGCGTTTATTTTGCCGCATACGGCGCGCTGGGGCGGATGCTCTACGGCACCATCGGCTACAATCTGCTCTATGCCACCGGGTTCTCCCTCACCGATTACTACGGCGGCTCTCCCTGGGCCTCCGCCACCTTCCGGCGCACGGTGTTCGACTTCGGCGCCCCGGTGCTGCTGCTGGCGGCGCTGGCCCTGCTGCGCGTTCTGCGCGCGCCCCGGCGGCCTCTGGGCTGGGCGGCGCTGCTCACCGCCGGGCTGAACATGTACCTGCTCTTTTCCAACCGGCCCTACCTGCACTACTTCATGATCGCCGCCCCGCTGGTGCCCCTTTGCGCCGGCCTTGCCTGGCAGCTGTGGCGGGAGGACCGGGCCGCCGGCAGGCGGGCAGCCGGTCTGGCGGCTTTGGCCCTGACCGGGGCGTGTCTGGTGAATCTGGCGGCGCGGCTGCCCGGCTGGCAGCGGGACGGCTTTATGGCCCGATACCCCTACGAGGTGATCGCCTACAACGACATGGCCCGCAGCATGGCGGCGGTGATCCCCGCCGACGAGCGGGGCTCGGTGCTGGCGTACGAGGTGGATGCCCAGTGGTATCTGGCCACCGACATTCGCCCCTGCCAGAGTTACTTCGTCCATCAGGAGTGGCAGAGCGCCGCCGACCCGACCATGGCCGCCGAGCAGGCGCGGCGTCTCGCCGCCGACCCGCCGGCCTGGCTGGTGGCGGGCAACGTGACTAACCCCGCCGTGGCCGACCTCATCGCCCGGGAGTACACCGCCGTCAGCGGCAAAGCGGACTTTTACGAGTTCGCCGGCTACACCCTCTACCGCCGCAACGGCTGAAAACACAAAAAAACGGCCCGCCCCGTGTTTCCCACGGGACGGGCCGCTCTTTGTTCAAAAATCAGCGCAGCACCAGCTGGCCGTTTTCCACGTCCACCGTCAGGGTGTCGCCGGCGGAATGGTTGCCGCCAATGATCTCCCGGGCGATGAGGGTCTCCACCTTGCTCTGGATGAACCGCTTCAGCGGACGGGCGCCGTAGATGGGGTCGTAGCCGGCGTCGATGATGAACGCCTTGGCCGCGTCGGTCACGGCGAGGCTCAGCTGCTTGTCGGCCAGGCGCTTGCGCAGGTCGGCCAGCTGCAGCTCCACGATGCTGCCGATCTCCTGGCGGGTCAGCGGCTTGTAGAAGACGATCTCGTCGAGGCGGTTTAAGAACTCGGGGCGGAAGGAGCGCTTGAGCAGCTCCTCGACCTGGCTGCGGGCCTCCTCGGTGATCTCGCCTTTATCGTCGATGCCGTCGAGCAGGAACTGGGAGCCCAGGTTGCTGGTCAGGATGATGATGGTGTTCTTGAAGTCGACCGTGCGTCCCTGGGAGTCGGTGATGCGGCCGTCGTCGAGCACCTGGAGCAGGATGTTGAAGACGTCCGGATGGGCCTTCTCGACCTCGTCGAAGAGGATGACCGAGTAGGGCTTGCGGCGGATCTTTTCGGTCAACTGCCCGGCATCGTCATAGCCGACATAGCCCGGAGGCGAGCCGATGATGCGCGAGACCGAGTGCTTTTCCATAAA
>DWYI01000056.1 GCA_019118765.1 Candidatus Allofournierella merdavium | reverse complement strand
CGCTCGTCGTTGCCGCCGATGCCGCCGGCGGTGTCACGGCTTTTGCCGATGGTGTCGATCTCGTCGATAAAGACGATGCAGGGGGCCTTCTCCGCCGCCTGGCGGAACAGGTCCCGCACCCGGGCGGCGCCCATGCCCACGAACATCTCCACGAACTCCGAGCCGGAGATGGAGAAGAAGGGCACATGGGCCTCGCCCGCCACCGCCTTGGCCAGCAGGGTCTTGCCGGTGCCCGGAGGGCCCACCAGCAGCGCGCCCTTGGGCAGGGTGGCGCCGATGCTGTTGTACTTGCCGGGGTTGTGCAGAAAGTCCACGATCTCGGCCAGGGCCTCCTTGGCCTCGTCCTGACCGGCCACGTCGGCAAAGGTCTTGCCGGTCTGGGCCTCCACATAGATCTTGGCATTGGACTTGCCGAAACTCATGGCGTTGGGGCCGCCCATCTTTTTGGACATGTAGCGCATGAGCAGCTGCCCCGCCGCCACCATGATGATCACCGGCAGCACCACGCCGAGCAAAAGGTTCATGGCCGGCGACGCCTGGGTGGGCACCACCCCGCCGTACTGCACCGGGCTGCCGTCGGGGCCGGTGGCGCTGAGGATGCGGTCCACCCGGTCGGGGTCGTCCACGATGGCAGTCTGGCAGATGCGGTCCTTGCCGTTCTCGTCCTTCATCTGGTAGGTGATGGTGCCGGCGGAGGAATCCTCCTCCACGGCCACCACGCTGCCGGCGGACAGGTCGCTGAGGAACTGGTTGTAGGTCACGTCGGTCACAGCGCCCCGCATCATCTGGGGGAACACCAGCCAGTTGAACATCAGCAGCGCCACCAGCGCGCCGATGGCGTAATACAGCAGCACCTTGTTTTGGTTTTTCGGCCCGTGGGTATTCATAAAACACCACCTTTTCGGGTATTTTCCCCCGCCGGGGCGCGGCGGGGCTGGATGGCGGCAAGCCGCCTTTTTTTCATGTTTATAGCATATCCTCTTGATATGAAGAAAGTATGAACAGACCAAAAATCTTTTTGCGGCGAAAAAGCGGCCCCCGGCCGCGCCCCGCGCCGCGGGGCGGCCGGGGGCCGCAACGGGATTCTCTTGCCGGCTCAGGGCAGGGTGATCCGCCCCAGGGGGATGCCGCCGGCGTAGTCCTCAAAGGCCACGTCCAGCGCGCCGCCGTCCACCTCCTCCGGGTCCACCCGGAGCGTAAGGCTCACCGGCACGGTGCAGCCCTGGGGCACCTGGGGCCGCAGGGCATAGGCGGCCTCGCTGTCCCAGGGGGCGTCAAAGCGGGCGGACCACTTGTCCCCTTTTTCGGGGGTGGCGGTGAAGGCGTACTCCTCCAGGTCCACCGGCCGCTGGCTGTGGTTGGTCAGCTCAAAGCTGACCTGGTAGTAGTCGTAGAAGCTGTCGCCCCATTCCGGGGTGTCGATGGCCTGCACGGTCATCTCCCCGGCGCTCACGTTCCAGTCGGCGGCGTAGCGCACGTCGTCCAGCTGGCGCATGCCCACCGCGAAGCGGGCCACGGCGGCCGCCAGGGCCAGCGCCGCCAGCGCCCAGACAAGATAGCCGGGCCGGGTGTTCTGCCGGTTCATTCGCCGCTCACGCTCCCCTCCTCCACGGCCAGCGGCACGCCGGTCATGGTCACTTCGCTCACGTCGTAGTTCCGGTCAAGGGCCTGCGACTGGAACCACAGGGTGTACTTTGCCGCCTCGCCGGGCACCACAAAGTACAGCCAGCCCTCGCTCATGGCGCTGCCCTGCAGGTCATAGGGGTCCATGGCGCCGGCCGCCAGCTCGGGGTAAAAACTTTCCAGGTCGTAGATCTGCAGGGCGGGATAGTAGATCTCCCCCGCCTGCAAAAACAGGTCGGTGGCCCAGGCGGACTGGTAGCCGTCCATCTTTTTGGTCTCACACCACACCCGCACGGCCACAGCGCCCTGTTCCACGCCCCGCAGGTCCGTCAGGCGCTGGGCGGCGCCCACCGTCACCTGCCGCCCGCCGGGGCCGAAGGCAAAGGCCTCGTTCTGGGCCGCGGCCTCCCGCACGGCGTCCGGCACATAGGCGGCCTGTGCCTGGACCGCCCGGCTGCCGCTGCTCACCAGGGGGAAGGCCACGCACTCGGCGGCGAAGGCCAGCAGGAAGATCCCCAGCAGCACCAGGGCCGCCCGGCTCACCCGCCGGCGGGGCGGCGCGGGCGGGGCCCACAGCTCCTCCGGCGCCGGGTCGGGGGGCAGCTCGTCATAGGCCGGGGCCGCCGCGGCCTGCCGGGCCTCGGGCGGAGCCTCGTTGTAGCGGCCGCAGTGGGGGCAGATGCCGTTGTTCACCGCGGGGTCGTAGCGCAGGCCGCAATTGGAGCACAGAATGTTCATCGCCGTGAATCTCCCCTTTTTCGGCGCCCGCAAGCGCCGGCCGCCTGAAAAGCGGCGTTTTCTTTATTATATCGTCCGGCCGGTGGCATTTCAATCGTTTTGGCCGCTCTCCAGCATTGCCTCCAGCACCGCCCGCAGGGCCGTCAGCGGCGTTTCGCCCCGGTCCACCCGCACCGCCAGATAGGGCTTGGCCCCGGCGTTCACCATCACCCGGCCGGGCAGGGCCGCGGTGGCCGCCTTGATGGCGGCGGGGGTCAGCTTGTCGGAGTAGAGCAGCAGGGTGTCCCGCTTCTGGCCGATCTCGTACACCCCCGCCCTTGCCGCCGTGACCCGGATGAGGGAGATGTCCACCAGGCCCGACACGCTCTTGGGCACGTCGCCGTAGCGGTCGATCAGTTCGTCCAGCACGTCGGAGGCGTCGGCGGCGGTCTCGATGGCGGCGATGCGCTTGTAGGCCTCGATGCGCCCCGCCGCCTCGGGGATGTAACTCTCGGGGATGTAGGCGTCCACCGTGATGTCGATGAGGCAGTCCGCCTTGTCGGGCGGGGGGGCCTCGCCCTTGGCCAGGGCCACCGCACCGGCCAGGATCTTCATGTAGAGGTCGTAGCCCACCGCCTCCATGTGGCCGTGCTGGCTCTGGCCCAAAAGGCTGCCCGCGCCGCGAATTTGAAGGTCCCGCATGGCGATGCGGAAGCCCGAGCCGAAGGCGGTGAACTCCCGGATGGCGGACAGCCGCTTTGCCGCCACGTCGGTGAGGACCTTGTCCCGCCGGAAGGTGAAGTAGGCGTAGGCCTTGCGGCCCGAGCGGCCCACCCGGCCCCGGATCTGGTACAGCTGCGCCAGGCCCATGCGGTCGGCGTCCTCGATGATGAGGGTGTTGCAGTTGCGCACGTCCACCCCGGTCTCGATGAGGGTGGTGCACACCAGCACGTCGATCTCGCCGTCCAGCAGCTGCTGCCACACCCTTCCCAGCTGCTCCTCGGTCATCTTGCCGTGGGCCACCCCCACCCGGGCGCCGGGCACCATCCGCCCCACCATGCCGGCGGTGGCCTCGATGCTCTCCACCCGGTTGTGCAGGTAGTACACCTGCCCGCCCCGGGCCAGTTCCTTTTTAATGGCCCCCGCCAGGATGACCGGGTCGTACTCCATCACATAGGTCTCGATGGGCTGACGCTCCACCGGGGGCTCCTCGATGGTGCTCATGTCCCGGATGCCGCTCATGGCCATGTTCAGGGTGCGGGGGATGGGGGTGGCCGAGAGGGTGAGCATGTCCACCCCGATGAAGGCCTCCTTCAGCTTCTCCTTGTGCTTGACGCCGAAGCGCTGCTCCTCGTCGATGATGACCAGGCCCAGATCGTGAAACTTCACGTCGTCGCTGAGCAGCCGGTGGGTGCCCACCACGATGTCCACCGTGCCCGCCCGCAGGCCCTTGACGGTCTCCTCCTGCTGCTTTTTCGAGCGGAAGCGGGAGAGCAGCCCCACCTGCACCGGGAAGGCCTCCATCCGGGCCAGGATGGTGCTGTAATGCTGCCAGGCCAGCAGGGTGGTGGGGGCCAGGATGGCGCACTGCTTGCCCCCCATCACACACTTGAAGGCCGCCCGCAGGGCCACCTCGGTCTTGCCCACCCCCACGTCGCCGCAGAGCAGCCGGTCCATGGGCCAGGGCTTCTCCATATCCTTCTTGATCTCGGCGGCGGCGGCGAGCTGGTCGTCGGTCTCGTCGTACTCAAAACGGGTCTCGAAGTCCCGCTGCCAGTCGCCGTCCGGCGGGAAGGCGGTGCCCCGGGCCTGCTGGCGCTTGGCATAGAGGGCGATCAGCTCCTGGGCCATCTCGGCGGCGGCGGCCTTCACCTTGCGGCGGGTGCGGGTCCACTCCTGGCCGCCCAGCTTCGCCAGCTTCACCTTCTCCCCGTCGCCGGGGGCAGTGTAGCGGCTGAGCAGGTCCAGCTGGGTCACCGGCACATACAGCGTGTCGCCCTTGTCGTAGAGCAGCTTCAGGTAGTCCTTCACCACCCCCTGCACCTCCAGCCGCTGAATGCCGGTGTACATGCCGATGCCGTGGTTCTGGTGCACCACAAAGTCGCCGGGGGCGATGTCGGTGAGGCTGGAGAGGGCGTTTTTGTCCCGTTTGCGGGCGGGCTTTTTCTTTTCGCCCTCCCCCGCCCGCCGCCCGGTGAAGAGGGCGTAGCGGGCAAAGGGATACTCGGCGCCGGCGCTGGCGTGGCCGGCGCGCACCGCCACCGCGCCGGGGCTGGCCACCATGTCCCGCGCGGTGCCCGCCCGAAAGCCCTTGTTCACCAGGTCCTTGGCCAGGGCCGCCGCGGCCCGCTGGGTGCCCGCCAGCACGTCCACCGCGTAGCCCTGGTCCACCAGGGGGCGCAGGTCCTCCTCCAGGGCCGCCACCTCCCCGGAGAAGGGGGGCCGGGCGTGGGCGGGGGCGTTGATGATCTCGGTCAGTTCCAGCCCCGGCAGGGTGCGGGCGAAGTTCTCGCAGCACAGGCTCGCGTTCTTCTGGGCCGCCGCCAGCAGAAAGGGCATGTCCTCGTAGAGGGTGTCCAGCCCGGGGCAGAGCAGCCCCTCCTCATAGAGGCCCTTCAGCTCCTCGCCGCGGCGGAAGGCGGTGGCCTTCTGGGCCTCCCGGATGGCGCTGGGCTCCTCCAGCACCAGCAGCGGCGAATCGAAGTAGTCCAGCAGGGTGGCGGGCTTCGGATAGCGCAGGCCCAGGTATTTGTCCAGCGCCTCGGGCACAAGGCCCGCGTCCAGCTGGGCAAGGTCCGCCGCCATGGCCTTTTCCATCGCGGCGGCCCGGCGGCCCTTCTCCTTTGCCATGGCGCTGCGCAGGGCGGCGGCGGTATCCGCCGCCGAGCCGAACAGCACCTCCCGGGCCGGGCTGATGTACAGCTTTTCCAGCGTGCCGTCCCGCCGCTGGCTGAGCGCGTCGAAGCTGGCCAGGATGTCGATCTCGTCCCCCCAGTACTCGCACCGGGCGGGGCTTTTGGCCTCGGGGGGCCAGATGTCCACGATGCCGCCCCGCACGCTGAACTGCCCCGGGCCCTCCACCTGGCCCCGCCGGTGGTAGCCAGCGTCAAAGAGCCGCTCCTCCAGCGTTGTGAGGGGCAGTTCCAGCCCCGGCTTTAAGGTGAGGGTGTTGCGGCAGAACTCCTCTTTGGGCATGGTGTACTGCAAAAGGGCCTCGGCGGGCACGCACACCGCCGAAAGGCGGCCGCCCACCAGATCGCCCAGCACCGCCAGCCGGCGATACTCATACTCCCGCCCGGCCCCCTCGATGGGCCGCAGCAGGAAGTCCCGGGGCGGGAACACCGCCGCCGCAAGGCCGAAGGCATTGAGGTCCGCCGCCATGCGGGTGGCCTCCGCCTCCCCCGCCGTCACCGCCAGCAGGGGGCGGCGGCTGTCGGCGGCCAGCAGGGCCAGCATCTGGGCCCGGCCCGCCGGGGGCAGGCCGAAGAGGGCCGCCGGGCCGGTGCGGGCCAGGTGGTTTTTGAGTTTTTTGTACTCCGCGGTATTTTTCAAAATGTCGAACATGGGGTGTGCGCCTTTCCGCCGGCGGGGCCGGTGCGATGGGCAGGGCGGCGGGCCCTGCGGGGGTGGCAAACGCGCGGGCGGCCCGCCGCCGTTTTGGGGCAACAGGCAGCGCCCCGTCGGGCCCTGCCCGGCGGGGTGCGCTTTTTCTATATATCCTTATTGTAGCGGCAACGGGGGTCGAAGGCAAGGGAGAAGCGACGGGCGGACGGCTTTTTCCCGCCGCCCGAAGAGCCGCCGCGACCCGCGCCCCCGCCGTGCCTCAGGAGGCGGGCAGCTCCAGCGCGCCCCATCTGCCCCCGGTCTTTACCCAGAGCAGGCCGCCGTATGCGGGGGCGGCGTCCTCCACCGCGCCCGGTTTCAGAAGCCAGCTGCCGTCGGCTTTCACAACGCCGGTGACGCCCTCCTGTTTCACCACGGCGCAGCCTTCGGTGAAGGGGGCGGGATACACGCCGGTCACCGGCTCCTGTTTGCCCGCCGCGGCGTTCCACTCCCAGACCACGCCCCAGAAGGCGTCGTACTGGCAGGGCACGATCTCGCTGCCGGAAGCGTCCACATAGCCCCATCTGCCCTCTTTGCACACCGCGATGGCCTCGTCGGTCCCCATGCAGGCGGCCTCATAGACGAAGTCGGTGAGCAGGGTGCCGTCGGAGGAGGCCACGGCGAACCGGCCGTCGTGTTCCAGCACAAAGTCCGACCAGCCGGCCAGGTCCTCTCCCGTCCAGTCGGCCCGCAGCGCCCCCTGCTGCACCGGGATAAGGCCGGGCAGGCCCTCGATCTCGCTCAGCGGGCGGATGTTCATGCTGGCCTCGCCGAAGCTCACCGCGCTCACCGTGCCCGCCCCGTCCGCCAGAAAGCGGTTGGAGCCGCCGCCGTGGCCCACCTCCATCCGGAAGCTGGTGCCGATGGCCTCCAGCTGGGCGTCGAGGGCTTGGGTCTGCTCCCAGTTGTACCATTTGTCCGCCTCGGCAAGGCCCGGGTCGTAGAGGTGGCCCATGCCGCAGCGGGCGGGCTGCGTCACAAAGGCCCCGTCCGCCGCCAGGGTGCCGTCGGCGGCGTTCAGCACGCCCCAGCCGGCGGCGGTCTTGGCCAGATAGTAGCCCGCCTCGCCGGGGCGGGCGCTCACCATGCCGGCGGCCACGGTGGCGGTGTCCGCCACCGGCTCCACCGCCTCGAATTCATACGTCGGCTCGATGGCCCACTCCATGCCCTTGAATCCTCCGCCGCAGCCGGCGAGGTTCACCGCCAGCGCCGCCGTCAAAGCCAGCGCCGCGAACCGCTTTTTCATGGCGCGTCCTCCTTTTTTGCCCCGCCGGGCGGGGCGTGTTTTCTCCGGATGCCGGCCCGCGGCCGGCCTGTGTTTATAAAACGAACCACCGGGGTCGTTTTATCGCAAAACGCGGCGCGGGGCGGCCTTTGGGCCCGCAAAAAAAGCGCCCCGGGCCCAAGGGTCCAAAGCGCCGCGCGGCTTGATTTTTTCTTTGCCGGCTCAGTGGTTGTAGCGGTTCTGGGCCTCGGGGAGTTTGCCCGCCAGGATCAGTTCCACCGCGTTTGTCACATCCTCCAGCCGGCCCTCGAAGGCCTTGCGGTCGTCGCCGGAAAGGCGGCCCAGCACCCAGTCCGCCAGGTCGTACTCGGGGTTCGGCTTTTCGCCCACCCCCAGCCGCACCCGGGGGAAATCCTGGCTGCCCAGCCGGGCGATGATGTCCTTGAGACCGTTGTGCCCCCCCGCCGAGCCGGAGGGCCGGATGCGCACCTTGCCGGGGCTCTGGGTCACGTCGTCGCACAGCACAATCACATGGGCGGGGTCGATCTTGTAAAAGTTTGCCGCCGCGGCGATGCTGCGCCCCGACAGGTTCATAAAGGTCTGGGGCTTGAGCAGGATGACCTTCCGCCCGTCCACGGAAACCTGGGCGCACAGCCCCTCGAACTTGACCCGGGGGGTGGGCGCGTTCCACCGGCGGGCGATGAAGTCCAGCGCGTCAAAGCCCGCGTTGTGGCGGGTGCCCTCGTATTGTTTGCCCGGGTTGCCCAGGCCCGCCACCAGCCAGTCGGCCCCGGCGCTCTGCTTTTTGAAAAACATGGCTGCACTCTCCTTTTTTTCGGGCGGCGCGGCCCGTTCGTGTATACGTTACTCTGTTTTTTATGCCATTGCAAGCCCAAAGCCCTTTTCTTTGTAAATTTTTTGCTTAAAACATTCACAAAAACGCCGAAACCACTGGCGCTCCGGCGTTTGATTTGCTATAATATTATGCGCGTTCTATATCGTTTGGCGGGGCACCCCGCCCCGCGGGACGTGGAATTTTTTATGGAGGTCGAGAATATTGAGCAAGAAGTATCTGTACCTGTTCAGTGAAGGCAACAAGGATATGCGTGAGATCCTTGGCGGCAAGGGCGCGAACCTGGCCGAGATGACCAACGCCGGCATGCCTGTGCCCCAGGGCTTCACCATCAGCACCGAGGCCTGCACCCAGTACTACAACGACGGCCGTCAGATCAACGAGGAGATCATGGCGGACATCTACGAGTACATCGGCAAGATGGAGGAGATCACCGGCAAGAAGTTCGGCGACGTTTCCAACCCGCTGCTGGTGTCCGTGCGTTCCGGCGCCCGCGCCTCCATGCCCGGCATGATGGACACCATCCTGAACCTGGGCCTGAACGACGAAGTGGTGGAGGGCCTGGCTGCCAAGACCTCCAACCCCCGCTTCGCCTACGACAGCTACCGCCGTTTCGTGCAGATGTTCAGCGACGTGGTCATGGAGCTGAGCAAGAGCGACTTTGAGAAGATCATCGACGAGATGAAGGAAGCCAAGGGCGTGAAGCTGGACACCGAGCTGGACGCCGACGACATGAAGGCTCTGGTGGTCAAGTTCAAGGACCTGTACAAGAGCAAGATGGGCAGCGACTTCCCCTCTGACCCGAAGGTCCAGCTGATCGAGGCCGTGAAGGCTGTGTTCCGCAGCTGGGACAACCCCCGCGCCAACGTCTACCGCCGCATGAACGAGATCCCCTATGACTGGGGCACCGCCGTGAACGTGCAGGCCATGGTGTTCGGCAACAGCGGCAACAACAGCGGCACCGGCGTTGCCTTCACCCGCAACCCCGCCACCGGCGAGAAGGCCCTGTTCGGCGAGTACCTGATCAACGCCCAGGGCGAAGATGTGGTGGCCGGCATCCGCACCCCCTCCCCCATCGCGCACCTGAAGGAGCAGATGCCCGACGTGTACGATCAGTTCGTGGACATCGCCACCCGGCTGGAGAACCACTATAAGGACATGCAGGACATGGAGTTCACCATCGAGGATGGCAAGCTCTACATGCTGCAGACCCGCAACGGCAAGCGCACCGCCGCCGCCGCCCTGAAGATCGCCGTGGACCTGGTGGACGAGGGCATGATCGACGAGCGCGAGGCCGTGCTGCGCGTGGAGCCCAAGCAGCTGGACAGCCTGCTGCATCCCCAGTTCGACGCCGAGGCCCTGAAGAAGGCCGAGGTCATCGGCAAGGGCCTGGCCGCCAGCCCGGGCGCTGCCTGCGGCCAGGTGGTGTTCACCGCTGAGGACGCCAAGGAGTGCGTGGAGAGCGGCGAGATGAAGAAGGTCGTTCTGGTGCGTCTGGAGACCAGCCCCGAGGACATCGAGGGCATGGCCGTGGCCCAGGGCATCCTGACCGTGCGCGGCGGCATGACCAGCCACGCCGCCGTGGTTGCCCGCGGCATGGGCACCTGCTGCGTGTCCGGCTGCGGCGACATCGTGGTGGACTACGACAAGCAGCAGTTCACCCTGGCCGGCAAGACCTACAAGCGGGGCGACTGGATCTCCATCGACGGCTCCACCGGCAACATCTACGGCGAGGCCATCCCCACCGTGGACGCCTCCATCAGCGGCGACTTCGGCCGGTTCATGGGCTGGGCGGACGCTGCCCGTCAGCTGAAGGTGTTCACCAACGCCGACAACCCGCGCGACGCCAAGCAGGGCGTTGACTTCGGTGCCGAGGGCATCGGCCTGTGCCGCACCGAGCATATGTTCTTCGAGGCCGACCGCATCAAGGCCATGCGCGAGATGATCGTGGCCAAGACCGTGGAAGAGCGCAAGAAGGCTCTGGCCAAGATCCTGCCCTATCAGCAGGGTGACTTCGAAGCCATGTACAAGGTCATGGGCGAGCGCCCGATGACCGTGCGTTACCTGGATCCCCCGCTCCATGAGTTCCTGCCCACCAAGGAGGAGGAGATCGTGGATCTGGCCCAGGATCTGAACATCAGCGTGGAAGAGCTGCACAACGTCATCAACAGCCTGCACGAGTTCAACCCGATGATGGGCCACCGCGGCTGCCGTCTGGCCGTCTCCTACCCCGAGATCGCCGAGATGCAGACCACCGCTGTGATCAACGCCGCCATCAACGTCTCCAAGGAGACCGGCCTGAAGATCGTTCCCCACATCATGATCCCCCTGGTGGGCGAGGTCAAGGAGCTGAAGTTTGTCAAGGACGTGGTCGTGGCCACCGCCGACAAGCTGATTGCCGACGCCGGTGTTGACATGAAGTACGAAGTGGGCACCATGATCGAGATCCCCCGCGCGGCCCTCACCGCCGACGAGATCGCCACCGAGGCCGAGTTCTTCAGCTTCGGCACCAACGACCTGACCCAGATGACCTTCGGCTTCAGCCGCGACGACGCGGGCAAGTTCCTCAGCTACTACTACGACAACAAGGTCTACGAGAGCGATCCCTTCGCTCACCTGGACCAGAAGGGCGTAGGCAAGCTGGTGGAGATGGCCGCGAAGCTGGGCCGTCAGACCCGCCCCGACCTGGGCCTGGGCATCTGCGGCGAGCACGGCGGCGACCCCACCAGCGTGGAGTTCTGCCATCGCGTTGGCCTGGACTATGTGTCCTGCTCTCCCTTCCGTGTGCCCATCGCCCGTCTGGCCGCCGCGCAGGCTGCCATCAAGTACCCCCGGTAATCCCGCGGGTGCCGGCAAGGCGCACTGAATAAACCGCAACACCCCGGCGCACCGCTTTTCGCGGTGCGCCGGGGTTTTCTTCTGCCCGGTTCACCCGCAAGGGGGCGGGGGGCATGTTGACAAGCCGGCCCGGCTCGGGTATGCTGGTTTGCAGGCCGGCGGCTCATCCCCCGCGCGGCCTGCCGGACGGAGCGAAAGGAGGCGAGCATGATGAAAAAGACCCGCGTGCTGTCGTGGCTGATCGCGGCGGCGGTGCTGTTCGTCATACTCGGCTCGGTGGTTTTTCTCGCCGTGGAGGCGGGCCACGACTGTTCCGGCCACGGCTGCCCCGTCTGCGCCCAGCTGGAGGCCTGCGAAGAGGCGCTGCAAACGCTGGCGCTGGCCGCGGGCGCCGCACTGCCGGCCGCCGGGGCGGCGGCGTGGCTTTTGGGCCCGCCGCGGCTTTCGGTGCGCCCGCCGCTGCGGCCCGCCACCCTGATCACACACAAGGTAAAACTTTCGAATTGACAAGCGCAAACAAGGGAGGCAGCCGGCTGTTCACAGCCGGCCTGTTCGGCGTTGCCCCTCCCTTGTTTTTTTGCGCCCATTTTTCAATCATGTCATTCGGAGGTTCCTTCCATGAAAAGAATACTCGCTTTTTTCCTTGCCCTGGGGACCGCGGCCGGGCTGCTGACAGGCTGCGGGCACTCCCCCGCCGGCGGCCGGGCCGCCGACGCCCCCCGGCTGCGCATCGTGGCCACCATCTTTCCCGCCTATGACTGGGTGCGGCAGATCCTGGGCGAAGCCGCGGAGGGCACAGAACTCACCCTGCTGCTGGACAGCGGCGTGGACCTGCACAGCTACCAGCCCTCGGCGGAGGACCTGGCGCGCATTTCCGGCTGCGACCTGTTCGTCTGCGTAGGGGGCGAATCGGACGGATGGGTGGACGACGCGCTGCGCCAGGCGGCCGCGCCGGGCAGAAAGGTCATCCGTCTGCTGGACCTTTTGGAGGACAGCGCCCTGCCCGAGGAGTGCAAGCCGGGGATGCAGCCGGAACCGGCGGCGGAGGGGGACGAGGCGGCCGGGGAGGGGCCGGAGCGGGACGAGCATGTGTGGCTCTCGCTGAAAAACGCCCGGTTCTTTTGCGAGCGCCTTGCGGACGCGCTGGCACAGCTGGACACCGACCGGGGCGCCGAGTACCGCGCGAACGCCGCCGCCTACGCCGAGGCGCTCGACGCCCTGGACGGCGAATACCGGCAGGCGGTGGACGGCGCCGCGGTCCGCACCCTTCTGTTCGCCGACCGTTTCCCCTTCCGCTATCTCACGGAGGACTACGGGCTGGACTATTACGCCGCCTTCGCGGGCTGCTCCGCCGAGAGCGAGGCCAGCTTCGAGACGGTGTCCTTCCTGGCCCGCAAAGCCGACGAACTGCGGCTGACCTGTGTGCTGACCATCGAGGGGGGCGGTCACGGCCTGGCGGAGACAGTGGTCCGCAGCACCCGGGCGAAGGATCTGGCGGTGCTGACACTGGACTCCATGCAGGGCACCACCGCCCGGGACGTGGAGAACGGCGCCACCTATCTGGCCGTGATGGAGCAGAACCTGCGGGTGCTGCGACAGGCCCTGCGGTGATGGAGGTGCGCCATGGTACAACTGATCTGCACCGATCTCTCGGCAGGCCATCCGGGACGGCCCGTTCTGCATGGCCTTGACCTTCAGGTCTTTGCCGGCGATTTTCTCTGTGTGACCGGGGAAAACGGACGCGGAAAGACCACGCTGGCGAAGACCCTTCTGGGCCTGCTGCCGCCCCTCGGCGGCAGCGTCCGGCTGGCCGGCGGGCTGCACCGGCGGGAGATCGGCTATCTGCCCCAGCAGACGGCGGCCCAGAGGGATTTTCCCGCCTCGGTGCGGGAGGTCGTGCTCTCCGGCTGCCAGGGGCGCTGCGGGCTTCGCCCTTTCTACAACAGCGCGGAAAAACGGCTGGCCCAAAACGCCATGGAACAGCTGCGGATCGACCACCTCGCGGGGCGCTGCTACCGGGCCCTCTCCGGCGGCCAGCAGCGGCGGGTGCTGCTGGCCCGGGCGCTGTGCGCCGCCCGCGGCCTGTTGTTGCTGGACGAGCCCGCCGCCGGCCTGGATCCGGAGGCGGCCGCCCGGCTGTACGCCCTGATCGGCCGGCTCAACCGGCAGCAGGGCATGACCGTGATCATGATCTCCCACGACACAGACGCCGTTCTCCGGCACGCCAGCCGTGTGCTGCATCTGGGGGAGGCCCCCTTTTGCGGGTCTCCGGATGCGTTCCGGCAGCGCTTTGGCCCCTCCATTTTCGCCGGGCAGGCAGAGGGAGGCGAGGCCCTGTGACCGCGCTGTTCGCGAAACTCGCCTTTTACTGGTCTTACCCCTTTGTCCGCTGCGCGTTGGCCGCCGGCGTGCTGATCGCGCTGTGCTCCTCCCTGCTGGGGGTCACCCTGGTGCTCAGGCGCCTCTCCTTCATCGGGGACGGCCTCTCCCATGTGGCGTTTGGGTCCATGTCCGTGGCCGCGGTGGCCGGGCTGGCCGACCGGATGCCCCTGACCCTGGCCCTCACGATGGTCTGCGCCGTCCTGCTGCTGCGCTCCGGCCATAGCGCCCGGATGCGGGGGGACGCGGCCATCGCCATCCTCTCCGTCGGGTCGCTGGCCGCCGGCTACCTTCTGATGAACCTGTTCGCGGCGTCCTCCAACCTCTCGGGCGACGTGTGCACCGCCCTCTTCGGGTCCACCTCCATCCTGACACTGACCCCGGCGGAGGTGTGGCTGTGCGCCGGGGCGGCGGCTGTTGTGGTAACGCTGTTCCTGCTGTTTTACAACAAACTCTTCGCGGTGACCTTCGACGAGGATTTTTCCCGGGCCGCGGGCGTCGGCACAAAGCGGCTGGACCTGCTGCTGGCGCTGCTCTTCGCGGCGGTCATCGTGCTGTCCATGCGGCTGGTGGGCTCCCTGCTGGTCTCGGCGCTGGTGGTCTTTCCCGCCGTCTCCGCCATGCAGGTGTTCGGCAGTTTTCGCGCCGTCACCGTGGGCGCCGCGGCGCTGTCGGTGACCTGCGCCGCGGTGGGGATCCTCACCGCCGTTCTCGCGGGCACGCCGGTGGGGGCCACCGTTGTGGCGGTGGAACTGGCGGCCTTTTCGCTCTTCTGGGCAGTGGGGCGGATGCGGGGAGGTGCCGCATGAGCAAAACCGCCTGTGCCCTGCTGCTGGCTGTGTGGCTGGGCGCGCTGTGCTGTGCCTGCGGGCGAACGCCCGCGGCGGGCGCCGCGCCGCCCCCTGCCGCCAGCGCCGCGCCCGCCCCCGCGCCCGCCCCCGCGCCCGCCCCGCCTGTGAAGCAGCCCCTCCGCCCCGCGCCGGCGGCCCCGGCGCCGCCCGAACCCGCTCCTCCGACTGCGGAGGAGCCCGCGCCGTCAGACCCCCCGCCCGGCTCTCCTCCAACCGCGGAGGGGCCCGCCCCCGCCGCGGAAGGCGTGCCGGAGAGCGCTGCGCCCGCCGATGTGGACCTGACGCCCCTGAGCGCTGTGGCCGCCTATTCCGAGATTTTCAACATGGTCATGTCCCCGGAGGCCTACAACGGCAAGACCGTGCGGATGCGGGGCCGGTTCATCCTGTACGAGGAGCCGGAGACGGGGGTCCGCCACCTGGCCTGCGTCGTTGCCGACGCCGGCGGCTGCTGCGCCCAGGGGTTCGAACTTTTCCTCTCCGACCCGGACGCCTGCCCCGACTCGGACACCACCGTCACGGTGCAGGGGACCTTTGAGGCCAGTGAGCAGGACGGCATCCCCTCTGGCCGGCTGATCGCCGCGCGGCTGCTGGACCCCGCCCTCTGACGGCGCAAAAAGGCCGCGGGCAGCATTCCCATCCGCCGGGGCGCGCCCCCGCACCCCCGCGCAGCGGCGCGACCCGTTCCGCCCGCCGCGACCGTTCGCACCGAACACCGCCGCCCGGGCCCCCATCAGGCGCCCACGGTAGTCCCGCGGGCGCCTGCAGGGCGCACGGAATAAACCGCAACACCCCGGCGCACCAGCAAAAACGGCGCGCCGGGGTTGTTTTCCCCTGCCGAGGCTCCCCTTCTGGGCGGAGCCTCTCTTTTTGTCCCAAACTTTTTTCGCCATGCATCCGAAAGCGTGGTATAATCGCCCTGTGAGCATGGCGGCGGAAGGGCCGCGCCGGCAGCCTTGTTTTGCGCAGGGCCGCGCCGCCTTTAGCCCCGGGTAAGCCGTCTCTGGTATCGTGGAGTTACCCCACACATCCTCCCTGAAAGGAAGTTCCCTGTTTTGAGCGCGATTTTGTATGAGATCCTGGTCTGTTTCCTGGCGGGCGCGGGGGCGGGCCTGGGCACCGGCTTTGCCGGGCTGAGCGCCGCCACCGTGATCACCCCCATGCTGGTGACCCTGCTGGGCATGCCCGCCTACCAGGCCATCGGCATCGCCCTGGCCAGCGATGTGCTGGCCAGCGCCGCCAGCGCCCGCACCTATGCCAAAAGCGGCGCCATCGACATCCGGCATGGGCTGGTGATGATGGCCGGCGTGCTGACCATGACGCTGGCGGGCAGCTGGCTGTCCACCTTCCTGCCGGACGCCACCCTGGGCGGCTTTTCGGTGGTGATGGCCCTGCTGCTGGGGCTGCGGTTTCTCTTCTTTCCCATCCTGGCGCCCGCGAACAGCGGCGGCCCCGGCGCGGCGAAACGCCCGGTGTGGGTGAGCGCCGCCGGCGGCGGGGCGGTGGGCCTTGTGTGCGGGGTGTTCGGCGCCGGGGGCGGCATGATGATGCTGATGGTGCTCACCTTCCTGCTGGGCTACGAACTGAAGACCGCGGTGGGCACCAGCGTCTTCATCATGACCTTCTCCGCCCTGCTGGGCGCGGTGAGCCACTTTGCCCTGGGCAGCGCGCCCGACCCCATCCCCCTGGCGCTGTGTGTGGTGTTCACCCTCCTCTGGGCCCAACTGGCCGCCCGCATCGCCACCCGGGCCGCGCCCCTGCTGCTGAACCGCCTCACCGGCGCCATCCTCACGGCCGTGGGGCTGCTGTTGCTGGTGCTGAATCTGGTGTAAAACAGGAGGACTCCCCATGAAGACCAAGTTCAACTGGAAATGGCTGGCCCTGGCCGGCGCGGTGCTGCTGATGCTGGCATTCCTCACCCCCCTGGTGGTGGTGCAGGTGGCCAAGGCCTTCACCGCCCGGGAGCAGGCCGCCCGCACCGACTGGACCTTTTCCACCGGCGACGTGGTGGCCCAAAGCAGCCAGTGGCAGGTGGATCTGGCCGAGGCGGACCTGGGCGGCGGGCTGAAAGCCCTGCAGCTGGTGCCTCAGGACATCGGGCAGGAGGATTTCACCTACTACGACCTGGAGGTGCAGCAGCGGTTGCGGCAGGTGGTGGAGGAACTGAAACACAACGCCGACCTGGAGTGGACCGCCTCCATGCCCCTGGCCATCCTGAACCCCTATGGCACCGGCAGCAACGGCCTGTACCTCTATTTTGAGACCGAACTTGCCACCGCGGTGAGCTACACCGTGCGGGTGGAGGGGCTGGCGGACTTCACCGCCCGGGCGGCGGACATCTCCGGCAAAGAGTACACCCGCACCCACGAATTCCAGCTCATCGGCCTGGTGCCGGGGGAGGTGAACGAGGTCACCCTCACGGTGGAGGGCAGCTGGGGCAACACCCGGCAGACCATCCGCTTTTCGGTGGAGATGCCCGAGGCCCGCTCGGGTTACGCCACCCGGCTGGAGGTGACCGAGGGCGGATCCGACGCCGCCCAGGCGGACGGGCTGTTCGCCATGATGCGGGTGAACGGCTACCTTGGCTACGGCTTCTTTTTCGACAACGACGGGGTGCTGCGCTACGAGATGGTGCTGGAGGGCTACGGGCTGGACCGGCTGCTGTTCTGCGGCGACGAGATCCTCACCTGCATCTCCTCCTCCAAGCTGGCCCGCATCGACGGGCTGGGCCGGGTGACCTGGGTGTGCGACCTGGGGAACTACGACCTGCACCACGACATCGGCCTGGGGACCGACGGCGAGGTGCTGGCCCTGGCGGAGGAGCGGGGGTGCGAAGCGGTGGAGGACCGGCTGCTCTCCATCGACACCGTCACCGGCGAGGTGACCGAACTCATCGATTTCAGCGTCCTGCTGAAGGACTACTACGACGTCACCCGCCCGGTGGGCGCCGACGACGACTTCTTCTGGCAGGCGGGCGAGCGGGACTGGATCCACCTGAACAGCCTGCAGTACCTGCCCGGCACCGACAGCCTCATCCTCTCCTCCCGGGAGACCTCCGCCATCCTGAAGGTGGCGGACCTCCACGGCGCCCCCCGCGCTGGACTGGCTGGCGGGGGATCAGCGGGTCTGGGCGGACACCGCCTACGCGGACGCCTGCCTGGAACAGGACGGCAACTTTGTGCCCCAGTACGGCCAGCACTGCGTGGAGTACTACGCCGACGGCGGGCAGGACGGGGTGTACTACCTGTCCCTTTTCAACAACAACTACTGGTCCATCAACAGCCGCGACCTGGAACTGCCGGTGGCGGACAGCGTGGGCACCGGCCTCTATGACACCGACGTCGCCAGCCAGGTGTACATCTACCGCATCGACGAAAACAAGCGCACCTTCTCGCTGGAGGAAAGCTTCGAGGTGCCCTATTCCAGCATCGTGTCCAACGGCTCCCTCTGCGGCGAGGGCGGCAACTGGACGGTGAACAGCGGCGTGGCCATGGTGTTCGGCGAGTACGACCAAAGCGGCGTGCTCATCCGGCAATACGCCTACGAGTGCACCATGCAGAACTACCGCACCTTCAAGTACGAGATGCCCCTGTGGTTCTGCGATTAAAAAATCGGGGGACGCCTTTCATAAAAAAGGCGTCCCCCGCGGTGAAGGGCCGGCGCGCCGCTCCCCTCTCGGGAGGGCGGCGCGCCGGCCCTTTCTCTTTGTCTCATTGCGGACCAAGGGCGGCGAGGCAGCGGGCAAAGCCCGCCGCCGTGTCGTCGAACGCCGCCCCCAGCCGCCGGGCCCTGCCCCCGTCCATGGCCAGGCACCGGGCCCAGTCCGCCGCCTCCACCGGCGGCGGGTCCAGGCCCAGCAGCCGGCAGAACTCCAGGGCGGTGGCATACATGTCCCGGCTGTTCTCGCTGCCGAAGTTGTACACGCCCCCCGGCCAATCCAGGGCGGCGGGCAGGTTTTCCACCGCCTGCCGCACCCAGGTGACTCCCCGCACATCCTGGGTGGAAAAGGCGAGTTTTGTGCCCTCGGCGGCCGCCGCCCGCAGGTTGAGGGGCAGGTTGCCCCGGATGGGCAGCCCGCCCCCCGGCAGGTCGTACATCCAGGTGGCCCGCAGCAGCACCGCCGTGTCCAGTTCCTCCAGCACCCGCAGTTCCGCCTCCCGCTTGTGGCGGCCGTAGACATTCGCGGGGCGCAGGGGCGTTGTTTCGTCAAAGGGGCCGGGGCCCTCCAGCCCGGCGTAGACCTGGTCGGAACTGAAGGCCGCCAGCTTCGCCCCGGCGCGCCGGGCCGCCCTGGCCAGCCACACCGGCACCAGCACATTGGCCCGGAAGGACTCCTCCGGATGCTGCTGGCAGTATCCCGTGTCCGAGATGGCCGCCGTGTGCAGGATGGCGTCGGGGGCGGCCGTTTTCACCAACCGCTCCACCTCCCGCTCCCCCGCTGTGCGCAGCGCGCCGGCGGGGGCGGCCACCAGTTCCAGCCGCCCGCCCAGCTGCGCCATGATGCGGGCGCCCACAAAGCCGCCCGCGCCGGTGACCAGCACTCGCTTCATCCCCATCCCCGCCTTTCCCTTTGTGCCATTATAGCACAAAACGGCGGCCTGTGCCGCCGCGGCGCCCCTTCCGTGCGGGGCGGCCCCCGTCGCCGCGGCCGGCCGCCTCTTTTTTGCGGGCCGCCGGCACACAAAAGGCGCCCCTGTCCCGATGCCCGGGACAGGGGCGCTGTTTTGTGTTTGTCAGAAGGTGATGTTCTTGTTCTTGGAGAACTTGATGAAGAGCAGCAGGGAGATGGTGGTCATCACCGTGAGCACACAGGCCATGGCCGCCGCCACACCGTAACTGCCGCGGGATACATAGGTGTAGATCTGGATGGTCAGGGTGGTGGTGCGCCAGTTGTACAGCAGGATACCGGTGGACAGCTCGGTGATGATGGAGATCCAGCTGAGCAGCGCGCCGGAGATGATGCCGTTGGACATCATGGGCATGGTCACCTTGAAGAATGCCTTCATCTTGGTGCTGCCCAGGGAGATGGCCGCCTCCTCAATGGACATGGGGATCTGCTGCAGGGTGGCCACCGAGGAGCGGATGGTGTAGGAATTCCGGCGGATGACCAGCGCCACGATCATGATGGTGGCGGTGCCCACCAGCACGATGGGGCCGCTGCTGAAGGCCATGATGAGGGCGATGCCCACCACCGAGCCGGGGATGACGTAGGGCACCATGGAGAGGGTGTCGATGAACTTGCTCACCACGTTGCTGCGGCGCACCACCAGGTAGGCCACCAGGATGGACAGCGCCACAATGATGAACAGCGCCACACCGCCGATGAGGAAGGTGTTGGGGATGGCGTTGCCCAGCTTGGAGAACGCGTCGGTGTAGCTGGCCAGGGAGTAGCCCTCCACAAACAGCTTGCCGGAGGTGTTCTGGAAGGAGGTGTAGATCACATACAGCTGGGGCGCGTAGGCCACCGTGACCACACCGTAGCAGAACACATGGATCAGCACACCCCGCACGCCCTTGGCCTTTTTGCGCTCGATGGGGTGCAGCGCGTTCATGGTGAACTGGAACTTGCTGTTCACGAACCGCTGGAACAGGAAGATGATGGCGGTGATGATGATGGCGATCACGGCCACCGCCGAGGCGAAGTGGGTGTCGCCGCCGGTCTCACTCATGAAGGAGTTGTAGATCTCCACCGGGAAGGTGCGGTAGCCCTCGCCGATGAACAGCGGGGTGCCGAAGTCGGCGAAGGCCCGCATGAACACCATGAGCATGGCTGCGATGATGGTGGGCGCGCACAGCGGGATGATGACGGTGAAGAACCGCTTCACACCGGTGCAGCCCATGTTCTCGCTGGCCTCCAGCAGGGTGTTGTCCACGTTTTTCAGCGCGCCGGACACATACAGGAACACCAGCGGATACAATTGCAGGCAGAGCACCAGCAGGATGCCGCCGAAGCCGTAGATGCTGGGCATCTGGAAGCCTGTCAGGTCCTTGATGAAGTTGGTGATCAGGCCGTTGCGCCCCAGCAGCAGGATCCAGGAATAGGCCCCGATGAAGGGGGCGGACATGCTGCACAGGATGATGATGATCTGCAAGAAGCGGGCGCCCTTGATCTCATACATATTGTAGAAGTACGCCAGCGGCACGCCGATGACCATGGTCAGGATGGTGGCGCTGATACTCACCGCAAAGGAGTTGAGGATGGTGCCCAGATAGTATTGTTTGGAGAGGAATTTGACGAAGTATTCCAGTGTGAACTGGCCGCCGTTGCCGATCACTGCGTTGCGCAGCAGCATGAACAGCGGATAGATCATGAAGAGTGCGTAGAGCGCCAGGATGACCACCGAGATGGCCATCCAGACGTCCCGGCGGGGCTTCGCCCGCCCGTCGCTGAGCCGGCCTTTCATCACACCACCCCTTCAAGACGGTTTTCGTTGACCGTGAGGGTGTGGGCGCCGTCGGCGGTAAAGACGTTGATCTTGTGGGTCTTCACCGCCAGCTTGATGGCCGTGCCCTTGGGCACCGACTGCTCGATCTCCGACTCCATCACGATCTCCACCTTTTCACCGCTGTCCAGGTGGACGAAGTAGTGGGTGTTCAGGCCCAAAAAGACGCTGTCGTCCACCGTGGCGCTCACGCCGGGGGCGGAGGCGTCCCGCTGGATGACGAACTCCTCGGGGCGCACCGACACCTTCACCGGCTGGCTCACCGCCGCCGGGTCGATGTTGTCCAGTTCCACCGTGTGCCCGTCGGCAAAGGTCAGGGTGCCCTTGCCGCCCGCGCACTCCAGCTTCGCGTCCAGCACGTTGGTGCGGCCGATGAAGGTGGCCACGAACAGGTTCTCCGGCCGCTGGTACAGGTCGCGCGGGCGGCCGATCTGCTGGATCACGCCCCCGTTCATCACGGCAATCCGGTCGGAGACCGCCATGGCCTCCTCCTGGTCGTGGGTGACGTAGACGGTGGTGATGCCGATGCGGTTCTGGATCTCCTTGATGGCGGTGCGCATCTCCACCCGGAGTTTGGCGTCCAGGTTGGAGAGGGGTTCGTCCATCAGCAGCACGTCCGGCTTGATGACCAGCGCGCGGGCCAGGGCCACGCGCTGCTGCTGGCCGCCGGAAAGGCGCTCCGGCATGCGGTCGCGGTACTCGTCGATCTGCATCAGCTTGAGGAACTCGTCGGTCTCCTTTTCGCACTGGTCCTTGGGCACCTTGCGGTTCTTCAGGCCGAACGCCACGTTGTCCTTCACCGTCATGTTGGGGAAGATGGCGTAGTTCTGGAACACCATGCCGATGTTCCGCTTGGCGGGGTCCATGTCGTTCACGCGGCGCTGCCCAAAGAAGAAGTCGCCTCCCTCGATGGAGTTGAAGCCGGCGATCATCCGCAGAAGGGTGGTCTTTCCGCATCCGGAAGGGCCAAGGAGGGTGAAAAATTCACCCTCCTTGATCTCCACGGAAAGATCCTTGATCACGGTGTTCTCGCCATAGCGCTTGACCGCGTTTTTGATCCGAATGTCAACACTCATTTCTCTCTCTCCATGATCTCAGATTCCGTGTCGGTTTGCGTCAGCCGGTGACCAGTTCCATCCAGCGCTCCTGCCACTGGGGCTGCATCTCGGCGCAGTACTCGATGTCCTCATAGGCCACGTTGATCTCCGAGAAGGGAGGCATGTTGGGGCTGGTGTTCTCCACGCTGGTCAGCACGGGGCGGATGGAGGTGTCGGCATAGCACTCCTGGCCTTCCTGGGAGATGAGGAAGTCCACGAATTTCTTGGCGTTCTCCTCGTTCTTGCAGCCGGCCACGATGGCCACGCCGGCGGGCAGCCACACCGCGCCCTCTTCGGGGTAGACCACCTTCAGGTTGGTGGCGCCGTCCTCCAGCAGGCCCACGCAGGGATCTTCATAGGACACGCCCACGGCGTACTCGCCGTCCGCGGTGGCCTTGTAGATCTGGGAGGAGGAGGACAGGATGGAGCCGTCCAGCTGGTCGACGAACTGGCCCACGAACTCCCAGGCCTTCTCGTCGTAGGGCTCGTCGCCCATGACCAGCAGCATGTTGGTCAGCTCGGCCCAGGCGCTGGAAGAGGCGGTGGGATCGCCCATGGCGATGCGGCCCTTCAGCTCGGGACGGAGCAGGTCCTTGTAGCCGGTGAACTCGTTGGGATCGAGGCCGATCTCCTCAAACACGTCCAGGTTCAACAGCAGCGCCGCGCTGCCGGACAGCTTGGTGTTGGTGAAGTAGCCGGTGGAGTTCTGGTAGGCCTCGGGGAGGTTGGCGTCGTTGGGCGAGACATACTCCATGTACAGGTCGGGGTGCTCGGTGTAGTAGGCCATGTTCACCGCGCCCCAGTTCACGTCGGCCTGGGGATTGGCCTTCTCGGCCTCCAGTCGGGCCAGCACGTCGCCGGTGCCCATGGACTGCAGGATCACCTTGATGCCGGTGGCCGCCTCAAAGGCGGGGATCACCGCGTTGACCTCGGTGTCGGAGTTGGGGGAGTAGACCACGACCTCGCCGCCGGAGGCGGGGGCCGCGTCGCCGCCGCTGGTGGCGCCGGAGCCGCCGGTGCTGGCGGGGGTGGAACCGCAGGCCGCCAGGGACACGACCATGGCTGCCGCAAGCAATGCACTGAAGATCCTCTTTTTCATTGTATGTATCCTCCTTTGTTTATAGCTCGAGCGCTTCTCGCTCGTACCATACTGTTGAAAGCCCCTCAGCCGTGGGCTGTGCCCGCCTTTTCCACCTCGCTCACGAAGCGTCGGGCAATCTCAAGCGGGCGGGTGATGGCACCGCCCACCACCACCGCCAGCGCGCCCAGCTCCAGCATGGCGCGGGCCTGTTCGGGGGTGTGGATGCGGCCCTCGGCGATCAGCGGCGCCGGCACCTGTTTCACGATCTGCCGCGCCAGTTCAAAGTTCGGCCCGTCCAGGGGCGTGTCCCCCTTCACATAGCCGTTCAGGGTGGTGCCCACAAAGTCCGCGCCCTCCTGGGCGGCCATCACCGCGTCCTCCAACGAGGAGCAGTCCGCCATGAGCAGCTGGCGGGGATACTTGGCCCGCACCTGCGCGAGGAACTGCCGGGATGTGAGCCCCCCGGGATGGCTCTGGCGGGTGCAGTCCAGCGCGATGATCGGGCAGCCGGCGTCCACCAGCTGATCCACCTCGTCCATGGTGGGGGTGATGTAGGCCTCGCTGCCCTCGTAATTCTTCTTGATGATCCCGGTGAGGGGCAGGTCCACCCGGGCCATGATGTCCCGGATATCCCGCAGGCCGTTGGCCCGGATGCCCACGGCCCCCGCCCGCCGGGCGGCTTCGGCCATCAGCGGCATCACACCGCCCTCCGGGCGATAGAGCGGCTCGCCCGGCAGCGCCTGGCAGGAGACGATCAGCCCCCCGCGAATGCTCTGGATCAGCTCATCTTTTTCCATTTTGAAGGAACACTCCAGTTTCTTTGTTAATTTCGAAATTTTGCTCCATCTGTTTTTACTTTACCACACTCTTGGGGCAATGTAAATGCTTTGCATAAAAAAAGACAACCGGAAGCGGATTTTTCGTCTAAATCCACAACCGGCTGCCCAAAATATTGTAATTTAAAACTTTTTTGTGAGGATCGCCTCGCCGATGTTTTCCTTCAAACGGCTGATCCGCCCGGCGTTGCGCCGGGTATATTCCCGCTTTAAGCAGTCCAGCACATAGATCTGGCTGATCAGGCCGGTGATGCGCCCGCCGTTGATGATCTCCTCCTTGGCGGAAGTTTGCAGCACGATGTCGGAGATGCGGGCCAGGTGGGAGTTCACATAGCTGGTGACCGCGATGATCTTTGCCCCCTGCTGTTTTGCCAGCTCGGCCGCCTCACAGGTGTCGCGGGTGTTGCCGGTGAGGGAGAACACCACCACCGTGTCCCGGCTGCCCATGGCCGCGGCGGCGATCATCTGCATATGCCCCTCCTGGATGGCGTGCACCGGCTTGCCCATGCGGATAAAGCTGTTCTCGCCGGTGACGGCGGCGATGCCGCTCACCGACACCCCGAAAAAATAGACCTGGTCGCTCTGCTCCAGCAGGTCCACCGCCTGCCGCAGGCGGCCTGCGTCCGCCAGGGAAGCGGTGTTGCGCACCACGTCCACGAACTCCTGCTCCACTGCCACGGAGAGCGAGCCCTCCTGCGGGCGCTTTTCCTCGGCGGACTTGGCGATGCTGAGTTTCAGATCGATGAGCTTTTTGACGCCCAGCTTGTTGAGGAAGCGCACCACGCTGCCCTCGGACACGCCCGCCCCCTCGGCGATGTCCGCCATGGTCATGTTGGTGGCGTTCTGCTGCTCCGCCAGGATGAACTGCGCCACCTTTTTTTCGGTTTTGGTGTATTCCGGCCACAGTGCCTGAATGGTGTGGAAGATGTTGGTCATCCTTCCGCCTCCCTGTTCCCGCCTGCCGGCGGTGGTTCTGTTTCCCATAGTAACATTTTTTGCGCACGGTGGCAAACTTTTAAACGTTTTTTTCACATTTTTCTGCATTTTCATGCAAAGCGGCCCGCAAACAGTTCCCGGGCGGCGGTGTCCGCCGGGCAGGCAAAGGCGGCGGCGCGCCCGGGCGTTTGCCCCGGCATCCAAACGGGGCCCGGCGCTGCCGCGCCGGGCCCCGCAGGGTTTTCTTTGATTTTTTCAAAAATCACCGAACACATTTCAACCGTTCCAGCTGCCCGGGCCGGTCGATGTCCTCCAGTTCCCGCGGTTCGGCCGCTTCCACCCGCAGGCACTCATCCCCCAAAGCGCGCAGGACGGACCGGCCGCCCGAATCGCCTTCCAGCGCCCGGAGCTTGCCTGCCAGCGACGCGCTGAACAGGGTGGGGCTGCCCACCTTGTCGCCAACGCAGAGGGTGGCGGCGAGGGTGGGCGGAGCGGCCTGTTCCAGCAGGGCCGTCACGCTGGCGGCGGAGAGGCAGGGCTGGTCCGCCACCGCGAAGAGCAGGTAGTCGCCCGCGGCCAGCGGCTCCAGCGAATCCAGCGCCGCCCGGATGGTAAAGGAGAGGCCCCCTCCGCTCAAGGGGCTGTCCACCGCCCTTGCCCCGGCGGCGCGGGCCGCCGCCAGAATTTCCGGCGTGCGGCTGACCACCGTCACGTCGGCGGCGGGGCGCGCCTTCGCCGCCGCCAGCAGGGCGGCGAGACCGTGGGCGTAGAGGGGCTTGCCCGCCACCGGGCACAGCAGCTTGTTTGCGCCGAAGCGGCGGGCCGACCCCGCCGCCAGCAGGATGAGATGCTCAGCCATCCGTTTTTCCTCTCCTGCCCAGCAGCACCTTCTCCGGGGTGATGGGCAGGCTGCGATGCCACACGCCGGTGGCCCGGTAAACCGCGTGGGCGATGGCCGGCGAGGGGGTGTTGATGACGATTTCCCCGATGGATTTTGCCCCGAAGGGGCCGCTGGGCTCGTAGCTGGGCTCGAAGGTCACGTCCAGTTTGCCCATGTCCAGCCGGGTGGGGATCTTGTACTGCATAAAGGAATTTTCCGCCAGGCGGCCGGTGTCGCTGTAGGTGATGGTCTCGAACAGGGCCATGCCGATGCCCTGGACCAGGCCCCCCTCCGTTTGCACCCGGGCCAGATTGGGGTTGATGGGGGTGCCGCAGTCCACCACGGCGGTGTAATCCAGCACCTTCACGCCGCCGGTGCGGGTGTCCACCTCCACCTCCACCATGCCCGCCATGAAGGGGGGCGGCGAGGTGGGCGAGGAGTGGGAGCAGGTGATCTGCAGCGCCGGGGCGCTGCCGCACATGGAGCGGCCCGCGATGTCGGCCAGGCTCACCTCTCCCCCGCCGTCCAGCCGGCGCACGGCGCGGCCGGCGAACTCCACCTCTTCGGGGGCACAGTCCAGCATTTCGGCCGCCAGGGCGCAGATGCGCTCTTTCAGCCGGGCGCAGGCCTTCTCCACCGCTTTGCCCGTCACGTAGGTGGTGGAGGAGGCGTAGGAGCCGGAGTCATAGGGGGAGGCGTCGGTGTCCGCCCCGAAGACGGCGATGTTGTCCACCTCGCAGTCCAGGCAGTCGGCGGCGATCTGGGCCAGGATGGTGTCGCAGCCGGTGCCCATGTCCGCCGCGCCGATGGTGAGGTTGTAGCAGCCGTCGTCCCCCAGCTTGAGGGTGGCAGAACCCACGTCCACCCCCGAGATGCCCGAGCCCTGCATGGCGATGGCCACGCCGGCGGCCCGCACCCTGCCGTCCCCCATGTCCCGCACGGGGTATTTTTCCTCCCAGCCGAAGCGCTGGGCGCACCTCGTGAGGCATTTGTCCAGGGTACAGGCGGTGGCGGTCTCGCCGTAGTAGGCGGGCATGGCCTGGCCCTGCCGCACGATATTTTTCAGCCGCAGGGCCACCGGGTCCATCCCCAGCCGTTCGGCCAGCTCGTTCACCGCGCTCTCCACCGCGAAGATGCCCTGGGTGGCGCCGTAGCCCCGGTAGGCCCCGGCGGACTGGTGGTTGGTGTAGACCACATTCCAGGCAAAGCGGAAGGCCTCCAGGTTGCCGGTGTAGAGGGGGATGGACTTGTGGCCGGAGAGGCCCACGGTGGTGGGGCCGTGCTCGCCGTAGGCCCCGGTGTCCGAGAGGGTGTAGACGTCCAGGGCGCGGATGGTCCCCTCTTTGGACGCGCCCAGCCGCACCCGCACCTCCATGGGATGCCGGGGGCTGGAGGCGATGAGGCTCTCCTGGCGGGAGTAGATCATCCGGGCGGGGCGGCCGGTCTTCCAGGTGACGAAGGCGGGGTACACTTCCGCCACCACCGTCTGCTTGGCCCCGAAGCCGCCGCCGATGCGGGGCTTTTCCACATGGATCTTGGATTTGGGGATGTCCAGGGCGTTGGCCAGGATGCGCCGCACATGGAAGACGATCTGGGTGGAGGCCACCACATGCAGCCGGCCGTAGGCGTCCAGCTCGGTGTAGGCCCGGAAGGTCTCCATCATGGCCTGGTTGCAGGCCTGGGTATTATAAGTGTGCTCCACCACCACATCACAATCCGCCAGCACCTTCTCCACATCCCCGTCGGCGTCGCTGCCGGAGGCGCAGAGGTTGCGGCGGTTGTCCGCCCCCACGGGGCAGAGGGCCTTCCAGTCCTCCTCCGGGTGCACCAGCACCGGGCCGTCCAGGGCCTCGTGGGGGTCCAGCACCGCGGGCAGCACCTGATACTTCACCTTGATGCGCTTCAGCGCCTGCCGGGCGGCCTCCTCGGTCTCGGCGGCCACGATGGCCACCGCGTCCCCCACATAGCGCACATGCCTGTCCAGGATGAGCCGGTCGTAGGGGGAGGCCTCGGGCCAGGTCTGGCCCGCCTGGGTGAACCGCTTTTGGGGCACGTCCCGCCAGGTGTAGACCGCCGCCACCCCCGGCGTGCGCAGGGCGGCGGCGGGGTCGACGGATTCGATGAGGGCGTTGGCGTGGGGGCTGCGCAGCACCTTGACCACCAGGCAGTCCGCCGGGGTCACGTCCTCGGTGTACACCGGCTTGCCCAGCAAGAGGGCCATGGCGTCCTTTTTGCGCACCGGCGCGCCCACGGCGCGGCGATCGGCTTCACCCACGGTCCTCACCCCCTTTGCGGCTGTTCAGAAAGGCGCGGATGCCCCGCAGCTGCCCCTCGTAGCCGGAGCAGCGGCAGAGATTCCCCGCCAGAAAGGCGCGGATGTCGTCGTCGGTGGGGTCGGGGTTCTCCCGCAAAAGGGCGATGGTGTTCATCACAAAGCCCGGGTTGCAGAAGCCGCACTGCTCCGCCCCCTGGTCGGCGATGAACTCGGCGAAGGGGCGGGCCTCCTCCTGCAGGCCCTCCAGCGTGTCCACCCGGCGGCCCGCCGCCCGCAGGGCCAGCACCGAGCAGGAGAGCACCGGCGCGCCGTCCAGCAGCACGGTGCACAGCCCGCAGCCCGAGGTCTCGCAGCCCCGCTTGACGCTCAGGCAGCCCAGCCGGCGCACCAGGTCCAGGAGCAGGGTGTCCGGCCGCACGTCGGCGCTCACCGCCCGCCCGTTCAAAGTAAAGTTCAACTCCATGGCTCACTCCTCCTCCAGTTTCAGCGCGGCGCGGCGCACCAGTGCCCGGCAGACCTCCCGCCGGTACTCCGCCGAGGCCCGGGTGTTGGAGCCGAACACCGCCCGCCGGGCGACCGTCTCGGCAAAGGCGGCGGCGCTTTCTTCGTTCACGCCATTCGCCAGCTGCCCCGCCTCGTCGTCAAAGCGCTGTGCCCGGGCGGGGCGGGCCCCCACGGCGCAGGCCACTTTCCCCTCCCGGCGCGCCACCGCGCAGGTGAGGGTGGGGAAATCGGTGGCGGAATTGCGCTGGGAGAGATAGACCGCTTCCACCTTGCCGCCGGGGATGAAGATATGGGTCAGGATGTCCTTGCGGATGTCCGACTCCGCGAAGTCGCGAAGGCTCATCCGCCCGGCTTCGGCCAGCTCCACCCGGGCGTCCAGCGCCAACAGCAGGGTGAGGGGGTCGGAGAAGCCGAACCGCCCGAAGACGCTGCCGCCGATGGTGGCAAGGTTGCGAAACTGCACCCCCACGATGTGTTTGACGCTCTCGGCCATGGCTCCGCCGGTGAAGGCGGCGAGGCCCGTGTGGGTCTCCAGCCGGCGCAGGGTGACCATGGCCCCGATGCGCCAGCCCTCGGGCGTCTCCTCGATGGCGTCGAGGCCGAGGCCCGCCAGGTCCACGGCGGTGTCCACGGTTTTATCCTGCAGTTTCAGCCAGAGCATGCCCCCCAGGGCCACGTTGCTCTTTTTTTCCCGCAGCAGGCGCAGGGCCTCGGGCACGGTCTGGGGCCGGGCATAGTGTTTGATGGTCAGCACGGCGGTTCCTCCCTGTGGTGAATTTTCGTTTTTATTGTAGCATATCCCCGCCCCGCAAAAAAGCCCCCGGCGCGGCCGGGGGCGGCAGAGGGCTGCGGACAGCGCTGTTACGCCTGTTTTTCCCTGGGCAGCAGCAGGTTCATCACGATGGCCACGAAGGCGGCGGGCACGATGCCCGAGCCGCCGAACACCAGCTGCACCGCCTGGGGCAGGCCGGCCAGCACCGCGCTGTTGGCCCCCAGGCCGTAGCCCAGGCCCAGGGCCACCGACACGATGGACATGCTGCGGGGGGTGAGGGGCTCCCGGGTGATGAGCTGGATGCCGCTCATCACGATGGAGGAGAACATGATGACCGCCGCGCCGCCCAGCACGCTCTGGGGCATGATGGACA
Source organism: Candidatus Allofournierella merdavium (assembly GCA_019118765.1). GTDB lineage: Bacteria > Bacillota > Clostridia > Oscillospirales > Ruminococcaceae > Allofournierella_A > Allofournierella_A merdavium. Next base: position 48,654 of record DWYI01000056.1, on the reverse strand, counting down.
CCAGCGCCGCCAGTTTCGGCAAAAGGCCGCAGAGCACCAGGAACACCGCGCCGCAGGCCAGGGCCATGCGGTTGACGATGCGGGTCATGGTGACGAGGCCCACGTTCTGACTGAAGGAGGTGTTGGGCAGCACCCCGAAGAGGGCGGCGAAGGAGGAGCCCAGGCCGTCGCAGATGATGCCGCCGGACAGCTCGGTGTCGGTGGCCTCCCGGCCCATGCCGCCCTCGGTGACGCCGGAGATGTCGCCCACCGTCTCCACGGCGGTGACGATGAACATCACCAGCACCGGCAGGATAGCCCGCAGATCGAACACCGGCTTCACCGGCATCAGCCGGGGCACGGCGAACCAGTCGGCCTCCAGGACTTTATCCCAGTTGAGCACCCAGGCCTTTGTGTACTCCACCCCCTCGGCCGTGACGCCGGTGGTGGGCAGCACCAGGCCCAGCACCCCGCAGAGGATGTAGCCGAAGACGATGCCGAAGAGGATGCAGGAGGAGCTGGCCAGCCCCTTGGCCCCGTGCTTGAGCACCAGCACCGCCACCATCACCGCCAGGCCGATGAGCAGGTTCTCCAGCGAACCGTAGTCCGCCGCGGAGGTGCCGCCGCCGAAGGAGCCCACCCCCACGCCGATGAGGGACAGGCCGATGGACAGCACCACCGTGCCGGTGACCACCGCCGGGAAGAAGCGGCGCAGGGGCTTGAGGAACACGCCCAGCACCGTCTCGAACAGCCCGCCCAGGATGGACGCGCCCATGATGGCCGCGTAGGCGGCCACACCGCCGCTCATCACGTTGACCACGCTCTGAAACACCCCGATGAAACCGGAGCTGGTGCCCATGATGATGGGCACCTTGCCGCCCACCGGGCCCACGGCGTAAAGCTGCACCAGGGTGACGATGCCGGCCACCAGCATGGCGTTCTGCAAAAGGCCCACCTGAAGGGCCGCCAGTTCCGCCCCGTCGCCCACGGCGGCGCAGAGGTTGGTGATGATGAGGATGGGCGTCAGGTTGCCCACGAACATGGCCAGCACATGCTGCAGGCCCAGGGGCACCGCCTGGGCCAGGGGCAGCCGGCCCTCAAACTCGTAGGGGGTGACGTATTGTGTTGTCTTTTCCACCGTTTTCCTCCTCCATTTTTTTCCGCAAACAGAACAATTATACCGCCTGCCCGCGAAAAATCCATCCCTTTTCGCGGGCAGGCGGCAAACTTCTCCCTTTTATTCAATTGTGCACAGCCAATGCCCCGTTTCCTTGTCCGCTTTGACCCGGATGCCGGGGTAGAGGCGGGCCAGCGCCGCCTGGGCCTCGGCGTCGGTGCAGCGCCCGGGCTCAAGGCGGCCCACGACGCGGCCCTCCCGCAAAAGCAGCACCGGGGAGCAATAGCGCAGGGCCAGCGCCGGGTCGTGGAGCACCGCCACCGCGCACCGTCCCCCTTCCGCCAGCCGGTCCCGCAGCAGTCGGAACAGCCGGTGGGTGTTGGAAAAGTCCAGCGCGCTGCCCGGCTCGTCCAGCAGCAGCACCGGCGCGCTTTGCACCATGGCCCGGGCCAGCTGCACCAGCTGCCGCTGGCCCTGGCTGAGGGCGGCGCAGTCGGTGTGCAGCAGCTTTTCCAGGCCGAAGGCCGCGGCCGCGGCGGCCACCGCCGCCTTCGCCCCCGGGTCGGCCCGCAGCGGCCCGCCCCAGGCGTAGCGGCCCATCTCCAGCACCTCCTCCACCCGCACGCCGGGCAGCAGGGGGATCTGCTGGCCCACCAGCGCCAGCCGCCTGGCCCGCTGCTTTGGGGAGAGGGGCAGGCAGTCCTGCCCGTTCACCAGCACCCGGCCGGCGGTTTTGCGCACCCCGCCGGCCAGGGCGTTCAGCAGGGTGGACTTGCCCGCCCCGTTGGGCCCCAGCACCGCCGCCAGCTGCCCCTCCTGCACCGAAAAGGAGACGTTTTGCACCACCGGCCGTTCGTAGCCGGCGGCAAGGTCCTTCACCTCAAGCGTCCTGCTCACCTCCCCTTCCCCGGCGCACCAGCAGCGCCAGCAGCACCGGCACCGCCGCCGCCACCGTGAAGATGCTCAGGGGCAGGTTGAGCAGGCGGGCGGGCAGGTCCGCCGCCAGCAGCACCGCCGCCCCGGCGAGGCCGCAGAGGGCGAGGTAGGGCCCACCCCGCCGCCCGCCGAGGAAGAAGGCGATGTGGGGGGCGATGAGGCCCACAAAGGCCACCGCGCCGCACACCGACACCACCGCCGCCACCATCAGGGTGGTGAGGCTGAGCACCAGGGCCCGCCAGAGGGCCGGATCAAGGCCCAGGCCGCGGGCGGCGCTCTCCCCCAGGCTGAGCATCAGGATGGGCTTGCGCACCAGCCACAGCAAAAGGGCGCACCCCGCCGCCAGGGCGGCGGGCAGGGCGATCTTTTCCCCGGTGACGGCGGAAAGGCTGCCCATGGTCCAGCTCTCGATGGCCCCCAGCTGGCCCTCCGGGTCCGCCAGGGTCTTGAGCACCATCAGCCCCGCCTCGGCCAGGGAGGAGACGATGACCCCCGCCAGCAGGTAGCTGCCGGTGCGGGCCAGGCGCGCCGCGCCCACCAGCCCCAGCACCGCCGCCAGGGCGGCCATGCCGAAGGCGAAGGCGCAGAGCGTCACCGAAAGCCGCCCGCCCGCGCCCAGCACGATGGCCGCCGCGGCGCCCAGGCTCGCCCCCGAGGAGACGCCGGTGAGGTCCGGCGAGGCCAGGGGGTTGGAAAACACCGTTTGATACACGCCCCCCGCCATGCCCAGGGCCCAGCCCCCGGCCAGGCCCATCAGGGTGCGGGGCAGCCGCAGCTGCCAGAACACCCGGGCGGCAAGGCCTCCGGGGTCTTGCAGGATCTCTGAAAAAGAAAGGGGAAAGCTGCCGGTGAGCAGCCCCGCGGCGGCCAGCGCGGCCACCGCCCCAAGGCAGCCGGCCAGCGCGGCGCGGGTGCGGGTGCTGTTCATGGCGCTCTCCCCTTTCGTTTATTTTCTGGGCAATTTATTTTGTGATGAGGCTCTCGTCCACGGCGAAGCCGTAGAAGGTCTGGTAAAAGTTCGCCGCGTCGGCGGTGAACTGCTCAAAGGGATACTCTTCCGGGTGCAGCACGCTGGTGAGCCACAGGCAGCCCAGGATACCGGAGGGGATGGGAGAATCCCACTCCTCCAGGCCCGCGGGCATCTGGTAGACTTTGCCGCTCTCCACGGCGGGCACCCCCGCCAGCTGGGCGTCCGCCAGCAGGTCGGCGGCGGTGTACTCCGCCCCGGAGGGCACCACGATCACGTCGGGGGCCATGGCCAGGATGTCCTCATAGGACACCTCGGTCCAGTAATCCCCTTCCAGAGAGGCGGCGGCGTTCACCCCGCCGGCGGTCTCGATGAGATAGTTCTGGTACATCCCCGCGGGGGCGCAGCTCATGTAGCTGGAGTTGGAGGCCATGTAGACGGTGGGCTTGTCCGCACCCTCGGTGAGGGCGGCCATTCTGGCCAGCTGTTCGTCGTAGTAGCCGGTGAGGGCCGCGGCGGCGTCCTCCGCCCCCAGGGCCCGGCCCAAAAGGCCGATCATCTCCACCAGCGCCTCGTGGCTCTCGGGGGCCACCACCAGCGACGGGATGCCCAGCCCGTCCAGGGTGTCGGCGTAGTCGACGAGGGCGGCGGGCAGGATGACCAGGTCCGGTTCCAGGGCGGCCACCGCCTCCGTGTCCAGCTCCTTCATGGTGCCCACGCCGGGCTTTTCGATGAGTTCGGGGGCGGCCATCTGATACAGCGAGCGGGTGTCCGCCTTCTTTTCCAGGCCCACGATGGCGTCCGCCTTGCCCAGGGCCAGCACCGCGTAGGTGCTGATGTAGTAGCCGCTCACCACCGTCTTGGCGGGGGCGGCCAGCTCCACGGTGCGGCCCGCCTGGTCGGTGAGGGTCAGGCCCCCGGCCTCGCTCGCCGGCGCGGAGGCGCCGGCGGAGGGCGCGGAGGAAACAGGGACCGAAGCGCTGCCGGAGACGGGCGCGGACGCGCAGCCGGTGAGGGCCAGGGTCAGCGCCAGGGCCAGGGCGGCCAGGCGCGGGAAGAGGTTCTTTTTCACGTTGATTCAACTCCTTGTCGTTCTCGCGCCCGGCGGGCGCGGCTCAGCGGGGATATTCTACCCCATGGCGCGGCGCGGGTCAAGAGGCCGCGGGCACCCGGTAGAGGCGCACCGCGTCGGTGGCGAAGTCCGGAGTGCGCTGCCACTGGGGCCAGCCCTCCACCCGGGTGGACACCAGCAGCCAGTCGATGCCCTCCTGCGCGGCCAGCCGGAATGCCTCCTCCTCGCCCAGCCGGTAGAAGATGGCGTCGCTCACCTCTTCCAGCCGGCGGCGGGTCTCGGCGTAGGCGTTGTCGTAGTCCAGCGCGTAGCGGTAGGATTCCAGATAGCTGCGCCGCTCGCTGGCGGCGGTGTAGAAATGGAACACCCCGTCCGCGCCGGCCAGGGTCTTGTTGTTGCGGTTGGTGGCGAAGATGTCGCCGGCCTCGCTGTTCTCCCGCAGCCAGCGGGCGGCCTGCCAGTCGCCGGCGAGCACGCTCTCCTCCGCCGGCTCGCTCACCCGCAAGCCCGCGCAGCGCAGCGCCGCCTGCACCCCCTCCCGGCACTCGGGCACCACGTCGGTGAGCTGCCAGCCGAAGGCGCAGAGGCAGGCCGCGGCCAGCGCCCCGGCGGCCAGCGGGCGCAGGGCGGCGCGGCGCGCCGCCAGCCACCGGCCGTAGGCGGCCAGGGCGGGCAGGGCCGCCAGCCACCACATCGGGATGGCCGCCAGCAAAAAGTAGACCTGGGAGAAGGAATAGTGGGTGTAGAGGGCGAAGGCCGCCGGCCCGCCCACGGCGATGGCGTTGACGCACAGCTGGGCGAAGGTGAGCCGGCGCAGACGGGCCAGGCTCCAGGGCAGCGACGCGAGGTAGAGCACAAGGCCCAGCAGCGAGGCGTTCACCAGCGCCTCGGGCAGCTCGCCCAGCCGGGCGGCGCCGCTGAACATCAGGTTGTTCACCGCGCCCCGGAACACCAGCGCCCAGCAGGCCCCGAAGGCCCCCGCGCAGAGGGCGGCCAGCGCCGCCATCCGGGGCCGCAGGCGCCCCGCGGCCAGCGACACCGCCAGGGCGGCGGCAAAGGCGCAGAGGGCCAGCGCCCCCAGGGTGCTCTTGATCATGCACAGGGCGGCGCAGGCCGCGAAGAAGCAGGGCCAGAAGGCCCGGGGCGGCTTTTCCGCCTCCAGCGCCCGGTCGGCCAGCAGCAGCACGCCGCACAGCCCCAGCAGCGCCGTGCCCATGCCGTTGGTGTTGGTGAACAGGTGGAAGGGCTGCTCGCTGAAGCGGCTGTTCATAAAGAACACCGCCCCCGCGCCCAGGGCCGCCAGCCACTCCCCCGCGCCCAGCCGCTTTGCCAGCGCCCACAGCGCACCCAGGGCCAGCAGGCCCACCGGGGCGTACCAGTAGAAGGCCAGCCCCTCCCAGGCGCCGGCCCCCGCGGCCCGGGCCAGCAGCCCGGCGGCAAGGTCGTTGAGGAAGTGGTAGTGGAGGGTGTAGCCCGCCATGCGCATATCCTGGAAGGGCGCGCCGAAGGCGGCCGCCGCCGCGTTGCCCACGCTCCAGAGCAGGTCCTGGTTGTAGGTCCACACCCGCAGCCGCTCGGGGGTGGCAGCGGGCAGCACCCCCCAGAAGGCGTGGAAGAACAGAAACATCCCCATGAAAAACTGCAGCAGGCTCACCGGGCCCCGGGGCAGCGCCGGGCGCAGACGGGGTTTTTCCCGCAGCCATTCGGCCGCCCCCGCCGCGCCCAGGGCGAGGCCGGGGGCAAGCGCCGCCCAGGCGCCCCACCGGCCCAGCAGCCACCAGGCCGCCAGCAGCACGCCGCTGCCCGCGCAGAAGGCCGCCGCCAGCCGCGCCGCGCCCTCCAGGCCGGGGGCGGCCAGCCCCGTGAGAAAGCGCCCCGCGCACAGGATCGCCACAAAAAACAGCCCGGCAAAGGCCGCCAGCTCCAGCGGCCCGCCCCCCGCGGCCAGCACCGCCGCCAGCCACACAAGGCCCCCCGCGCACAGCGCCGCCGGCCCCGCCAGCCGGCCCGCCCGGCAGATGATCTCGTTCCTCTTCAAAAAAGCACACGTCCCTTTCCCATCGCGCCGCGGCGCGGATCGTCTGGTGTCATTTTACTATAAATCCACCGCGATGGAAACCGTCCCGCCCCGCTTTTCTTCTTTTTATAAAAATTTCATCCCGTTCTTCATTGTGACAAAAGGCCGCGTATAGTACAATCAAGCTGTACCCCGCCGGCCCCGCCGGCCGAAAGGAGCGAAAGCGTATGTTCACCGTCTATCATTTCCTCTGGCTGGGCGTCTCGGCCGCCCTCATCGCCGGGGCGCTGTGGCTTCTGCGCCGGCGCCGCCCGCCGCTGCAGCGGGTGCTCAGCGTCTGCTGCGCGCTGAGCGTCGCCTCCGAGCTGGTGAAGGCGCTCAGCGTGGTGGAGATGGTGCCCTCCGCCGACGGGTCGATGCTGCTGCCCTACATCGAGTTGCAGCACCTGCCGCTGCATTTGTGCAGCATCCAGATCCTGCTGATCTTCTACGCCCGCTTCGCCCGCCCCGGCCGCGGGCGCACCGCCGTGCTGGCCTTTATGTATCCCACCTGCCTCATCGGCGCGGTGCTGGCTCTGGCCATGCCCTCCATCTTCTCCACCAGCCTCCCGGCCAGCCAGGCCTTTGCCCATCCCCTCGCCTACCAGTTCTTCCTCTACCACTCCATGCTGGTGGTGCTGGGGGCTTATATCCCCTGCTGCGGCGAGGTGGAACTGCGGCCCCGGCACTATTTTTCCACCCTGGGGCTGCTGGGGGCGCTGGCGCTGCTCTCGCTGTATCTAAATTCCATGTTCGCCGCCGCCACCTACGAGGACGGGGAACTGGTGAGCGTGGAGTACGCCACCAACTTTTTCTTCACCTACAAGCCGCCCCTGCCCATCCCCCTGACCAGCGTGGGGCAGTGGCTGGCGTATCTGGCGGTCATCTGCCTGCTGGCAGTGGCGCTGGTGGGGCTGTGCTACCTGCCGGTATTTTTGCACGCCCGCAAAAAGGCCGCCGCGGGGTGAGCCCTCACGACGGCCAGCGCGCCCCCTGGGGCAGGCCCCAGACCTGCACCGTCTCCAAAAGGGGCGAGAGGGAGATGTCCCGGGGGGTGACCGGCCAGCCGCCGCCCCCGTCGATATCGTAGCCGAAGGCGGCGAAGGCGCACCACACCAGATGGGCGCACTGGGTGGCGGGGGGCCGGGCGGTCTCCCCCAGCCAGGGCAGCCCCGAGAAAAGGCCGTAGGGCAGGTCCAGCAGGTTTTGCCGCGCCCAGTCCGCCAGGGCGGCCCGGCGCTCGGCGCTCACCCCCGAAAGGCGCAGCACCGCCACGGCGGCCTTGTCCTGCCAGGTGGAAAGGCTGCTCAGCCGGCTGGGCTGGCCCAGGCTGTAGGCCTCCAGCACCAGCCCCTCCTCCACGTCCACCACCAGCGCCGCGTGGCCGTTGCGCCAGCCCCCGCACCGGCTGGAGGGGGTGAGCAGCACGTCCCCCTTTTCCAGCGGGGCGAAGCGCAGCTCGCTCCCGCTCACCTCCAGGCGCACCATGGCCACCCCCTTCACCGTCTCCCATTGGCGGGGGGCAAAGTACCGGGCCTGAAAGTCAAACAGCTCCTCTCCCCGGCCCGTTTCCAGCAGCGCGTCCACCGCCCCTTTGCCCAGGCCCGTCTGGGCAAGGAGCAGCCGGTAGTCCGGCCGGCCCGCCTCGGCCCGCGCCACCACCCCCGTCAGGTCCACCATGGGGTAATCGGGCGAGGCGTGGGCAAAACGGGGCGCGCGGCACACCCACACCGCCGCCGCCACCGCCGCCGCTGCCGCCAGCGCCAGAGCCGCCAGGGCCCGCCGCGTCCCCCTTTTCATGCCGCCGCCCCCCTTCTGCTGATAGCATACCGCCGCCGCGGCGAAAAAATGCGGCGAAACGGCCTTGACAAGGGCCGGCGAAAGGGGTAAACTGGCACCAACAGCTGTGAAAAAGAGCAGTACGCCGGCCAGCGGCGGCCCAGCGAGCGGGGAGCGGTGCGAGCCCCGCCCGGCGCCCGGCGGAAGGAACACTTTGGAGCTGCACCCCCGAACCCGCCCCGGCGGCAGTAGGGCGTGTCGTGGGCGGCGCGTTAAGCCGCGACGCTTGTATGAGCGGAAAAGGGGCCGTGCGAACGGCAAGTTAGGTGGCACCGCGGATCCGGCAGCGATTCGTCCTAATGGAAGGGACGATTCCGGCTGCCGGTCTTTTTTTGCTCTTTCACCGTGAGCAAAGGGCAAAAACCGCTTTGTAAAGGAGATAAGGAACAATGGAACGCATCATCATCAAAGACCTGTTTTCCTGCCCCCCCGCCGACGGCGCCGAAGTGACCGTCTGCGGCTGGGCCAGGACCGTGCGCGACTCCAAGAACATCGGCTTCATCGAGCTGAGCGACGGCTCCGCCTTCAAGAACCTGCAGGTGGTGTTCGAGGCCGGCAAGCTGGAAAACTACAAGGAGGTGGCCAAGGCCGGCGTGGGCACCAGCATGCGGGTGAAGGGCCGGGTGGTGCTGACCCCCGGCGCCAAGCAGCCCCTAGAGGTGAACGCCGACAGCGTGGAACTGCTGGGCGGCTGCCCGCCGGAGTATCCGCTGCAGAAAAAGCGGCACAGCGTGGAATTCCTGCGCACCATGCCCCACCTGCGCCCCCGCACCAACACCTTCGCGGCGGCCTTCCGGGTGCGCAGCACCGCCGCCTATGCCATCCACCGCTTCTTCCAGGAGCGGGGCTTCGTCTATGTGCACACCCCCCTCATCACCGGCTCCGACTGCGAGGGCGCGGGCGAGATGTTCCGGGTCACCACCCTGGACCTGAACGATGTGCCCCGCACCGAGGAGGGCGCGGTGGACTTTGGCCGCGACTTCTTCGGCCGCTCCACCCACCTGACGGTGAGCGGCCAGCTGGAGGGCGAGGCGATGGCCATGGCCTTCGGCAACATCTACACCTTCGGGCCCACCTTCCGGGCGGAGAACTCCAACACTCCCCGCCACGCCGCCGAGTTCTGGATGATCGAGCCGGAGATGGCCTTTGCCGACCTGTCCGATTACATGGACAACGCCGAGGCCATGGTGAAATATGTGATCGGCTATGTGCTGGAGCAGTGCCCGGACGAGCTGGCCTTCTTCAACCAGTTCTTCGACAAGGGCCTGGTGGAGCGGCTCACCGCCCTGGTGAACGCCGACTTTGCCCGGGTAAGCTACACCGAGGCGGTAAAGATCCTGGAGAAGAACAACGACAAATTCCAGTACAAGGTGGAGTGGGGCACCGACCTGCAGACCGAGCACGAGCGGTTCCTCACCGAACAGGTGTACCGCAAGCCGGTGTTCGTGACCGACTACCCCGCCGCCATCAAGAGTTTTTATATGCGGGCCAACGACGACGGGCGCACCGTGGCCGCCGCCGACATGCTGGTGCCCGGCGTGGGCGAGCTGGTGGGCGGCAGCCAGCGTGAGGAGCGGCTGGACCTGCTGCTGGCCAAGATGGAAAAGCTGGGCATGAGCATGGCCGACTACCAGCAGTATCTGGACCTGCGCCGCTACGGCAGCGTGCAGCACGCGGGCTACGGCCTGGGGTTCGAGCGGCTCATCATGTACCTCACCGGCATCCCCAACATCCGGGACGTCATCCCCTACCCCCGCACCGCCGGCGGCTTCTGAGCCAAAGCGGACAAAATGACAAAGAGCGGCGGCCTCGCAGTGCGCGAGGCCGCCGCTTGTTTCGTTTTTTACTGGGCCACCGGGGTGATGGATGCCACGGCATCCGCGAAGATCTGGCCCCAGTCGCCGGTCATGTCGGTGAAGGTGAAGGTGTAGGCCCGGTCGGCATTGATGCCCAGCATCGTCTGCCCCATCACCACATCGCCCATCACAACGGTGTAGTCGATCCGATAGTAGGGGCACACGCCGCCCAGCTTGCCGGTCTCAAACACCGGGTCCAGCACCTGGGCCTCCACGCTCATCTGCTCCAGGCTCCCCTCCAGCAGGGACACAATGGCGTCCTGGGTGACGTCGGAGGCCAGGGACCCGTCGTTGTCATAGATCACCAGGTTGATGCTGGAGCCGTCCGCCGTCTGGAACATGGCGCTCACCCCCTCGGGGGGCTCCTCCATCTGGGCAAAGTCCGGGGGCACGTCGAACTGCAGGGTGTAGGCGGTGTAGTCCGCCGCCGCCTCCGAGGCCGGCCCGGAGGCCGGTTCAGAGGCCGACCCGGAGGCCGGCCCGGACGCGGGCTGGGACGCCGGCGCCTGGCCGGACGCGGGCGCGCCGCCGCAGGCCGCCAGCGAGAGGGCGGCCGCCAGCGCGCAGAGGGCAAGCAGCATCTTTTTCATGGTTTTTCCTCTTCTCCTTCCATTTTGCCCTGTGAGGGGTCTCTTCCTGATACGATTATACGCCTCGTCTGCCCGGTTTGCCCAGACTGACCGCCGTATTTTTCCCCCGTTCCTCCCTTTTTTTGGTTGTTTGTCGCAAAATGCCCGGGTGCCTGTATACTGTTTACGTACAACACAAGGGGGGCGAAGCGCCTGTTTTCGCCCCGGACCCACAGGAGGGACCCATGAAAAAAAGACTCACCGCCCTGCTTCTGGCGCTGACGCTGGCCCTCGGCGCCCTGCCCGCGGCGGCGCTGGAAGAGGCCCCGCCCGCCGTGCCGGCGGAGGCCGCCGCTCACAGCCTGGAGCGGGACGACCCGCAGCCCGGCCCGGACGAACGTCCGGACGAGGAAGCCCGGCCCGCCCCGGACGAGGACGGAGGGGCGGCGCCCGAAACCGCCGGCGGGCCCGATGCGCCCCAGACCGACCCCGGCGAGTCGGCCGGGACCACCGCCGCCGTGGTGGACGGCCAGGGCTACCCCAGCCTGGAGGAGGCCCTGGCCGTCCTTGCCCCCGGCGGGCAGCTGCGCCTTGCGCAGGACGCGGTGCTGGACGCCATGCTGGAGATCACGGTGCCCGACGTGACCTTCGACCTGGGGGGCTTTTCCCTCACCCCGTCGTCGGACTTCGGCCCCGCCGCGGGCAACGTCAGCCATCTGTTGAACATCGCGGCCGATGGCATCACCCTTCAAAACGGGACGCTGGCCGCCGGCCCCGCCAACAAGCATGTGGTGAACGTCTACCGGGCGGCGGACGTGACCCTGCAGGACCTGACCCTGGACCACACCGGGGCGGCCGCCGGCGCGCCGCTGGTGGTGCACCTCCTCGGTCACCGTGCGGGGACGGCTGGTCCTGACGGCGGGCCCCCGCTCCTGGTACGGCGTGAACGTGGACAAGGCCGGGGCCACCCTGGCCTTTGCGCCGGGCAACGCCCTGACGCTGGCGCAGCGGGACGTCACCGGCCTGGCGGCGATCTGGGCGGAGGGTGGCAGCGCCGCCGTGACCGGCGCCGGGCAGGCCGACCTGCTGGACCTGGGCAACGGCGTCTTCCTTCCGGCGGAGAGCACGCCCCCGGCCACCCCCGTGCCGGAAGCCACTCCCGCGCCGGAGGCTACCCCCGCGCCGGAACCGGCCCCCACGCCCGCGCCCACGGCCACGCCCCGACCCACCCAGCGCCCGGCCGCCACTCCCCTGCCCACCCCCGTACCCACCGCTAACCCGGCGCCGCCCGTCCATGTGACCACCCCGGTGGAGGCGTCGGTGACCGAGGAGACCGCCACAGCCGCCCTGGAGGAGAGCCATCTGGCGGACACCGTGCGGCAGGCGCTGGAGGCGGCGGCCCGCGGCGGCGGCACCCCCGCCGTGACGGTGCAGCTGCAGACCCAGGCCAGTGCCCGGGCCCTGGAGATCAGCCTGCCGGCGGCGGCCCTGGCCCCCCTGGCCCAGGCGGAGGGCGGGGTGCTCACCCTGGACGCCGACCTGGCCCGGATCACCTTTGACCCCGCCGCCCTCTCCGCCGTTGTGAAACAGGCCGGGGAGGGGCTGGTGCTGCGGGTGGCCCGCCGACGGTCAGCCCGTCCCCCGGCCCGCCCCGGCCCTGGCCGCCCTGGGCCTGGGCGCGCTGGCCGGCCTGGTCTTCCTGCTTTGCCGCCGCAGGGGCAAACGGAGTTGACCCCTCTTGCGCCGCCTGCTCCCCGCGCCCGGGCCGCTCCGCTCCCGCCGCGGGGGGCTTTTTTGACCCCGGCGGCGTTTTTTCCGCGGCCTTTGGGCCGCGCCATGGCCTTTTTCCCCCAATGGTTACAGCGATATGACAGCCTTCCCGCCCTTTTTGCGTCACTTTGCACAATATTTTTTCATCGCAAACTTGCATACTGATGAAAACGCCCTGAAACCCTTGCAATCGGCGGCGGCGCAGGCTATAATGAACTTGCTTGGGAACGTTTCCGGCAACGTTTTTTCACTGTACATACCGCCGGGGGAAGCGAGGCGCAGCCGATTTGACCATCAAGGACATTGCCCGGGAAAGCGGCTACGCCATCAGCACCGTCTCCCGGGCGCTGAACGACCACCCGGACGTGAGCGAGGAGGCCAAGCGCCGCATCGCCGCCATCGTGGCGGAAAAGGGATTCGTGCCCAACTCCAACGCCCGGCAGCTCAAGCGCCAGCAGGCCAAGAGCGTGGCTTTCATCGTGCGCGGCACCTCCAACCTGTTCTTCGCGGGCATGCTGGTGGAACTGCAGCGGCTGGTGGGCGAAGCGGGCTACGAAGGCGTGGTGGAGTATGTGGGCGAGACCGCCGACGAGGTGGCCGCCGCCCAGCGGGTGTGCCGGGAGCTCAAGCCCCGGGGCATCATCTTTCTGGGGGGCGACAGCCGCAACTTCCAGGCGGGCTTTTCGAACATCGACCTGCCCTGTGTGCTGGCCACCACCGTGAGCGACGAACTCCACTTCCCCAACCTCTCCATGGTGGGGGTGGACGACCGGGCCGCCGGCGCGGCGGCCATCGATTACCTGGCCGCGCGGGGCCACCGGGACATTCTGGTGCTGGGCACCGACCCCGAGCGCTCCAGCCCCGGCAAGATGCGGCTGGAAGGGGTGCGGCAGGGCCTGGCTGCCCACGGCATCCCCTTCGACCCGGCCCGCTTTGTGCAGACCGAGTTCAGCATGGACGGCGGCTACGCCGCCATGAAGGCGTTTCTGGAAACGGGCGACCGGGTGACGGCGGTGTTCGCCATGAGCGACGTCACCGCCATCGGCGCGGCCCGGGCCATTCTGGACGCGGGGCTTGCCATCCCCGGCGACATCTCGCTGCTGGGCTTCGACGGCATCCCCATGGCCCGCTTTTACAACCCTCAGCTGGCCACCATGCGCCAGCCGGCGGCCGAGATCGCCCGCACCAGCGTGCGGCTGCTTTTGCAGTGCGTGGAACGGCGCAAACCCGCCGCCACCGTGCTGCTGCAGGCCGCCCCCGCGCCGGGAGGTTCGGTGCGCGGCATAACAACGTAAGCGAAGCGGAAAGTCCGCTTTTGTTTTTTGACCGTCCCCGCAAGGGGCACAAGAAAAAAGGAGAACACATATGAAAAAGGCACTTGCACTCGTGCTGGCCGCCGCCATGGCCCTGAGCCTGGCCGCCTGCGGCAGCACCCCCAGCAGCACCCCCGCCTCCGGCAGCACCCCCGCCTCCGCCGCGGGCAGCACTCCCGCCGCGGCCGGCAAGGTCTACTACCTGAACTTCAAGCCCGAGCAGGATCAGCAGTGGCAGGACCTGGCGGCCCTGTACACCGAGCAGACCGGCGTGCCCGTGACCGTGGTCACCGCCGCCTCCGGCACCTACGAGACCACCCTGATGGCCGAGATGGGCAAGTCCGAGGCGCCCACCCTGTTCCAGGTGAACGGTCCCGTGGGCCTGGCCAATTGGAAGGACTACTGCTATGACCTGGCCGGCAGCGACATCTACGGCCAGCTGACCAGCGAGGACTACGCCCTGAAGGAGGGCGACGTGGTCTACGGCATCGGCTACGTCATCGAGAGCTACGGCCTGATCACCAACACCGAATTGCTGGGCCAGGCCGGCTACACCGTGGAGGACATCCAGAGCTTTGACGACCTGAAGAAGGTCGCCGAGGACATCACCGCCCGCAAGGACGAACTGGGCTTTGCCGCCTTCACCTCCGCCGGCATGGACTCCTCCTCCGACTGGCGCTTCAAGACCCATCTGGCCAACCTGCCCATCTACTTCGAGTACAAGGACGAGGGCATCACCAGCACCGACGCCATCAAGGGCACCTACCTGGACAACTACAAGAACATCTGGGACCTGTACATCAACAACTCCACCTGCGCCCCCACTGAACTGGCCGCCAAGACCGCGGACGACAGCCTGAACGAGTTCCTGGCCGGCGAGGCCGTGTTCTATCAGAACGGCTCCTGGGAGTACGGCAACGTGACCGGCGAAGGCAAGTACACCGACGACCAGCTGGCCATGATCCCCATCTACATCGGCGTGGGCGACGAGGCCAACCAGGGCCTGTGCACCGGCACCGAGAACTACTGGTGCGTGAACAACATGGCTCCTGAAGAGGACATCCAGGCCACCCTGGACTTCATGAACTGGTGTGTCACCAGCGAGGAAGGCACCACCGCCATGGCCAACGACATGGGCTTCGTCATCCCCTTCAAGGCCGCGCAGGAGTCTCCCAACCTGTTTGTGAAGGAAGACGCCGCCATGACCGCCGCGGGCAAGACCCCTGTGTCCTGGAACTTCACCACCATGCCCTCTGAGGAGTGGAAGAACATGCTGGGCACCGCCCTCACCGCCTACGCCGCCGGCACCGGCAGCTGGGACGACGTGGTCTCCGCCTTCGTGGACAACTGGGCCACCGAGTATCAGCTGGCCAACGGCTGAACGGCCTGACCGACCTGAAAATGGGGGAGCCTCTCGCTCCCCCATTTTTCCGGTCCGCACCCTGGAAGGAGGGAGTTTCGCGGCATGGAAAAGACCCTGAGAAAATACTTCCCGCTGTTTGTGCTGCCCACGCTGGCGGCCTTCACCATCGGGTTTATCGTTCCCTTCGCGGAGGGCATCTATCTGTCCTTCTGCAAGTTCACCACCGTCAACAACGCCAAGTGGGTGGGCCTCTCCAACTATGTGACCGCCCTCTCGGACGAGACGTTCCTGCACTCGTTCTGGTTCACGGTGGCCTTCACGGTGGTGAGCACCCTGTCCATCAACCTGCTGGCCTTCGCGGTGGCCCTGGTGCTCACCAGGGGCATCAAGGGCACCAACCTCTTCCGCACGGTGTTCTTCATGCCCAACCTCATCGGCGGCATCGTGCTGGGCTACATCTGGCAGATCCTCATCAACTGCGTGCTCAGCATCGTGGAAAAGCCCCTGCTGGGGCTGAACACCTCCGCCGGCTACTGGGGCCTCATCATCCTGATGGCCTGGCAGCAGGTGGGCTACATGATGATCATCTACATCGCCGGGCTGCAAAACATCTCGCCGGACCTTTTGGAGGCCGCCGCCATCGACGGGGCGAACAGCTGGCAGGCCCTGGTGAAGATCAAGCTGCCCATGGTGATGAGCAGCATCACCATCTGCCTGTTCCTCACCCTCACCAACAGCTTCAAGCTGTTTGACCAGAACCTGTCCCTCACCGGCGGCGAGCCCAACCACGCCACCGAGATGCTGGCGCTGAACATCTACAACACCTTCTACGCCCGCTCCGGGCCCCAGTGGAAGGGCATCGGCCAGGCCAAGGCCGTGGTGTTCTTCATCGTGGTGGTGGTCATCGCGCTGGTGCAGCTGAAGGCCACCCGCTCCAAGGAGGTGCAGCAATGAACAGCCTGAAAGCCAAAAACTCCCTCAACATGGCGTTTACCCTGGTGTTCGCCGTGCTGGCGGTGCTGTACGTCTACCCGGTGTTCATGATCCTGATCAACTCCTTCAAGATGGAGACCGCCATCAGCACCAGCACCGTGTTCCAGCTGCCCACCGCCGACACCTTTGCCGGCGCCGCCAACTTCGTGGCCGCCGTGGTGAGCCAAGGCTTTTTGCAGAGCTTTTTCTACACCCTGTTCATCACCGTCTCCTCGGTGGCGCTGATCCTTCTGTGCTGCTCCATGTGCGCCTGGTACATCACCCGGGTGCACGGGCCGGTCTCCAAGGCCATCTACTACCTGTGCGTGTTCAGCATGGTGGTGCCCTTCCAGATGGTGATGTTCACCCTGGCCCAGACCGCCGACAGCCTCAAGCTGAACACCCCCTACAACATCTGCATCATCTACCTGGGCTTCGGCGCGGGGCTGGCGGTGTTCATGTTCTGCGGCTTTGTGAAGAGCATCCCGCTGGAGATCGAGGAGGCCGCCACCATCGACGGCTGCAACCCGCTGCAGGCCTACGGCCTGGTGGTGCTGCCCATCCTCAAGCCCACCCTGATCTCGGTGGCCATCCTCCAGGCCATGTGGGTGTGGAACGACTACCTGCTGCCCACCCTGGTGCTGGACATCCGCAAGTACCGCACCATCTCCATGCTCATCCAGTACTTCCGCGGCAGCTACGGTCGGGTGGAGATGGGCCCCATGATGGCCTGCATCCTGCTCACCATCCTGCCGGTGATCGTGTTCTACCTGGCCTGCCAGAAGTACATCATCGAGGGCGTCGTGGCCGGCGCGGTGAAGGGATGAGAGCGGCGGGCATCCTGCTGCCCCTGTCCAGCCTGCCGGGCCCCTTCGGCATCGGCACGCTGGGCAAAGAGGCGCGGCATTTTGTGGACTTTCTGCAGGCCGCCGGCCAGAGCCGCTGGCAGATCCTGCCCATCGGCCCCACCGGCTACGGCGACAGCCCCTACCAGAGCTTTTCCGCCTTCGCGGCCAACCCCTACTTCATCGACCCCGCCCTGCTGGAAGCGGACGGCCTGCTGGCCCCCGGCGAGGCGGACGCCTTTGCCTGGGGCGAGGACGAAAGCAGGGTGGACTACGGCGCGCTCTACCGGGGCCGCCACGCCCTGCTCAAGCGGGCGGTGGACCGGCTGGACCCGGAGGACGAGGGGCTGGCGGCCTTCTGCGAGCAAAACGCCTTCTGGCTGGAGGACTATGCTCTCTTCATGGCGCTGAAGGGTGAAAACGGCCAGAAAAGCTGGCTGGACTGGCCCGACCCGGTGCGCCTGCGGGAGCCTTCGGCCCTGCGGCGGGCCGCCGAGCGGCTGGCGGGGCAGGTGCGTTACTGGAAGGGCGTGCAGTACCTCTTCCACCGGCAGTGGACCGCCCTCAAGGCCTACGCCAATGAAAAGGGCGTGGCCATCATCGGCGACATCCCCATCTACGTCTCCCCCGACTCGTCGGACGTCTGGGCCGGGCCACAGCTGTTCCAGCTGACGGCCGACCGGCGGATGTCCGCGGTGGCGGGCTGCCCGCCGGACGCCTTTGCCGCCGACGGCCAGCTGTGGGGCAACCCCCTTTACGACTGGGACTACCACCACGCCACCGGCTACGCCTGGTGGGTGCGGCGGATGGCCTATGCCTGCACGGTGTACGACGTGGTGCGCATCGACCACTTCCGGGGCTTTGAGAGTTACTTTGCCATCCCCGCGGGCGACACCACCGCCAAAAACGGCGTCTGGCGCAAGGGGCCGGGCATGGCCCTGATGGACGCGCTGCACAGCCGGCTGCCCGCGGCCCGCATCATCGCCGAGGATCTGGGCTACCTCACCCCGGAGGTGAAGGCGCTGCTGGCGGGCAGCGGCTACCCGGGCATGAAGGTGCTGCAATTCGCCTTCGACCGCCGGGAGGCCGGGGACTACATGCCCCACAACTACACCCCGAACTCGGTGGTGTACACCGGCACCCACGACAACACCACCACCGCCGCCTGGGAGGGCGACGCCGCGCCGGAGGACGTGGCGCTGGCCCGGGCCTACATGGCCTGCGGCAGGGACGAAGCGCTGGTGGACGCCTTCATCCGCACCGCCTACGCCAGCGTGAGCGACACCGCCATCATCCCCATGCAGGACTGGCTGGCCCTGCCCGCCTTCGCCCGGATGAACACCCCCAGCAAAGCCGAGGGCAACTGGCAGTGGCGGATGGCCCCCGGGGCGGCGAGCCCCGCCCTGGCAAAGCGCATCCGCGCCCTCGCCGAACTCTACCAGCGGCAGGGCCGCTGACCTTTTTCGTGCGCTTCTCCCCGCCCCGGCCCGCGGCCGGGGCGCTTTTTTTGTTCCTTTGGCGGCGGGGCAGCGGCGGCCGGGGCGTTTTTTTGTCTTTCTATTTTCACAATTCCATGGTAAAATAGTTTGCAACGGCATTTCGCGGTCGAATTCGCACCCTTCGGAGGCTTTTTTATGCGCACGCTCGTCTGGTTCATCTATTTCTGGGGCTATATGTTGCTCCATCTGGGCGATCTGCGCCGGGGCCTCAGGGCGCTGAAGGCGGGCGACTGGGCCACCTCCGACGCGCTGGCCGCCGAGCATGTGCCCCACTGGGCCAACCATCTTTTGCGGCTGGCCGGCGTGACGGTGACGGTGGAGGGGCTGGAGAACATTCCCAAAGGCCGCCCCTGCGTCTTTGCCGCCAACCACCGCAGCTACTACGACATCCCCCTGGCCCTCACCCGGCTGGACGCCCCCCACGGCCTCGTGGCCAAAAAAGAGGTGGACAAACTGCCCCTGGTGCGGGGCTGGATGCGCCTTTTGCACTGCGTCTTTCTCGACCGTGAGGACCCCCGCAAGGCCATGGCCGCGCTGAACGAGGCCATCGATCTTGTGAAAAAGGGCTACTCCCTGACCATCTTCCCCGAGGGCACCCGCAACAAGGGGCCGGAGGGGAGCCTTTTGGAGTTCAAGAGCGGCGCCTTCCGCATCGCCACCAAGGCCAAGGCTCCCGTGGTGCCGGTGGCCATCACCGGCAGCCGGGACATCATGGAGAACCACCATATGTTCATGCACCCGGCCCATGTGACCATCCGGGTGCTGGAGCCCATCGAGACCGAGGGGCTCACCAAAGAGGAGATCCGCGCGCTGCCCCAGCGCACCGCGGACATCATCGCCCGGCATCTGCCCGATCACAGCGGCAACCGCTGAGGCGGGCTGTTTCGCTGTTTCGTTTTTTGGGAGGTACGCCCCATGGCAAGCGCCCGCTACACCCTGAACATCAAACCCGAGGACCTGAAGCCCGACCAGCCCCGGCAGCTGACCCGCAAGGAGAAGCTGGCCAACTGGTGGTGGTACCACCGGGTGCATGTGGCCCTGGCCGCCGCCGTGCTGGTCATTCTGGTCTGGCTGGCGGCGGACATGCTGGGCCGCACCCTGCCGGACTACCAGATCGCCCTGGTCACCAGCCGCTATGTCCCGGACTCGGTGACCACCGAACTGGGGGACGCCCTGGCCGCCTTCGGCCAGGACCTGAACGGCGACGGCAAAACGGTGGTGCAGGTGACCGGCTATCAGCTGGCGCTGGGCGGGATGGCGGAGGCGGGCAGCGCGCCCGCATCCGGGTCGGCGTCCGCGTCCGGCAGCGCCCTGGCGCCCGACGCCTACACCCAGATGGCGGGGCTCACCACCCTCACCGGCGACGTGACCGCCCGCTCCAGCCTCATCTTCCTCACCGACGACCCGGAGGACCTCCAGGCATCCTTCGGCCTGCTGGCGGCCGCGGACGGCAGCCTGCCCGAAGAGGGCGCGGGCCTTGCCGGGGTGGAACTCTACGCCTTCGCGGGCTGCCCGGCGCTGGCGGGGCTGCCCCTGAGCGAGGAGACGCGGGCCTACCTGAACGATTTCTTCCTGGCCCACCGGGGCTTTGTGGAGGGGCAGACGCTGGCGGAATACCCGGCGGAGAACCAGGCCCTCTACGAACAGCTCATCGCCGGGGCCCTGCCGCAGTGACGCGGCGCATCACAAAAAAGCGGCCGACGGGCCGCGCAAAGGGGGATTGACCCAATGGGGATCTTCAACCGCAACTTTGACCGGCCGGGCCCGGGCGTCTCCAAGGACGCCCCCCGCAAAAAAGGCGCTGCCCGCTACTTTGAGGTGCTGGGGCGGGACTGGGGCAGCTTCTGGAAGGCCAGCCTGCTGTGCCTGCTGGGCTACATCCCCTGGGGGCTGCTCACCGGCGTCGGCCTGCTCACCGGCAGCCTGCTCTTCGCCCTGGCGGGGGGCCTGGTGGGGGGCGCCATCGCCGGCCCCGCCCTGGCGGGGCTGCACGACACGGTGCTGCGCGCGCTGCGGGACGAACCGGGCTACTGGTGGCACGTTTACAAGCGCGCCTTCAAAAACAACTGGCGGGCCGCCCTGGCCCCCGGTGCGCTGCTGGGCTTCCTCACCGCCGGCCAGGCCTTTCTGATCTGCTTTTTGCTGATGGGCACGATCCGGGCGGATCTGCTCTCCACGGCCATGCTGACGCTGAACCTGCTGCTCACCGGCATGTGCCTGCCCTTCGTGTTCGGCCAGCTGGTGCTGATGGAGATGAATTTTGCCACCCTGCTGAAGAACAGCCTGTTCCTGGCGCTGAGCAACGCGCCCTGGGCGCTGCTGATGGCGCTGGTGCAGGCGGCCTACTGGGTGGCCATGCTGCTGCTGTTCCCCCTGTCGGTGGTGCTGCTGGCGGTGCTGGGCTTTGTGCCGGTGGCGCTGTTCTGCCAGCAGATCGCCTGGCGCATCATGGACCGGGTGTTCGGCCTGGAGGAGCAGTTCCGCCGCCGGCGGGAGGCGGAACTGGAACAGGAGACGCCGTCATGAAACTGCCGGCCTTCCTGCGCCGGGCCGGCAAAGAGCGGCCCCGCCCCCTGAGCGCCCAGCTGGATAACCCCTACCGGCCCGTCTACGGCCGCGAGCGCCGCTTTGAGGAGCTCACCGGCCCCAAGGCGGCCCCGACCAGGCCCGAAACGCGGCCCGGCGGCCGGGGCAGGGGCTGAAACCGGCCTTTTACCCGGCGGCCGGCCGCCCTGTTCCTGCCCGCCCGGCTCCCCGCCCCAGGGCGCCGCGCTTTTCCGCCGCACCCTTCCCGGCCTCCTGCGGAGGCCGGGATTTTTGTCGTTTTCCCGCCTTGTACCAAAGCACCGTTTATGGTATACTTTACTGCGACAGAGTGCGCGGCGGGGCCGCGCCGGAGGGAGGAAACGGGGATGAACGAACTGGACAGGGCCCGCCGGACCATCGACGAGGTGGACCGGCAGATGGCCGCGCTGTTCAAGCAGCGGATGGCCGCGGTGGGGCAGGTGGCGGCCTACAAGGAGGCCCACGGCCTGCCGGTGCTGGACGCCGGGCGGGAGGCCCAGGTGATCGAAAAGAACCTGGCGCTGTTGAACGACGAGGCTCTCGCCCCCTATTACACCGACTACATCAAATACCAGATGTCCCTCTCCCGCCAGTACCAGGCCCGGGTGCTGGGGCGGGACCGGGTGGCCTATCAGGGGGTGGAGGGCGCCTTCTCCCACATCGTGCTGAAAAAGCTCTTTCCCCGGGCAAAGGCGGTGGCCTGCCCCGCCTGGAGCGGAGTGTTCGAGGAGGTGGAGAGCGGCCGGGCCGCCTTCGGCGTGCTGCCCTTTGAAAACAGCCACGCCGGCGACGTGGCGGCAGTGCTGGACCTGTGCTACGCCCACAAGAACATCTGCGTCACGGCGGTGTACGACCTGCCGGTGCGCCAGAACCTGCTGGGGCTGCCGGGGGCGAAGCTGTCGGACATCCGGCTGGTCTACAGCCACCCCCAGGCCATCGCCCAGAGCGACCGGTTTTTAAAGAGCCTCTCCCTGCCCGCCCAAAGCTGCGCCAACACCGCCCTGGCGGCAAAGCAGGTGGCGGAGAGCGGCGATGTGTCGATGGCCGCCATCGCCAGCGCCGAGACCGCCGCCCTCTACGGCCTCACGGTGCTGGCGGCGGACATCAACTCCGACGGCGACAACACCACCCGCTTCATCGTCATCGGCACCGCGCTGCCCCCCCGGGGCGACCGGTTCAGCCTGCTGTTCACGGTGGAGCACAAGGTGGGCATGCTGGCCCGGGTCATCCAGGCCATCGGGGCGGCGGGGTACAATATGGAGAGCATCAAGAGCCGCCCCAAGCCCGGGGTGCCCTTTGAATACTATTTTTATGTGGAACTGGTGGGCAGCACCGACACCGACGCCACGCGGGCCCTGCTGGACGAGCTGTCCGGCGTGTGCGACACATTGCGGCTGCTGGGGGTCTACACCCGCAGCGCCGGGGAGGAGAGGGAATAAACCATGAAACTGACCATGCGCCTGGGCAGGCGAAGCTACGACATCATTTTAAAGCGGGGGGCGCTGAACAACCTCTCCGCCCTCATCAATCTGGACCGCAAGGTCTTCATCGTCACCGACAGCGGCGTGCCCGCCGAGTATGCCCAAGCCGTGCGCGCCCAGTGCAAAGAGGGCCTGGTGTACACCGTGCCCCAGGGGGAGGCCAGCAAGAGCCTGGCGGTGTATGAGCAGCTGCTGCGGGCCATGCTGAACGCGGGCTTCGGCCGCGGCGACGCGGTGGTGGCCGTGGGCGGCGGCGTGGTGGGGGATCTGGCGGGCTTTGTGGCCGCCACCTACATGCGCGGGGTGGACTTCATCAACTGCCCCACCACCACCCTCTCCCAGATCGACTCCTCCATCGGCGGCAAGGTGGCGGTGGATCTGGACCGCACCAAGAACATCGTGGGCGCCTTCTGGCAGCCCAAACTGGTGGTGGTGGACCCGGACACCCTGGCCACCCTGCCCCGCCGCCACTTTGTGAACGGCCTGGCCGAGAGCGTGAAGATGAGCCTGACCTGCGACGCGGAACTGTTCGAACTGTTCGAGACGGGCGATGTGGACGAAAACCTGGAGACCATCATCCACCGCAGCCTGCTGATCAAAAAGCGGGTGGTAGAACGGGACGAGACGGAGCAGGGCCTGCGGGCCATCCTGAACTTCGGCCACACCATCGGCCATGGCATCGAGGCGGTGAAGGGCATCGGCGGGCGGCGCAAAACGGGGCTGTACCACGGCGAGTGCGTGGCCCTGGGCATGCTGCCCATGATCGAGGACAAGCAATTGCAAAAGCGCACCCGGGCGGTCTTCCGCAAGCTGGGGCTGCCCTGCCGGGCGGCCTACAACAAGGAAAAGGTGCTGGCCTACATGCTGCACGACAAAAAGGCCCGGGGCGACCAGATCACCCTGGTGAAGGTGCCGGGCCTGGGGTGCTGGCGGCTGGACAAGGTGCCGCTGAGCCAGCTGGAAACCATTGTGATGGGGAAGTGACGAGATGAGCAATACCTTTGGCGGGGCGTTGAAGCTGACCATCTTCGGCGAGAGCCACGGCGCGGCCATCGGCGCGGTGCTGGACGGCCTTGCCGCCGGGCACCTGGTGGATGAAACCTACATCGCCTTTCAGATGGACAAGCGCCGGGCCCGGGGAGGCGGCCTTTCCACCACCCGCACCGAGGCGGACAAGGTGAAGATCCTCAGCGGCGTGTTCAATGGCCGCACCACCGGCACCCCGGTGACGCTGGTGATCGAGAATCAGAACACCCGCTCGGGCGACTACGCCAAGACGGCGGGCCTGGCCCGCCCCGGCCACGCGGACTACACCGCCCATGTGAAGTACGCCGGCTTTGAGGACTGGCGAGGCGGCGGGCATTTTTCCGGCCGCATCACCGCGGCCCTCACCGCCGCCGGCGCGCTGTGCCAGAGCATCCTGGCGGGGCAGGGCATTCTGCTGGCCACCCACGCCGCCCGGGTGGCGGGCCTGCCCGACGCGCCCTATGCCTTTGACGAGGCGGCGCTGCGCGCCCAGCTGGAAGCGGTGGAGAAGAATCCCGGCTTCCCCGTGCTGGACGAGGCCGCCGGCGAAAAAATGCAGGCGGCCATCCGCGCCGCCGCCGCCGAGGGCGACAGCGTGGGCGGCATTCTGGAGACGGCGGCGGTGGGCCTGCCGGCGGGCCTGGGCCAGCCCTTCTTCGACAGTGTGGAGAGCGAGCTGTCCCACCTGCTCTTCTCCATCCCGGCCATCAAGGCGGTGGAGTTCGGCGCGGGCTTCGGCTTTGCCGAGATGAAAGGCAGCGAGGCCAACGACCCGCTCACGGTGGAAAACGGACGGGTGAAGGCCCTCACCAACCACTGCGGCGGGGTGAACGGCGGCATCACCAGCGGCATGCCCCTGGTCTTCCGCACCTGCGTGCGCCCCACCTCCAGCATCTACAAACAGCAGCAGACGGTGGACCTCTCCACCAATGAGCCGGCCACCCTGCAGATCCACGGCCGCCACGACCCCTGCATTTTGCACCGGGCGGCCATCGTGCAGACGGCGGCCACGGCCTTCGGCCTGCTGGACCTGCTCACCCAAAACGGCGGCGAGCAGCGCCAGGCCGGGCGGTAAGGGGGCGCGAAAGATGGAGTACGGACTCATCGGCGCCACCCTCAAACACAGCTACTCCAAGCTCATCCACGAGCAGCTGTATCCCTGCGACTACCGGCTCACCGAGCTGCCCACCGAGGCCGATGCCCGGGAATTCATGGAAAAGCGGCCCTTCAAGGCCATCAACGTCACCATCCCCTACAAGCAGCTGGTCATCCCCTACTGCGCCGTGCTGGACGACAAGGCCAGGGCCATCGGCGCGGTGAACACGGTGGTGAACCAGGGCGGGACGCTCCACGGCTACAACACCGACTTTGACGGCTTTGCCTTTCTGGCGGCAGCCCACGGGGTGCAGTTCGCCGGCCGGCGGGTGCTGATCTTAGGCACCGGCGGCACCAGCAAAACCGTCACCGCCGTGGCAAAGGCGGGCGGCGCGGCCGAAGTGCTCTACGCCAGCCGCACCCCCGGCGCCGGGCGCGTGTCCTACGCCGAGGCCCTTTCCTGCGGCGCGCAGGTGGTGGTGAACACCTCCCCCGCCGGCATGTACCCGAACAACGAGGCGCTGGCGCTGGACGTGACAAAAATGCCCGGCCTCGAGGCGGTGCTGGACGCGGTGTACAACCCCTTCTCCACCCGGCTGGTGCAGGCCGGGCGGGCGGCGGGGGCCAAGGCCGCCGGGGGGCTGGAAATGCTGGTGGCCCAGGCGGTGTACGCCGCCGCCCTCTTCACCGGCACCGAGCCTCAGACGGAGCGCATCGCCCCGCTGGCAAAGGCCATCTTCGCCGACCGGGCCAACATCAGCCTCATCGGCATGCCCAGCTGCGGCAAGACCACCATCGGCCGGATGCTGGCCAAAGCCCTGGGCAAGACCTTCGTGGACCTGGACGCCGAGATCGCCAAGGCGGCGGACAAAAGCATCCCGGACATCTTCGCCGAGGGAGGCGAAGCGGGCTTCCGGGACCTGGAACAGCAGGTGACCGCCCGCTTTGCCAAGGAGGGCGGGCAGGTGCTCTCCTGCGGCGGCGGCGTGGTGCTGCGGGGCGAAAACGTGGCCGCCCTGCGCCAGAACGGGCCGGTGGTGTTCATCGACCGGCCGCTGGAACTGCTCTGCACCGGGGGCGGGCGGCCCCTCTCCACCGACCGGGAGGCCCTGGCCGCCATGGAGCGGAAACGCCGCCCGCTGTATCAGGCGGCGGCGGACATCCGCATCGCCAACGACGGCGATGTATTTCGACGGGCGGCCCAGGCCGCACAGGAGGCATTGCATGCGTATTTTGGTTCTTAACGGCCCCAACCTCAATCTGTTGGGGGTGCGGGAGCCGGGTCTCTACGGCACCGTGGACTACGACGGCCTTGTGGCCCTCATTCAAAAGGAGTGCGACGCGCTGGGGGTGCAGGTGCGGTTTTACCAGTCCAACCACGAGGGGGACCTGGTGGACGCCATCCAGGCCGCGCGGCTGGACTGCGACGGCATCGTGCTGAACCCGGGTGCCTACACCCACACCAGCATCGCCATCCTGGACGCGCTGAAGGCGGTGGCGCTGCCCGCCGCCGAGGTGCACATCACCGACATCAACCAGCGGGAGGAGTTCCGCAAGGTCAGCTACGCCGGCATGGCCTGCCAGGCCCACTTCATCGGCCAGGGCCTCGCCGGCTATCTGAACGCCGTGCGCTGGCTGGCCGGCGGCAGCGAACAATAAGCGAACCATCAAAGGGACATCGCGATAAGGGAGAGAACAACACATGATCATTTCCACCAAAAAAGGCACGCCCCAGGCGGAGCTGCAAAAAATCATTTCCGAGTTCGAGGCCCAGGGCCTTGAGGTCACCCTCATCCGGGGCACCGACTACAACGTGTTCGGCCTGGTGGGCGACACCACCAAGATCAACGAAAAGGTGGTGGCCGCGAACCCCTGGGTGGAGAGCGTCACCCGGGTGTCCGCCCCCTACAAGAAGGCCAACCGGCTGTTCCACGCCGCCGACACCATCGTGGATGTGGCGGGGGTAAAGGTGGGTGGCCAGGAAAACGTGGTGGTCATCGGCGGGCCCTGCAGCGTGGAGTGCGAGCAGCAGGTGGTGGACATCGCCAAAGCGGTGAAGGCCGCCGGCGGCCGGATGCTGCGGGGCGGCGCCTACAAGCCCCGCACCTCGCCCTACGCCTTCCAGGGCCTCGGCACCGAGGGCATCCTGGACCTGGTGAAGGCCCGGGAGGCCACCGGCCTGCCCATCGTGAGCGAACTGATGAGCGAGGACAAGATCGACGAGTTCGAGGAGTATGTGGACCTGGTGCAGATCGGCGCGCGGAACATGCAGAACTTCCAGCTGCTGAAGGCGGTGGGCAAGATGAAAAAGCCGGTGCTGCTCAAGCGGGGCCTGGCCAACACCATCGAGGAGTGGATCATGAGCGCCGAGTACATCATGGCCGGCGGCAACGAGAACGTGATCTTCTGCGAGCGGGGCATCCGCACCTTCGAGCCCTACACCCGCAACACGCTGGACCTGTCGGTCATCCCCATCATCAAGGAGAAGACCCACCTGCCCATCGTCATCGACCCCAGCCACGCCACCGGCAACTGGCGCTATGTGGAGGCCATGAGCCTGGCCGCCGTGGCCGCCGGGGCGGACGGCCTCATCATCGAGGTGCACACCGACCCCGAGCACGCCTGGAGCGACGGCGCCCAGACCTTAAAGCCCGAGAAGTTCCGTCAGGTGGTGGACAAGTGCCGGGCCATCGCCCATGTGGTAGGCCGGGATATATAACATCCCCGGCAGGAAGGAGCGGCTTATGGATCACAATTTGCCCGCGGTGAGCGTGGTGGTGCCGGTCTACAACGCCGGGCGCTGGCTCGCCCGCTGCCTGGACAGCATCGCCGCCCAGACCTATCCCCGCTGGGAGTGCATCCTGGTGGACGACGGCTCCGCCGATGACAGCGGCTCCATCTGCGACGGCTACGCCTCGAAGGACCCCCGCTTCCGGGTCATCCACAAGGAAAACGGCGGGGTGTCCAGCGCCCGCAACGCGGGCATGGACGCCGCCCGGGCAAACGTTCTGGTCTTTGCGGACGCAGACGACGCCGTCGCCCCCGACCTGCTGGAACTGGCGATGGGGCTGCTGGAGCAGGAGCCGGAGGCCATGGTCCTCTGGGGCCTGACCATGGACCCGGAGGCCTTTGCCGCCTCCCTGTCCGCCCCCCGTCCGGTGACCCGGTCCACCCTCCGCGCTATGAGCTGGAACAGCGCCCTGTTCGCCAACGTTTACACCCAGACCTATTCGCTGGAGCGCATCCGTGCCCACGGCCTGCGGTTCGACACCGCCATGGGCCGCGGCGCCCTCATCGGCGAGGATCACGATTTTGTGACCCGCTACTGTGCCCTGGACCGGGGCGGGCGGGACCTTCCCCTGCTGGTGATCGGCGCGCCCCTGTACTATTACGCCCAGGAGAACGAAAACTCCCTCATGAAGCAGGCGGCCCGGGCCAGGTCCGCCGACTCTGTCGCCCTGCCCCCGCCGGAACCTCGTTACTGCGAGGTGCTCCTGGCGGACATGGCGTCCACCTTTCCCTCCATGTGCGACCTGGGGCAGGAAAAGGCCCTGCAGGACTATCTGCGCCACTATCTGCGGTGCTTCGCCTTCGGCGTCTGGAGCGCCCGGCAGCTGAAGGAGCCTCTGCCCAGGGGCTTTTTCCGCCGCCCGGAGATCCGCCGCCTGCTGGACCTGACGAAGGAGCAGAAGGTCTTCTCGGTCTACTACCTGCCCTTCCGGCTGGGGCTGGCGGGGCTTTGCGCCCGGCTTTACGCCTGGGACGAGAGCCACCACATCAACTACTGGCGGTTCTATGAGGCGACCCATCGCCTGTTCTTCCGCGGCTGGAAGAAATAACACACAAAGGGGGCCCCGCGCCATGCCGACGCCGCGCTTTTCGGTGATCGTGCCCGCTTACAACCTGGAACATCTCCTTCCCCGCTGCCTGGACAGCCTGCTGGCCCAGACCCTGCCCGACTGGGAGTGCGTGGTGGTGGACGACGGCTCCGCCGACGGCACCGGCGGGGTGTGCGACGCCTACGCCGCCAAAGACCCCCGCTTCGTGGTGCTGCACCAGGCGAACGGCGGGGTGTCCAGCGCCCGGAACGCCGGCATCCGCGCCGCCCGGGCGGAAGACCTTTTGTTTCTGGACGGCGACGACGCGCTGGAGCCCTTCGCCCTGGAGTGGCTGGCCGCCCGCCGCGCCCAGTGGCCCGGCGACCTGATCGGCTTTCACATGCGCAGCGACCGGGACGCCCCCGACGACCCGGCCGCCGCCGGGGACCCCCGCAGCTACACCGCCGCCCAGAAGCAGGCCTACATGGCCGGCAACTTCGGCAGCAACGTGACCATCAAGCTGTTCAGCGCCGCCGTCATCCGGGAGGGCGGCGTGGCCTTTGACCCGGCCCTGGCCCGGGGGGAGGATCAGGACTTCTGCTTCCGGTATCTGGACGCCTTCTTCGCCCTGCGCCCCGGCGCGGCGGTGCGGCAGTACGAGCTGCATCTGTATGTGGTCTACGCCGACAACGGCGCGGGCCGGGCCAGCAGCCAAAAGGTCGCCGCCCACGCCATCGACTGGGACCCTGAGGCCAGCCGGGGCTACGCCGCCCGGCTGATGGACGAGTACGCCGGCCTGCTGGCCTCCATGGGCGGCTGGGAGGGCTACACCCCCAAAGAGCGGCTGTATATGGCCCACCAGTACGCCCGCCGGTTCGCCTTTGCGGTGTGGGCGGCGCGGCAGCTGGGCGAGGCGCTGCCCCGGGGCTTCTGGGGCGGCGGCGCCGTGGGCGACCTGGTGGCCGCCATGGGGCGCTACCGGCTTTACTGCGCCTACTACTGGCCGCTGCGCCTGGGCTGGAAGGGCCTGATCGCGGCGGTGTATCAATCCGACGAAAGCGAATCCAAGCGGCTGTACTGGAAGGTCTTCCTGATCGGGGACCTGCTGCTGGGCCGCCGCTGGAACAGGTTGTAACGCCATGGAAAAAGCAGTTCCTATCCTCAGCATCGTGGTGCCGGTGTACCGTGCCGGGCAGTATCTGCCCGTCTGCGCCGCCTCCATCCGTGCCCAGACCTTCGACCGCTGGGAGTGCATCCTCGTGGACGACGGCAGTCCCGACGAAAGCGGTGGGCTTTGCGACAAATTCGCCGCCGAAGATCCCCGCTTCACCGTCATCCACAAAGAGAACGGAGGCGTCTCCGCGGCGCGCAACGCCGGGCTGGAGGCCGCCCGGGGCAGGTATGTCCTGTTCTGCGACGCAGACGACGCCCTCGCCCCCTGCGCGTTCCGGCTGGCGCTGGAAGCTGCGGAGCGTCGGCCCGGCGATCTCATCTGCTGGCGGATGACCCGCAGCGAGGCGGAGCTGCCCGCGGCGGACTTTGCCGGTCCCGTCGCCGAGACCTTCTACACCGCCGCCCAGCGGCGGGTGTACGCCACCACGGTGGACGGGCATTCCAGCTGCAACAAGCTGTTTGAAGCGGCACTGCTGAAAAGCGCGGGCGTGCGCTTTGACCCCGCCCTCGCCCGGGCGGAGGATTATATGTTCGTGGGAGAATACCTGGATGCGCTCTTCACCGCCCGCCCCGGAGCACAGGTCTGTCAGCTGGAAGCCCCGCTCTACTACTGGCGCGTGAATCCTGAGAGCGTCACCAACCGAAAAACCCGGGGCGACCGCCGGGGCAAGGTGGAATGGGAGCCGGAGGAATACCGCGATTATGCCCGTCGGCTGACGGCGGAATACGCTGAGACCCGCGCCGCCATGAACGGCTGGCAGGGCATGACCGAGGCAGACCTGGCCCCCCAGCTGCGTACCTATCTGCGGCGATTCGCCTTCGCGGTGTGGGCGGCGGGGCAGCTGGGCGAAGCGCTGCCGGCGAACTTCTTCTCCGACGGCCCTGTTCCCGAACTGCTGGACCTTCTGCGCCGCCACCGCTTTTTCACCCCCTACTACCTGCTGTTCCGGCTGCGGCTGAAAAGCCTCATCGCCCGCTGCTACGAATCGGAGGAAAGCGGTCGGGTCGTCCTTTACCGGCGGCTGTACACCCTCACCTACTACATCCTCTTTGCCTGCGGCGGCAAGCGCTGGCAGCAGGCGTGAAAGGAGTTTTTCCATGGAAAAAGCCCCCCTCATCTCGGTCGTGGTGCCGGTCTACAACGCCGCCGAACGGCTGCCCGCCTGCCTTGACAGCGTCCGCGGCCAGACCTTCGGGGATTTCGAGTGCATCCTGGTGGACGACGGCTCCCCCGACGACAGCGGCGCGCTGTGCGACCAATTCGCCGCCGGCTTTGCCGCCGCCCGGGTGATCCACAAGGCCAACGGCGGGGTGTCCAGCGCCCGCAACGCCGGGCTGCAGGCCGCCCGGGGCCGGTATGTGCTCTTTCTGGACGCCGACGACGAGCTGGCGCCCCGGGCGCTGGAATACGCGGCGCGGGTGCAGGCCGAGGCCCCCGACGCCCTGGTCTGGTGGGAGTACACCCGGGACCCTGCCCTCTTTGCCCGGCAGAAGGATGCGCCGCTGCAGTGGGAGCGCACCAGCCGCGCCGCCCAGGAGCCGGCGTCGGACTACACGCTGGTGTTCGTGGCGGTGTGGAACAAGCTGTTCCCGCTGGACACCCTGCGCCGCCACGGCCTTTCCTTCGACTGCTCCATCGGCTACGCCGGGGCCACCGGTGAAGACCGGAAATTCATGGCGGAGTTTCTGGAGCGGGTGTATCCCGGCGAGAACTTCCCGCTGGCCCACATCCAAAACCCGCTGTACCACTACTACAACAACCCGGTCTCCATGACCGCCACGCCCCAAACCGGTTCGGACGAGCCCGACCCGCCCGAACCGGACTACTGCGCCCGGCTGCGGGCGGAGTATGAGGAGAAGCTGCGGGTCGCCCCCGACCTGCTGGCGGGCGAGCCCTTTGCCGCGGCCTGCACCGTGCGCATCTACCTGCGCAGCCTGGCCTTCGGGATGTGGAGCGCCGACCGGCTGGGCGAGCCGCTGGCCCGGCGGGACTGGGACACCCCCGTCACCCGCACCATGCTGGACTTCTGCCGCCGCCAGCGCGTCTTTGTGCCCTACTACCTGCCCTTCCGGCTGGGCAGCGCGGCCTTCATCCGCCGCTTCTACGACTGGGACATCCGCCGCAGCGCCTGGTTTTTCCGGTTCCGGCTGCTGTTCAAACTACTGCTGCCCGGCTGGCAGGAGCCCCCCGCCTTCAAGGAATGAACTCACACAAAAAAGGAAGCTGATACCATGCTGGCAACCATCCATCCCGGCCCCATCGGGGGCGCGGTGACCGTGCCCCCCTCCAAGAGCATCGCCCACCGGGCGGTGCTGGCGGCGGGGCTGGCGAAGGGCCTGTCCCGCATCTACAACCTGGACCCCAGCCAGGACATCGCCGCCACCCTGGCGGCGGTGCGGGGCTTCGGGGCCAGGGTCAAACTCACCGAACAGTACGCCGACATCGAGGGCCGGGGCGGCTTTGCCACCATCCTGGCCCCGGTGGACTGCGGCGAGAGCGGCAGCACCCTGCGCTTTCTGGTGCCGGTGCTCAGCCTCACCGGGCAGCAGGTGGAGTTCACCGGCCGGGGGCGGCTGTTCCAGCGGCCCATGGACGTCTACCGGGACATCTTCGCCGCCCAGGGGCTGCTGTTCTCCCAGAGCGACAAGGGCCTGGTCATCCGGGGCCGCCTTGCCCCCGGCGACTACCGGGTGCGGGGGGATGTGTCCAGCCAGTTCATCACCGGCCTGCTCTACGCTTTGCCCCTGCTCCACAAGGCCAGCCGCCTGGAGATCGTGCCTCCCTTCGAGAGCCGCAGCTATGTGCAGCTGACCCTGGACGTGCTGCACGACTTCGGCATCCGGGCCGACTGGGACGACGAGCGGGAGAACACCCTCTTCATCCCCGGCGGCCAGCGCTACCACAACCGGGGCTACACCGTGGAAGGCGACTACAGCCAGGCCGCCTTCCTGGCGGTGCTGGGGGCCGTTCTGGGCGGGGTGACCGTGCGGGGCCTGAAGGAAAATTCCGCCCAGGGCGACGGGGCCATCCTGGACATCCTGGATCGCTGCGGCGCGAAGTTCACCCGCGCGGGCGACGCGGTCACCTTTGAAAAGAGCGAGCTGCGCGCGGCGGACATCGACCTGGCCGACTGCCCGGACCTGGGCCCCATCCTGATGGTGCTGGGCCTGTTCTGCGAAGGGCAGACGGTCATCCGCAACGCCGGGCGGCTGCGCCTCAAGGAGAGCGACCGCATCGCCGCCATGGAGGAGGAGCTGAAAAAGTTCGGCGGCAAGCTGCAGAGCGACGAGAACACCGTCACGGTGGAGGGCGGGCCGCTGGTGCTGCCGGGCCTTCTGTACGGCCACAACGATCACCGGGCGGTGATGGCCCTGTCGGTGGCGGCGCTGGCCGCCGGCTACACCGCCCGCATTTCCGGCGCGCAGGCGGTGGCGAAAAGCTGGCCGGGATTTTTTGCCGTGCTGCAACAGCTGGGCGCGGGCATCGAGGTGGAAAAGGAATGAACAGAGAAAGCCGTTTTGTCATCGTGGGCCTGGGCCTGCTGGGCGGGGCCTACGCCCGCGGCCTGCGCAGGGCGGGCTATGCCCATGTGGCCGCCCTCGACCTGAAGGAGGAGGCCCTGGCCTTCGCAAAAGAAAAGGGCTACATCGAGGAGGGGCGCACCGGGGAGTTTCAGGACCTGCTGGCCCGGGCGGACTATATCATCTTCTCGTTGTATCCCACCACTTTTATACAGTGGGTAGAACAATATGGCTCTCTCCTGCCCGCCGGCTGCCTGTGCACCGACGTGTCGGGCGTGAAGACGGGCCTGGTGGACAAAGTGCAGGCGCTGCTGCCGCAAGGGGTGGAGTTCATCGCCAGTCACCCCATGGCGGGCAAGGAGCGCAGCGGGGTGGAAAACGCGCATCTGGTGGATTTCGCCCCGGCGAACTTCCTCATCACCCCCACCGAAAGGAACACCCGGCGGGGGCTGGACTTTGCCCGCGAACTGGCCGAGGCGCTGGGCTTTGCCCGCATCCATGTCATCAGCCCGGAGGAACACGACCGGATGATCGGCTATGTGAGCCAGCTGACCCACGCCATCGCGGTGAGTTTGATGTGCGCGCCGGGCGCGGAGCGCTTTGCCGACTACACCGGCGACTCCTTCCGGGACCTGACCCGCATCGCCTATCTGAACGCCCCCATGTGGGCGGAGCTGTTTTTGTGGAACCGGGAATACCTGACCGAGGAGATCGACGGTTTCACCGCCCGGCTGCAGCGGCTCAAGACCTTTTTGCAGGAGGGCCGGCGGGAGGAGCTGGAGGAGATGTTCCGCACCTCCTCGGCGGCCCGCGCGGCCTTTGACAAGAAAGAGAAGGAGGGCTGAGGAATGCCCCGCGTGGAAGGGCAGAAGGGGAAGATCCTGCTTCTGCTGCGCATCCTGGAAAAATACACCGACGAGGAGCACCGCATCAGCGTGCCCCGCATCCTGGAGCTGCTGGAGGCCGAGGGGGTGCACGCCGAGCGCAAGAGCGTCTACTCCGACATCGAGACCCTGCAGCAGCTGGGCTACGACATCGTGCAGCAGCGGGGGCGCTCCGGCGGGTACTACCTGGCCAGCCGGCAGTTCCAGCTGCCGGAGTTAAAGCTGCTGGCGGACGCGGTGCAGGCCAGCCGGTTCATCACCCGCAAGAAGAGCGACCAGCTGATCCGCACCCTGGCCCGCTTTGCCAGCGACTGGCAGGCGGCGGACTTAAAGCGGCAGGTGTTCGCCTCCAGCCGGGTGAAGACCATGAACGAGAGCATCTATTACAATGTGGACGCCCTGCACCGGGCCATCGCCGAGGACAAACAGGTGCGCTTTGTCTACCAGGAGTGGGACCTGGCCAAGCGCAAGGTGGCCCGCCGGGGCGGCAGCGCCTACCAGGTGAGCCCCTGGGCCCTCTTGTGGGAGGATGAGAACTACTATCTGGTGGCCTGGGCCGAGGGGCAGGGGCTGCGCCACTACCGGGTGGACAAGATGGCCTCCATCACCCTGCTGGACCGCCCCCGTCAGGGCGCGGCGGACTACGACCCCAAAAAGATGCAGGACTACGCAAAGCCCATGTTCCAGATGTACGCCGGCCCGGTGGAGCGGGTGCAGCTGGAGTGCGACAACGCGGTGATCGGCCCCCTGCTGGACCGGTTCGGCACCGACGTGACGGTGGTGCCCCAGCCGGACGGCGCCACCTTCCACCTCTACGCCGACGTGGCGGTGAGCCCCACCTTTTTCGGGTGGGTGTGCGGCTTTTCCGGCAAGGTGCGCATTGTGGGCCCCGCCGGGGTGAAGGAGGAATTCTGCCGCACCCTGGCGCGCCTTTCCGCCGCCGAGGAGGCGCTGTGAAGGGGCGGCCGGGGCCCATCGCGCCGGCGCTGCTGGCCTGGTTTCGGCAAAACGCCCGGACGCTGCCCTTCCGCCAGGACCCCACCCCCTATCACATCTGGGTCAGCGAGATCATGCTGCAGCAGACGCGGGTGGCGGCGGCGCTGGAGCACTACCGCCGTTTTATGGCGGCGCTGCCCAGCGTGCAGGCCCTGGCCGCCTGCCCCGACGAGGAGCTGTTCAAGCTGTGGGAGGGGCTGGGCTACTACTCCCGGGCCCGCAACCTGAAAAAGGCGGCGCAGCGGGTGTGCGAGGAGTACGGCGGGCAGCTGCCCGCAAGCTATGAGGAGCTGCAAAAGCTGCCGGGCATCGGCGCATACACCGCCGGGGCCATCGCCTCCATCGCCTTCGGCCTGCCCGCGCCGGCGGTGGACGGCAACGTGCTGCGGGTGTTTGCCCGGCTGTACAACGACGACGGCAACATCGCCGACCCGGCGGTGAAAAAGGTCTTCACCCGCCGGGTGATGGACCAGCAGCCCGCCGCATCGCCGGGCCCCTTCAACGAGGCGCTAATGGAACTGGGGGCGCTGGTCTGCCTGCCGGGGGGCGCGCCCCTGTGCGGCGCCTGCCCGCTGGCGGGCCAATGCCTTGCCAACGCGGCGGGCACCCAGAACGACCTGCCGGTGAAAACGCCTCCCAAGGCCCGCCGGGTGCAGCCGGTGACGGTGCTGATCTTGCGCTCGGCGGCCGGGTGCCTGCTGCAAAAGCGGCCGGAAAAAGGGCTGCTGGCGGGGCTGTGGCAGCCCTTCCTCTTTGAGGAGCAGCTGACACTGGACGAGGCGCTGGCCAGGCTGGCCGGCCTGGGCCTTTCGGTGCGCGGGGACGTGCCGCCCCGGCCCCTGCACCCTGCAAAACACATCTTCAGCCATGTGGAGTGGCACATGACGGGCTGGGAACTGGAAGCGGCGGGGCCCGCCCCCGCCGGCTGCGTGTGGGCCGCGCCGGAGCAGGCGGCGGAGCGCTACGCCCTGCCGGGGGCCTTCAAGGCATACCGCCCCCTGCTCACCGCCGGGCGCTGACGCGCAAATTGCGGTTGTAATCCGCACCGCGGCGGGCTATAATAAGGGTAATCGCATTGGATTTTGTGCCCTCACCGGGGCAACCCAAAATAAAGGAGGTCATCTCATGAAACAATCCACCTTTGTCGCGCTGGTGCTGATGCTGGCCGCCGGCGTGGGCGCGCTCACCGCCGCCTGGCTGTATGTGCGCCGCCGGGAGAAGGAGCTGGACGAGTACGAACAGCTGCTGTTCAGCGAGGACATGGACGAGGAGGAAGCGCCCGCCGAGGACGCCGCCGCCTCTGCCAAGGACGACGCCGAACCCGACGCCGAATAAATCGTGGGCTTTGGACCGCGGGCGGGAGTTTTCCCACCCGCGGTTTTTTTCGTGTTTTTGTTCGCCCTCGATCGTGGGCAAGTCTGTCCCCTGTTTTTGTTCGCCCTCCATCGCAGGGAAGCCTGTCCCATGTTTTTATTCGCCCTCGATTGCGGGCACATCTGCTCCCCTGTTTTTGCCCTCCCTCCATCGCGGGCACATCTGCCCCCCTGTTTTTGCCCGCCCTCCATCGCGGGCAAGCCTGCCCCCTGTTTTTAGTTCGCCCTTCCTTACAAGGCCGGCCTGCCCCTTTTTGCGCGTCCCCACCCGCGAAACGCCCTGCCCGCGCCCGCCGCCGGGCGCTTTTTTTGCGCGGCCGCGGGCGTCTTTCCCCGCCGGTTTTGCCCTTTTGCCCCGTTTGTGCTATAATGCGGGTATATACGCGCCCCAAACGAGAGGCGCGCACACCGCGGGCCGCCCGGCCCGCCCTCGGAAGGAGGCGCAGGGCATGAAGCGCGCGCTGCTCTGGCTTTTGATGGTCCTTTTGTTCACCGCCCTGGTGCTGGGCGGTGCGCTGGGCTTTTTCTACTATTCCACCGATGAAGACGACCTGCCTCCCGCCGGGGTGACCCTGGCGGGGCAGCCGCTCACCGAGGCCGCCGGCTACCACTGGGAACTGCCGGTGCTGGGGGGCGTGCTCTGGCGGGAATTCGATCTGAGCCCCAGCCTGGCCAGTGTGGAACTGCAGCCCATCACCACCCCCGCCGCGGCGCTGACCCTGGCCGAGGACATGACCGCCGACGGCACCACCCTGCAGCTGAAGAGCGCCGGCGGCGTGACGGTGTTTGAGGGCACCGCCGCCCAGTGGAAGGACTTCACCTTCCCCGCCAGCGGCGAATACAGCCTCACCATCCGGGCGGGGCGGCAGGCTTCCGGCCAGCGGCCCGCCAAGCCGGTGGGCTACTACCAGTACCAGTGCCGCTTTTTTGTGAACGTGCAGCCCACCCTCACCCTCTCCACCAGCGAGGCGGCCCAGGGGGATGTGGTGGCGGTGTACGTTGCCGGCGCGCTGGGCGGGGGCAGCGTGCCCCCCACCGCCCAGTGTGAACTGGGGCCGGTGTGGTTCCGGCCCACCCAAAACGGGTGGCTGGGCTATCTGCCGGTGACCTACAACGCCGAGGGCGGCGACTGGCCCGTCACCGTGACGCTGGAGGACACCACCCTCACCGCCACCTTGTCGGTGCGCAGCACCGAGTTCCCCACCACCCAGGCCTCCGACAGCGCCCCGGCCACCGACGCGGCCAACGAGGAGTTCCGCCGGGTGATCTGGAGCCTCTACGACCAGGGTTCGAACCAGGCCAGCTGGTCCGGCGCGTTTCAATACCCCGCCCAGGGGGCCAGCATCTTCCAGGCCTACGGCGCATATCTCTACGACGGCGAAACTTCCGCCGGCCGGGCCGCCAACCTGACCCTGCTGTGCCCTGAAAACGCCCTGGTGACCAGCCCCGCCCCGGGCCGGGTGGCCTACGCGGGCCAGCTGCAGCTCACCGGCAACACGGTGGTCATCGACCACGGATGCGGCGTGAAAAGCTACCTGTTCGGCCTGCAAAGCATCGCCGGCGTCGCCGCGGGCGACCAGGTGAGCGCCGGGCAGGGGCTGGGGGTGGCCGGGCGCAAACTCATCTGGGAGGTGCGCATCGGCAACAAGAGCGTGGACCCCCAGAAACTGACCCGGGGCGGCAGCGACGGGCTGTTCTACCGCCCGGTGGGGGACGCGCTTCGCTGATCCCCCTTTTGCGGCGTCAACGCGGCCCGCGCCCCGCGGCTGCTTTGGACGATACAAAACCAGTGTCACGCCGGGCGTGGCACTGGTTTGACGCGCCCGCGCGGGGCGCGATCGATGTGAGGTGAACCATTTTGCTGGATATCCTGAAAGCCGTGGGCAAATGGCTGGCGCTGGTGGTGGTGCTGGTGGTGGTGCTGCTGGGTGGGGCTCTCGGCTTCATGTACACCCAGGTGGAACCGGGCGATCTGCCCGCCTACGCCGTGAGTTTCGGCGACGAGCAGCTGCCCCAGACCGGCTACCACTGGTCGGTGCCCATCGCCGGCGACTGGCTGCACCGCACCCTGAGCCAGGAGGACAAAGCCGCCGACCTGGGCGAGGTGACCGACGGCCGCCCCGCCCTGACCCTGCCCGTCGGCACCGAGGGCCGGCTGACCATCACCGACGAGGCGGGTGAGGCGGTGTTCGAGGGCACCGCCGACGAGTACGCCTCCTTCTCCTTCGGGCAGAACGGCAGCTACACCGCCCGGCTGACGGTGAGCCCCCAGGTGAACGAGTTCAACCCCACCACCCGGATGGAGGGCTACTGTCTCTACGAATTCACCTTCCGGCTGAACGCCCGGCCCACCCTCACGTTGTCCCACACCAGCATGGTGCAAGGCGGGGTGATCGGGGTGCGGCTCACCGGCGTGATGGGGGATGTGACCCCCACCCTCTCCTGCGAGTTGGCGCCGGCGGTGTTCACCTTCCACGAGGGCGCCTGGATCAGCTACATCCCGGTGGACTACAACCAGTTCGGCGGCGACTATGAGATCACCGCCACGGCGGGCGACCAGACGGTGAGCGCCACCGTGAACGTCTACGGCCGGGAGATCCGGGAACTGGACACCTACACCATCGACGGCACGGCCGCCATCCCCTACATCGGGTCGGTGCCCGGTCAGCTGGAGGATGTGATGACCATCTGCGACCCCGACATCTACTGGAACGGCGCCTTCACCCAGCCGGTGAGCGGCAAGGTGGTGCGGGATTACGCGGTGATGGAATATACCGACCGCATCGACGAGCTGACCCTCTCCATCTATCCCGAACTGGCGGTGCTCAACGAGCAGATCGTTCCCCGGCGCAGCGTCAACGTGACCATGGCGGTGACCCCCGGCAAGAAGGTGCTGGCCCCCGCGGCGGGCCGGGTGGTCTACGCGGGCATCGCCGGCAGCGCCGGCCGCACGGTGGTCATCGAGCACGGCTGCGGCCTCAAGAGCATCCTCTACCTGCTGGGCCGCATCGACGTGAGCGAGGGCGAGTATGTGGCCCAGAACGATGTGCTGGGCACCACCCAGGGCCACATCACCTGCGAGATGCGCCTGTACGACATCCCCATCAGCCCCTGGGAGGCCTGGCGCGGCCAGGGCGCCCTGATGTGGCAGGGCTGAGGGCCGGCACCCCTCCCCCTCTCCCGGCATATGCCGGCGCCCGGCGGCGGAAGCCGGCCTTCGCCCCGGCGCCTCTCCGCCCCGATTCCCGCCGGCCCATGCCGGGCCGCGTCGGGCCGGACGACCGGTCCGCCCCGGCGGCCTTTGCCCGCAGATCCGTTCCCTTTTGCCGCCCCGGGCTCCCGTTCCCGCGGCGGCTTTTCCTTTCCACAAAAAGTGCCCGGCACGGTGAGATCCCCCGCGCCGGGCACTTTTTCATCCAGCTATTTTACAATATGTATTATCTTACCAAATAATACAAAACCATGAGCACCGCCAGCAGCCCCACGTTGACCAGGGTGAACCAGAGCAGGTATTTTCCCTTTTGGGCGGGGTAGCGGCGGGCGAAGAACTTGTAGGAGATGAGGCTGGCCATGGAGGCGATGAGGGTGCCCAGGCCCCCCAGGTCGCACCCCACGATGAGGGCGGGCCAGTTGGAGCTGTACCCCGCCAGCAGCAGGGCGGCGGGCACGTTGCTGATCACCTGGCTGGCCAGCACCGCCACCTCCACCTCCCGGCCGGCCAGCGCCCCGGCCAGAAAGGCCGAGAAGGCGGGCAGCCGGCCCATGTTGCCGATGAAGAGGAAGAAGGCCACGAAGGTGGCCAGCAGGGCGTAGTCCAGCTTTTTCAAAAGGGGCCGGTCCACCACCAGCAGCACCGCCAGCGTCAGCCCCGCCGCGGCCAGCGGGGCCAGCAGCTTGGCGATGCACAAAAGGCACACCGCCCCCAGGGCGGCGAAGAGGGCGATGCGCCGGGGGCTGCCCTGCTGTTCCGGCTTCACCTCGGCGTGCATTTTTTCGCTTTTGGGCACCAGGGCCAACAGAGCGATGCCCGCCGCCGAGGCCGCCGCGTAGGGGGCCAACAGCAGGCAGAAGCTGCCGAAGGCCATCCCCGACCGGTTGTAGAGGTAGAGGTTCTGGGGGTTGCCCATGGGGGTGAGCATGCTGCCCAGGTTGGCCGCCGCCGTCTGCAGCACCACCAGCGGGATGGCCAGCCGCTCGCAGCCGGCCATCTCCAGCACCACCAGCCCGAAGGGCACAAAGGTGATGAGGGACACGTCGTTGGTCACCAGCATACTCACGAAAAAGGGCAGAAAGGTCAGCACCAGCAGCATCTGCCGGGTGGTGGACAGCCGCCCCAGCAGCGCCGCGCCCAGCGCGTCGAACACCCCCTGCCCCTGCAGGCCCTTGCTCACCGCCATCAGGCTGAAAAGCAGGGCCAGGGTGTCCCAGTCCACATAGTCGAGATACCCTCTGTCCGGCGGCACCGCCGCCATGGAGAGCACCGCCAGCACCGCGGCGGCGCAGAGCACCACCTCGCTCTTCGCGAAGGCCAGCGCCCGGTCAAGATACTTTTTCATTTGTTCCTTCCCACTCTCTTTTCCGCAAAGAGGCGCCCCCGGCTGCCCGGGCGGCGGGGGCTTCCCTCCGCCCGGTGGGGGCGCTTTTTGTTTGTGTTTCGTTGTTATTCGTCCAGCTGGAAATCCCCCGGGCGCAGTTCGTCCAGCGCCGCGTCCGGCTCCGCCGCCAGCCGCCGCCCCTGGTTCAGGATGGCCGCCTCCAGGGTGTTGCGGGCCAGCCGGCCATTGCCGTTCTCGGCGGCGTTCTCCGCCTGTTTGCGGTCGTAGAAGGCCAGCAGCGGCCCGTCGCACTCCGCCGCCAGCCGGTAGCCCCGGCCCTTGGCGGTGAGTTTGGTGATGGCCAGCAGTTCGGCGCCGGTGTAGTCGGGGAATTCGATCTTGTTGGGGAAGCGGCTGCGCAGGCCGCTGTTCGCCTGCAAAAACTCCTCCATCTCTTTGGTGTAGCCCGCCAGGATGACCACCAGTTCGTCCCGGTGGTCCTCCATGCCCTTCACCAGCGTGTCGATGGCCTCCAGGCCGAAGGTGTCCTGCTCGCCGCGGTAGAGGGAATAAGCCTCGTCGATGAACAGCACGCCCCCCAGCGCCGACTGGATCACCTTCTGGGTCAGCGGCGCGGTGTGGCCCACATAGCGGCCCACCAGGTCCGCCCGGCTCACCTCCACCAGCTGCCCGCCGGAGAGGGCCCCGATGGCCTTGAGATACCTGCCCACCAGCCGGGCGATGGTGGTCTTGCCGGTGCCGGGGTTGCCGGTGAAGATCATGTGCATGGACACGCCCGCCGTCTTCATGCCCGCCGCCGCCCGGCGGCGCTGCACGGCCACCGCGTCCTCCAGCCGCAGCACATAGTCCTTCACTTCGCGAAGGCCGATGATGCCGTCCAGTTCGGCCTTCACCTCCGCCAGGTCGCCGGTGTATTCTGCGGGCAGCACGGCCAGCAGGTCCACCGGCTCGCCCCCGTCAAAGGCGGCCAGCACCTGCCCGTTCTCCCCCGCCTGCAGGGTGACGGCGGCGGCTTTGCGGCCCCGCAGCTTGTGCTCCGCCAGGGCGGCGAAGCACCGGTCACAGAAGTCCGCCAGCCGGCCCACCCCCTGTTCGCCCTTTTGGGCTACCAGGTCCGCCAGCCCTTCGCCCGCCGCGGTGAGGGTCCAGCCCAGCCGCTCCTTTGTCCTGCGGGCCAGCCCGTTCAGCTGCCGCCCTGCGATGGCCAGCAGTTCTTCTTTGCAGAACGCCGGCGCCTCGCACTCGTCCCCCACCGCGCTGGCGAAGGCCGCCCCCAGCAGCGACGCCAGCGCTCGCTTTCCGCCGGGGCAGAGGAACACCAGATACTTGCCCCTGGCGCTGAGAGTGCCCACCGCGCCGGGGGCCAGGGCGGTGCCGGTCTCCACCAGCATCCCCTTCTGCACCACATACCGGCTGGCCAGCCGGGCGCTGCCGGTCTCGGCCAGCTGGGCCAGCAGGGCCAGGCAGCCGGGGTGGCAGCTCTCCGCGTTCTCAAAAGCCAGCACCGGGTCGGGGCCGGCCAGGGCGGCGTAGAGGTCCTGCAAGAAGAGTTTTTCCTGGGCCGGGCTGCCGTAGAGGGCCAGGTCCATCCAGGCCACGCCCCCGGTGAGCAGCCCCTCTTCCTTCAGGGCCTTCACCGTCTCGGTGAGGGCGTAGTGCCGCCCCCGGCCCGCCTTGCCCGCCAGCACGATCACGTTGCGGGGTTTTTCCCCCGCCTCGCCCAGCACGAAGGGCCGGCGGAAGGCCGCCAGCAGCGCGGCGGAGAAATCCTCCCGGCCCGCCAGCGCGGCGCGCTGGCGCTGCGCCGCCCGCTCAAAGGCGGCGTCGCTGTCCTTCGGCGCCGGCGCGGCGGCGGCCGCCTGGGCCGGGGTGAGCAGGCCGTCCCGCTCCATCTCCCGGGCAAGGCCCTGGCCCAGCCGGCTGATCTCCCGGCTTTGTTCCTCCAGCTGCCTGGTCAGTTCCTCGCTGTTGCGCAAAAGGCGGGCGCCGTCGGTGTTTTTGGCCGCGTCGGCGGCCGCGGCGGTGCGGGCCGCCGCCTCCTCCAGCTTCTTCTGGACGTCGGCCAGGTCCTTTTCCGGCCCTTTGCCGCCCGCCGCGCCCCGAAAGCGCCCGCCGGGGCCGAACACCCCGTTCATCAGGTCCTCCCAGTCGGTGCTGCCGGCCATGGGTCACTCCTCCTTGTTCTGTTCCAGAATGGCGTGCAGGGCGGCGGCGTTCACCGCGCCCTTAAAGTCCTTGGCGCTACAGCCGGCCCGCCCGCCGCCCGCGCAGGCACAGGCGCAGGCGCAGGAGACGCAGGCGCAGGCACAGGCGCAGCCGCCCCCCGAGCGCCGGCCCGCACCGGAGCCCCGGCTGGAGCCGCCGCCAAAGCCCCCGAAGCCGCCGGAAGCGCCGCCGCCCCCGCCGCCATGGGGCGGGCGGGGCCCGCCGTGGTGGTGGGGCCAGAACCAGCCCCCGAAACCGCCCAGGAAATAATTGCCGGAGGCGCGGCGCAGGATGATCCAGAGGATCACCACGGTCACCAGCACCATTGTCATCAGGGCGTCCACGTCCACGCTGCTCTGCTGCACCACGATGTCGCCCATCTCCCAGCCGCCGGTGTCGGCGCTGTTCCGGTCCATGGAGGGGTCCAGCGGGGCGGCGGCAAAGGCGGACTGGTCCGCGTAGTCGGCGGTAAAGGTGAGGCGCGCGCCACTGGGCAGGTCGGTCCACTCTCCCTGCACCCCGTTCGGGGTGTCGAACAACTCGCCGGTGACCACCGCGCCGTCCAGGCCCGCGCCATAGCTGGCCCGGGCAGCCCCGTCCTCCCAGGTGAAGGTGAGCTGTTTTGTCTCGGCCTCGTCGAACCAGCCGGGGGTGAACTCAAAGTTCACCGAGCCGTCGTCGTACAGTTCATAGAGGTGGGTCACATGGAGGGTGAACTCCAGGCGCACCGTCTCGCCAGCGTAGTAGCTGCGGTCCAGGTCCAGCCGGACGTAGCTGCCCCCCTCCTGGTAAGGATAGAGGGCCGCGATGGTGTCGCTGTGGCTCACCGGCTCGATGTTATTGTTGGGCACGCCGATCTTCACCCATTCCAGCGGCCCGGCGGTGGTGGAGTCCAGCACCTTCCAGTGGATGTCATAGTCGATCTCGGCGCTGCCGTCCGGCTGCAGCCGCACGGTGATGAAATACTTTTCGATCTCGTCCAGGTTGGCCGCCCCCGCCGCCGGGCAGAAGAGCACCGCCGTCAGCAGCGCCAGCGCCGCGAAGGCCAGGGCGAAGCGTTTCCGTTTTTTCATTGCGCGCCCTCCTTTTCCCGCAGCTGGCAGATGTGGTCCATCCTGGCGCTCTCGGCCCGGATGGCGGCGCACCGGGGGCTGTGCCAGATGGTTTTCCAGTCATCGGTGAGGATGTTGCCCAGCCCGTCATCGGTCAGCCAGCTCTGGCAGGGCACCACCGTGCCGTCGGGGGCCACCGCCATGTTGCTCAGGCAGGCCCCGCAGGTGGGGGCCATGGGCAGCCCCAGGCCCAGCAGCGTCTCGGGGGGCAGCCAGCCGGGGCTGGTGAAATCGATCTCCATGCCGTTTGCGGCGCAGTATTCCACCGCCTGCTTCAGCAGCGCTTCCAGTTCCTCCGGAGACAGGCGGGTGGCCCGGCTGCCCTCGGTGAGGGCCCCGCCGGTGGGGATGAGCCCCGAGCAGGTGACGTAGCGCACCCCGAGGCCGTGGAGGAACGCCAGCGTGGCGGCATAGTCGGCGTTGCGGCTGCACAGCGGGGTGTTCACGCTCACCGAGAGCCCCGCCGCCAGGGCGTTTTGGATGCCCGCCACCGTGTCGGCAAAGCCGGGCGCGCCCACCAGTTCGTTGTG
Source organism: Candidatus Allofournierella merdavium (assembly GCA_019118765.1). Lineage (GTDB taxonomy): Bacteria > Bacillota > Clostridia > Oscillospirales > Ruminococcaceae > Allofournierella_A > Allofournierella_A merdavium. The sequence continues at coordinate 4,165 of DWYI01000056.1, read as the reverse complement.
GGCGGCGGCGTCGGCGCTGTACAGGGTGATCTGCACGCTGTCCAGGCTCGCCTCATAGAGGGCCTTGCAGAGCGCGGGGGTGAGCAGCCGGCCGTTCGAGTTCAGCCGGGTGACGAACCAGCGGGCGGCGTCCACCAGTTCCGCCAGGTCGGCGCGCATGGTGGGCTCGCCCCCGGTGAAGGTCACCTGGGGCACCCCCGCGGCCCGCAGCTTTTCCAGCACCTGTTTCCAGCCGGCGGTGTCCAGCTCCTCCAGGCCCGCCTCCGGCTGGCCGGCGGCGTAGCAGTGCAGGCACTTCTGGTTGCAGTTCCAGCGGCCCTCCTTCTCCATGGCGCTGATCATCAGGTCCATCCGGTGCGGCGCGGTCATCTGGGGGGCATAGTCCCCCAGGCTGATGGGCGCCACCTCTTCCGGCGGCTGCTGGCCCCGGGCGATGGCGATGAAGCTTTGCAGCATCCGGTCCAGTTCGGCGCGCATGCGGGCGGGCTTCACCCCGGGGTACACCCGCCGGGCGGCGTCCACCGCTTTGGCGGCCACCCCCTCCAGCGCCTCGTCGGGCACCTCCCGGTCGGCGTAAGGGGCCAGGGCGTCCATCAGGCAGGCCAGCAGGATGGCCCAGGAGATGTTCAGCGGCAGCACGTCGCGGCCGTTGAGGATCACCACATAGGGCACGCTGCGCCGCAGCCGGGTGGCGGGGGGCACCATGTGCAGCCGCACCACCCCCGGCCCGCCGGGGTTCAGGGTGATGTGGCGCACCTGGCGCAGGTATTTTTCCCGAAACAAAAATTCCCGCAGGGTCACAAGATCGATCACGGGTCGTTCCTCCTTTTGGGGCGGCGGCGTGCCGGGCACGCGCTCTGCTTTATTGTATCACACCCGCCCCGCCAAAAAAAGCCCACGGCAGGCCTTTTGCCCGCGCCGCGCTCCTCTTTTTCGCCGCCGGGCGGCGCGGGGAGGAAAAAGGGCCAAAAAAGGGGCTTTTTTCATAGATAATTTACAAATTAGCCCACACAAACGCCACACTTTTCTTTATAATATGAGGTAAAAGGACCGGGCGCGCGCAGCGCCCTTCTTTCAACTTTGCAGGGCGGAGGGATCTGGCATGGACGGCCGGGAGCATTTCGTGATATTCGACAAGGTGTGCAAGTACTACCAGATGGGGGAAGTGCGCATCGCCGCCGCCGACCACATCAGCTTCCACATCGACAAGGGGGAGTTCTGCGTCATCGTGGGCCCCTCCGGCGCGGGCAAGACCACCGTGCTGAACATGCTGGGGGGCATGGACGTGTGCGACGAGGGCCACATCTGGCTGGACGGCGCCGAGATCAGCGCCATGACCCAGCGGCAGCTCACCGGCTACCGCCGGCACGACGTGGGTTTTGTGTTCCAGTTCTACAACCTGGTGCAGAACCTCACCGCCCTGGAGAACGTGGAGCTGGCCAGCGAGATCTGCCGCGACCCCCTGCCCGCCGCCGAGACGCTGGAGCATGTGGGCCTGGGGCAGCGGATGGCCAACTTTCCGGCGCAGCTTTCGGGCGGCGAGCAGCAGCGGGTGTCCATCGCCCGGGCGCTGGCCAAGAACCCGAAGATCCTTCTGTGCGACGAGCCCACCGGCGCGCTGGACTACAACACCGGCAAGCAGGTGCTGAAACTTCTGCAGGACACCTGCCGAAACACCCACCGCACGGTCATCGTCATCACCCACAACAGCGCCCTCACCGCCATGGCGGACCGGGTGATCCGCATCAAGAGCGGGCAGGCCATCTCCAACGAGACGAATCCCAACCCCACGCCGGTGGAACAGATCGAGTGGTGAACAAACGTTGCTGAACCGTACCTACTGGAAGTCCATCCTGCGCACCGTGCGCGCAAGCCTCTCCCGCTTTGTGGCCATCTTTGCCATCGTGGCGCTGGGCGTGGGCTTTCTCTCCGGCCTGCTGGCTTCGCCGGTGGACATGCGCCTTTCCACCGACACCTACTGCCGCGAGGCCAACCTCTATGACATCAAGATACAGTCCACCCAGGGCCTCACCGACGAGGACCTGGCCGCCGTGCGGGCGGTGGAAGGGGTGGAAGGGGTCATGCCCGCCCGGGACATGGACCTGGTGCTCACCAGCGAGAGCGGCGAGAGCCTGACCACCCGGCTGCAGAGCATCCCCGAAGAAAGCCTGCCCGAGGAGGAGCAGCTCAACCAGCTGACCCTTGTGGACGGGCGGATGCCCTCTGCCCCCGGCGAGATCGCCGTGGGCCTGACCAAGGATTTTTCCGGCACCATCCCCGCCATCGGGGACGTGCTGACGGTGAACCAGACCGAGAACGACGAGGACGTCACCGACGCGCTGCCCCAGACCTTCACCGTGGTGGGCACCGTGCGCTCGGCGGCCTATTTCTCGGTGGAGACCGAATACACCAACGCCGGCACCGGCACCATCGACCTGTTCGCCTATGCCCCCGAGTCCAGCTTTGACATGGACTACTACACCACCTTCTACCTCTCGGTGGAGGGCGCGCGGGAGCTGAACTCCTTCTCCGCGGCCTACGAGAACAAGGTGGGCGCGGTGATGGACGGCCTTGAGGCCATCAAGGACGAGCGGGTGCAGGCCCGCTACGACGAGATCATCGACGATGCCGAAGCCGAGCTGGACGACGCCTGGGCGGAATACAACGACAAGAAGGCCGAGGCCGAACAGGAACTGGCCGACGCGGAACAGGAGCTCAAGGACGGCTGGGCGGAACTGGCGGACGCGGAGCAGGAGCTGGCGGACGCCAAGGTGGAAATAGACAACGGTCAGGCGGAGCTGGACACCAACAAGAACCAGTTCTACCTTCTGCTGCCCGGCTACAAGCAGGAGATCGCCGACGCCAAGGAAAAGATCCTGGACACCCAGGACCAGCTGGACGACGCCCAGGAGCAGCTGGACGCGGGCCGCACCCAGCTGGACCAGCTGAGCGCGGGCAAGGCCGCCTTCTGGACCATGGTGGAGACCCAGATCAATCCCCTGCTCATCCAGTACGGTCTGCCCGCCATCGACACCTCCGACCAGTCGGACGAAGCCACCATCGCCGCCATCGGGCAGGTGCAGACGCTGGTGGGCCTTGCGCCCTCCCTGCCCGAGGGCTTCGACCCGGCGCAGCTGGAACAGCTGGACCAGCTGAAAGAGGGCCTGCAGACGCTGGCGGACCAGGGCGCCACCCTGGACGCGTCGCTGGCGGCGCTGAACGAGCAGCAGGCCCAGATCAACGCCGGGCGCAAGCAGCTTTCCGACGGCTGGGCCGAGCTCCAGGCCAAGGAGCAGGAACTGAACGACACCATCGCCTCCACCGAAAAGGCCTTCGCGGAGGCGGATGAAAAACTGCTGGACGCGCGCCGGCAGTATGAGGACGGGCTGGCCGAACTGGAGGAAGGCCGGCAGGAGCTCATCGACGGCGAACAGGAATACGAGGACGCCAAGGCCGAGGCCGAGCAGGAACTGGCCGACGGCAAGGAGGAAATTCTGGACGCCGAGAGCGAAGTGCGCCAGATCGAAAAGGGCAAGTGGGTGCTGGGCGACCGCAGCGACAACACCAGCTTTTCCAGCTACGGCGACAACGCCGACAAGATCGCCGCCATCGCCACGGTGTTCCCGGTGTTCTTCTTCCTGGTGGCGGCGCTGGTGGCGCTGACCACCATGACCCGCATGGTGGAGGAAGAGCGGGGCCAGGTGGGCACCATGAAGGCCCTGGGCTACACCCGCGGCCAGATCGCCGCCAAGTACATCCTCTACGCCCTGGCCGCCAGTCTGGCGGGCAGCGCGGCGGGCATGCTCATCGGCATGCAGCTGTTCCCCCGCATCATCCTCAGCGCCTACAACATCATGTACGACCTGCCCGAACTGCTCACCCCCTTCAACTGGGGCTACGGCCTGCTGGCCACCCTGAACGCCTGCTGGGCCGAGCTGCGGGAGCAGCCCGCCAGCCTGATGCTGCCCAAGGCCCCCAAGGCCGGCAAGCGCATCCTGCTGGAGCACATCGGCCCGGTGTGGCGGCGGCTGCGGTTCACCCACAAGGTCACCGCCCGCAACCTGTTCCTCTACAAAAAGCGCTTCTTCATGACGGTGGTGGGCATCGCCGGCTGCACCGCCCTGCTGGTGACCGGCTTCGGCCTGCACGACTCCATCTCCGACAT